>NZ_CP054919.1:7215000-7515000 GCF_013364235.1 Kitasatospora sp. NA04385 | reverse complement strand
CGCCGCCACCGAGGTGGTCGGCAACAGCATCAAGCACGGCGGCGGCCGGGGCGTCCTGCGCACCTGGGTGGAGGGCACGGACCTGATCTGCGAGTTCCACGACGCCGGCCACCTCCAGGACCCGCTGGTCGGCCGGCTGCGGCCCACCGCCGACCAGGTCGGCGGCCGCGGGCTCTGGCTCGTCCAGCAGCTCTGCGACCTGGTCCAGATCCGCTCCACCGCGGAGGCCGGCACCACCGTCCGGCTGCACACCCGGCTCCTGGGCTGACCGCGCCCGGCCGATCCGGATATCGGCGGGAGGGATGCGCCCGTCCCCGGTTTTCCCGGGCCCGGGAACCCGGCATTCGCCCGGGGCGGGGCGAATTGCGGGGCGAATGTGGTGGATGGGTTCGGTGTGACGGGTGTGATGTGAGGGCCGTTTTGTTTTCGGGGGCGGTTTTTCGTGGTGTTCCGGTCCAATTCTCGTTTTAACGGGCGGGGGGAGTAATCGCTTTACTCTATCGGCGGGTGGAGTGGCGATACATGCTGACCCAGAGGAACGCGTGGGGGCGGTGGTTCGCCGGCGGTCGGGGCGGTTGTCCGGGCGGGCGGCCGTTTCCGCGCGCTGTCCGGCCCGCCCGATGCCGGCCGCGCCCGTCCGTCGTACCCGCCGTGCCGGTCAGGCACGCGGTCCGGCGGGCGCGCGGGCGTGCGGGTGGCGGGTGCCGTCGCGCCGTTCGCCTACCCGGAGGAACCCCATGGACGACTCCCCCCAGTCCTACACCGTCGTGTCGAACGACGAGGAGCAGTACTCGATCTGGCCCGCCGGTCGGGACCTTCCCGCCGGTTGGCACCACGCCGGTGTCACCGGCACGAAAACCGACTGCCTGACCCACATCGGCACCGTGTGGACGGACATGCGACCCCTGAGCCTGCGTCGGGTCTCGGAGTAATCCCCCCAGTTCCAGCCCCCACTTCTCCCGGCAGTGAAGGATGACGCGCGACATGGTCCTCAACGAATTCCACGCCCGAGTGATCGAAGCACCCGACACCATCGCCGTACAGGACGGTGAGCTGGAACTGACCTACGGTGCGCTGGCCGCGCACGCCCACGCCCTGGCGGCCGACCTCACCGACCGGGGCGTGGGCCCCGACAGCGTGGTGGCCGTGTACGCCGACCGGTCGGCGCACCTGGTGGTCGCGGAGGTGGCGGTCCTGCTCGCGGGCGGGGCGTACCTGCCGCTGGACCCGGCCCACCCGGCGGCGCGGGTGCGCCAACTCCTGGACGCCTCGGGCGCGGTGGCCGTGCTGACCACCGCCGCGCTGGCCGCCGGCGACGCGCCGCTCGGCGAGGACGTCGTCCTGGTGGACCTGGAGCGCGAGGTTCCCGGCGGCGCCACGCCCCCGGCCCCGCCCGCGGTGGACGGCGCCTCGCTGGCCTACGTCATCTACACCTCCGGCTCGACCGGCCGCCCCAAGGGCGTGGCCGTCAGCCACGCGAGCCTGGCGAACCTGATGCGCTGGCACCACGCCACGTACCTCACCCGCGCCGACGACCGCAGCACGCTGCTGGCCAGCCCCGGTTTCGACGTGTCGGTCCAGGACATCTGGTTCACCCTGACCGCGGGCGCGACGCTGGTCGTGCCGCCCGCGCGGGTGCGGACCTCCCCGCCGGAGCTGACCACCTGGCTGGCCGACGAGCGCATCACCGTCACCTTCCTGCCCACGCCGCTGGCCGAGGCGGTCCTGGAGGAGTCCTGGCCCGCCCACACCGTGCTGCGGACCCTGCACACCGGCGGCTCGGCGATGCAGCGCGGCGTGCCCGAGGGCCTGCCGTTCGCGGTGGTGAACCTGTACGGGCCGACCGAGGCAACGGTGAAGGTGACGGCGGGCGAGGTGCTGCCCGGCGGGCCGGTGCCCCCGCCGATCGGCGTGCCGGTGGACGGGGTGCGCTGCTACGTGCTGGACGGCCTGGACCCCGTCCCCGACGGCGAGGCCGGCGAGCTGTGCCTGGCGGGCGCGTGCGTGGCCCGCGGCTACCTGCACGAGCCGGCGGCCACCGCCGCGGCGTTCGTCCCGGACATCCTGGTGCCCGGCGAGCGGATGTACCGCACCGGCGACAAGGTGCGCCGCCGCGCGGACGGCGTGTTCGAGTACATCGGCCGCTACGACGACCAGGCCAAGATCCGCGGGTTTCGGATCGAGCCCGGCGAAGTGGCGACCGTCCTCAAGCAGCACCCCGGCGTCCGGGACGCCTTCGTGGCGGTCGAGCACTCGGGGCAGCCGAACGCCCGCCTGGTGGGCTACGTGGTCAGCGCCGTTCCCACCGCCGAGCTGGTCGAGTTCGTCGCCGGCCGGCTGCCGTCCTACATGGTGCCGGGGGCCGTGGTCGCGCTGTCCGAGCTGCCGCTGACGCCCAACGGGAAGGTCGACCGGGCCGCGCTGCCCGCGCCGGACCGCTCGGCGTCGGGGCTGGCCGCCGACGCGGCGGCGCCGAGCACGCCCACCGAGGCGGCGCTGGCGCGCATCGTCTCCGGGCTGCTGGGCGGCGCCGAGGTCGGCGTGCACGACGACTTCTTCGCCCTGGGCGGCAACTCGCTGCTGGTGGCGGGCCTGGCGGCCAGGATCGCCGCGGAGCTGCACGTGGTGGTGACCGTGCCGGAGCTGTTCGGCGCGCCGACCATCGCCACGCTCGGCGAGATCGTCGACCGCCGCCACGCCGACGGCGCCGATGCGGACGCGGGCGCGGTCGAGGCGCCGGCCCCCACCCCGCCGCCGCTGCGCCGCTCCGCCCGCAACCGCCCCGTCCCGCTGTCGCTGCCCCAGGAGCGGGTCTGGTTCTTCGAGCAGCTCTCCCCGGGCAACCTCGCCTACAACTTCCAGGCCACCGTGTCCCTGCAGGGCGAGGTCGACGTCGAGGCCCTGCACGCCGCGCTCGACGAGATCGTCCGCCGCCACGAGGTCCTGCGCACCACGTTCGTCTCCGTCGGCGGCGTCGGCTACCAGCGCCCGCTGGCCGAGGCCAAGGCCTCGCTGCTGGTCCTGGACGTGCCCGCGGAGCAGGCCGACGAGGCGGTGGCCGCGCAGCTGCGCGAGCCCTTCGACCTGACCAAGCCCCCGCTGGCCCGCTGGGTGCTGCTGCGCCACGGCGACGGCAACAACACCTTCCTGCACGTAGAGCACCACTTCGTCCACGACGGCTGGTCGCTGTCGATGTTCCTGTCCGAACTGCGCGCCCTCTACCCGGCGTTCGCCGCCCACCAGCCCTCCCCGCTGCCCGAACTGCCCGTCCAGTACGCCGACTACGCCATCTGGCAGCGCGACTGGATGAGCGGCGAGGTGCTGCGCGCGCACGTCGACCACTGGACCGCCCGGCTGGCCGGCGCCCCCGACACCCTGGAGCTGCCCGCCGACCGGCCGCGCCCGCCGGTGATGACCTTCCGCGGCCGCGCGCCCCGCATCCTCGTCCCCGCCCCGCTGGCCCGCCGGATGCGCGCCTTCAGCCGCGAGAACCGCATCTCGCTGTTCACCACCATGTACGCGGGCTTCGCCGCGCTGCTGTACCGCTACACCGGGCAGCAGGACATGCTGGTGGGCACCGGCGCCGCCAACCGCAACCTCCCCGAGCTGGAACCGCTGCTGGGCATGCTCGTCAACACGCTGGTCCTGCGGACGAAGGTCTCGGGCGACCAGCCGTTCAGCGAGCTGCTGGCGCAGGTGCGCCAGAGCGTGGCCGAGACGCTGGCCTGGTCGGACACCCCGGTGGACGCGGTGATCGACGCGATCGACCCGTCCCGCGACCCCTCGCGCACCCCGCTGTTCCAGGTCATGTTCAGCTTCCACGACTCCGCGGTGCCGGACATCGACTTCGGCGGGCTGACCGGCAAGGTCACCGAGCGCTCGAACAAGTCCGCCAAGTCCGACCTCAACGTGATCGTGATCCCGCGCGCCGAGCAGCGGATGGGCCGGGCCCCGCGCCCCGAGGACGACGACCTGGCGATGATCTGGGAGCACTCCTCGGACCTGTTCGACGAGGCCACCATGGATCGGATGATCGCGCACTACCTGACCCTGCTCTCCGACGCGATGGAGCGTCCCGACAGCACGGTGGGCAGCCTGCGCCTGCTCTCGGACGCCGAGTCGGACCAGCTCCGGAGCTGGACCCTGGGCTCCGCCGGGGACACCTCCGCCGCAGAGGGTGCCGAGGGCGCCGAGAGCGCCGGAGCGTCCGACCTGCCGGTGACCGAGCTGATCGCCCGCCAGGTCGAGCAGCGCCCCGACGCCGACGCGGTGCGCTGGAGCGGCGGACGGCTCAGCTACGCGCAGCTGTGGCAGCGCGCCGGAGCGCTGGCCGCCGAGCTGCGCGCCGCGGGCCTGGCCGCCGAGGAGCCGGTGGCGGTGTACGCCGAGCGCTCCGCGGAGCTGGTGGTCGGCGAGCTGGCGGTCCTGCTGGCCGGCGGCTGCTACCTGCCCGTGGACCCGAGCTACCCCGCCGAGCGGGTGGCCTTCATCCTGCGGGACGCCGGTGCGCGCACCGTCCTGGCCACCGGCCGCACCCGCCCGCAGCTGCCGCCCACCGAGCAGGACCTGCGCGTCCTGCTCGTCGACGCGGACGCGCCCGTCGACCCGGCCGCGGCGGTGCAGGCCGACGCGCTCGCCCCCGACCGCCTGGCCTACCTCATCTACACCTCCGGCTCCACCGGCCGCCCCAAGGGCGTCGCCCTGGAGCACCGCGGCCTGAGCAACCTGGTCGCCTGGCACACCGCCCAGTACGCGCTGGACCCCGCCCACCGCACCACCCTGTTCGCCAGCCCCGGCTTCGACGCCTCCACCTGGGAGATCTGGCCAGCCCTGGCCGCCGGCGCCACCTTGAACGTCGTCCCCGACGACCTGCGCGCCGACCCGGCGGCCCTGGTGCGCTGGCTCGCCGCGGAGGGGATCACCACCTCGTTCCTGCCGACCCCGATCGCCGCGGCCGTCCTGACCGAGAGCTGGCCCGCCGACACCGCCCTGCGCAGCCTGCTCACCGGCGGCGACGTGCTGCCCGCCGCACCGCCCCAGGGCCTGCCCTTCGACCTGTACAACCACTACGGGCCCACCGAGACCACCGTGGTCGCCACCGCCGCCCTGGTGCCCCCGCAGACCCACGTCGGACGGCCGCCCATCGGCCGCCCGATCGCCGGCACCACCGCCCACGTCCTGGACGCCCAGGGCCGCCCGGTGCCCACCGGCGTGCGCGGCGCGCTGCACATCGGCGGCGCCGGCGTGGCCCGCGGCTACGTCAACCGCCCCGACCTGACCGAGCAGAGCTTCGTCCCCGACCCGTTCTCCGACACCCCCGGCGCCCGCCTCTACCGCACCGGCGACCTGGTCCGCTGGCTGCCCGACGGCCAGTTGGAGTTCCTGGGCCGCGCGGACGAGCAGGTCAAGATCCGCGGCTTCCGGATCGAGCCCGGCGAGGTGGCCGCCACCCTGCGCGAGCACCCCGACGTCAAGGACGCCGCCGTGCTGGCCCGCACCCCGGCCCCCGGCGCCGACACCACCCTGGTGGCCTACGTCTGCACCCACGGACACGGCGAGAGCACCTCCGAGGACAAGCTCACCGCCTTCCTCCAGGACCGGCTGCCCGTCTACATGGTCCCCGAGCGCGTCCTGCTGCTGGACGCGCTGCCGCTGACCGGGCACGGCAAGGTCGACCAGGACGCCCTGGCCGCGCTCGCCCTCGACGTCCCGGCCGCCGCCCGGGAGCGGCAGGAACCGCAGGGTCCGACCGAGGAGCGGATCACGCAGATCGCCTCCGCGCTGCTGCGCGACCAGCCGCTGGGCCGCAGCGACGACTTCTTCCGGGCCGGCGGCCACTCGCTGCTCGCCGCCCGCCTCGTCGCGCAGGTCAACGAGGCCTCCGGCACCGCCGTCCCGATCGCGGTGTTCCTGCAGCGGCCCACCGTCGCCGGCCTCGCCGAGGCCGTCGACGCCGCCGCCGCGACCGGCTCCGGCCCCATCCTGCCGCGCGCCCGCCGCGCCGCCGCCCCGCAGGAAGACGGGGGGCGGCAGTGAGCACCCCCCTGGGAACCGGCGCCGACGAGGACGACCGCGCTCCGCTGTCCTACGCCCAGCAGCGCCTGTGGTTCCTCGACCAGCTCCAGCCCGGCAGCTCGGTCTACAACGTCCCGCTGGGCTACGACATCACCGGCCCGCTGGACGCCGACGCCCTCCAGCAGGCGCTGACCGAGACCGCGCGCCGCCACGAGATCCTGCGCACCGCCTTCCGCTCGGTCGCCGGGACGCCCCACCAGGTGGTCCTGGCGCCCGCCCCGGTGGCCGTCCCGGTCACCGACCTCACCGGCCCCGGCCGCAGCCCGGAGCAGGTCGCGGCGCTGGCCGCGACCCTGGCCGACGAGGAGGCCGCCGTCCCCTTCGACCTGGTCGCCGGACGCGTCGTCCGCGCCCGCCTGCTGCGCCTGGGCCCCGAGCACCACCGCCTGCTGCTGACCGTGCACCACCTGGCCTGCGACGCCCCCGCGGTCGGCACCCTCGGCAAGGAGATCGAGGCCCACTACCGCGCCGCCCTCGAAGGGGGGAGCCCGCAGTCCGGCGAACTGCCCATGCAGTACGCCGACTTCGCGCACTGGCAGCAGGAGACCCTGGCGGGCCCGGAGCTCGGCCGCCTGCTGGGGTACTGGAAGCAGCACCTGGCGGGCATGCCCGCGCAGAACCTGCCCACCGACCGTCCCCGCCCGCCGGTGCAGAGCTACCGCGGTGCCGCGCTCACCTTCACCCTGCCCCCGGAGGCCGTCCGGCGCCTGGAGGAGCTGGGGCGCGGCGAGGGCGCCACCCTCTACAGCGTCCTGCTGGCCGCGTTCGCGGTCCTGCTGCGCGCCCACGTGGGCCAGGACGAGGTCGTCGTCGGCACGCCCGTCTCGGGGCGCGAGCGCCCCGAACTGGCGCCGCTGATCGGCTTCTTCACCAACACCCTGGTGCTGCGCTGCGACCTGGCCGCCCGTCCCACCTTCCGCACGCTCGTCCAGCGCCTGTGGGAGGAGGTCAAGGGCGCCCTGGCCCACCAGGACCTGCCCTTCGAGAAACTGGTCGAGGAGCTCCACCCCGACCGGGACCTCGCCCAGAACCCGCTCTTCCAGGTGCTGTTCAGCTACCGCCACGAGGACCGGGACGGCGGCCTGCAACTGCGGGGCTGCCGGGTGACCCCGGTCCTGGGCGACACCGGCGCCGCCCGCTTCGACCTCACCCTGAGCCTCACCCGCACCCCCGACGGGGTCACCGGCCGCCTGGAGTACAGCACCGACCTGTTCGAGGCGGCCACCGCCCGGCGGCTGGCCGACCGCTACGCCCGGGTGGTGGCGGCCGCCGCGCAGGACCCGGACCTGCCGGTGGACGAACTGGCCGTCCTGCCGCCCGAGGAGCTGAGCACCCTCGCCGCCTGGCAGGCCGGCCCCCCGGCGCACGGCTCCGAGGCCCTGGTGCACCGGCTGCTGGCCCAGCGGGTGGCCGCCACCCCCGACGCCACCGCGCTGATCGCCTCCGACGCCACCTTGACCTACCGCGAACTCGACGCCCGCGCCGAGCAGTTCGCCGCCCGGCTGCGCCGCCTGGGCGTGGCGGCGGACGAACCGGTGGGCGTCCACCTGCACCGCACCTCGCTGCTGATGGTGGCCCTGCTGGGCATCCTCAAGGCGGGCGCGGCCTACCTCCCGCTGGACCCGGACTACCCCTCCGGCCGCCTGGCGTTCATGGTCGCCGACGCGGGCGTGCGCCTGGTGGTCGCCGACCCGGCCAACGCCGCCTCCGCCGGACGGCTGGGCGCCGCCCGGGTCGTGGTCCCCGGCGAGCAGGACGACGAGCACGGCGGGGACGGGCACATCGGCGTCGGGTACACCGGCGACGGGCACAGCGGCGCCGCCGCCGGTCCGGAGGTGACGCCGGACAACCTGGCCTACGTGATCTACACCTCCGGCTCCACCGGCAAGCCCAAGGGCGTCATGGTCACCCACCGCAACGTGGCCAACCTGTTCGCCGGCATGAGCGAGACCTTCGGCGAGGACGAACCCAGCACCTGGCTCGCCCTCACCAGCGTCTCCTTCGACATCTCCGTGGTCGAGCTGCTGTGGGCGCTCACCCACGGCCACCGCATCGTGCTGCGCCGCGAACCCCCGCTGCGCGCCGCACCCGCCGGCGGCGGCCCGGACCTCCAGGCCCGCTCCCGTCCGATCGACTTCAGCCTGCTCTACTTCGGCAGCGACAGCGAGGCCAGCCCCGAGGACCGCTACCGGCTGCTCCTGGAGGGCGCGAAGTTCGCCGACCGCAACAACTTCGCCGCCGTGTGGACGCCCGAACGCCACTTCCACCAGTTCGGCGGCCTCTACCCCAACCCCTCCGTGATGGCCGCCGCGGTCGCCGCCGTCACCGAGCGGGTGCACGTCCGCGCGGGCAGCGTCGTCATGCCGCTGCACGACCCGCTGCGGGTGGCCGAGGAGTGGTCGGCCGTCGACAACCTCTCGGCCGGCCGGGTCGGCATCTCGCTGGCCTCCGGTTGGCACGCCAACGACTTCGTCCTGGCCCCCGACCACTACGCCGCCCGCAAGCAGCTGATGATGGACGGCCTGGCCGAGGTCCGCAGCCTGTGGAGCGGGCAGAAGACCACCCGCCGCAACGGCGTCGGCGCCCAGGTCGAGGTCGGCATCTACCCCAAGCCGGTCCAGGACCGGCTGCCGGTGTGGCTGACCAGCGCCAAGCACCCCGAGACCTTCCGGATGGCGGGCGAGGCCGGCACCGGCGTCCTCACCCACCTGCTGGGGCACAGCCTCGACGAGCTCGCCGAGAAGATCGCGCTCTACCGCAGGACCTGGCGCGAACACGGCCACGGGCCCGGCGACGGCCACGTCGCGGTCATGGTGCACACCTTCGTCGGCACCGACCTCGAAGAGGTCCGCGAACTGGTGCGCGAGCCGATGAGCCGCTACCTGGAGACCTCCTTCGACCTGATCGCCTCCCTGGGCGCCACCACCGGGAGCGCCGAGGACTTCAAGGCCCTGCCGCCCGGGGAACTGCGCGCACTCGTCGACCGGGCCTTCGAGCGGTTCTTCGCCACCGCCAGCCTGCTGGGCACCCCCCAGGTCTGCGCCGACATGATCGACCGCATGAAGGCCGCCGGGGCCGACGAGGTCGCCTGCCTGGTCGACTTCGGCGTCGAGGACAAGGCCGCCCTCGACGCGCTGGCCCACCTGGTCACCGTCCGCGACATCAGCGAGGAGCGCAGGGCCGCCGCCCTGGCCGAGAGCGAGGAGCCCCTCGCCGAGCAGCTGCGCGCCCACGAGGTCACCCACCTGCAGTGCACGCCCTCGCTGGCCCGCGCCCTGCTGGCCGACCAGGACACCCGCGCCGAACTGCCCCGGCTCGCCCGGCTGCTGGTCGGCGGCGAGGCGCTGCCCACCAACCTGGCGCACGCCCTCGCCGGCACCGTCGCGGGCACCGTCCACAACATGTACGGGCCCACCGAGGCCGCGGTGTGGGCCACCACCTCCCCGGCCGGCGCCGACGGCCCCGCCACCATCGGGCGCCCGCTGGCCGGCGTCCGCGCCTACGTCGCCGACCAGGACCTGCGCCTGTGCCCGGTCGGCGTCCCCGGGGAGCTCCTGCTGGCCGGCGACGGCATCGTCCGCGGCTACCTCGGCCGCAACGGCACCACCGCCGAGCGCTTCCAGCCCGACCCGTTCTCCGGCACCCCCGGCGCCCGGCTCTACCGCACCGGCGACCTGGCCCGCTGGACGTCCCGGGGCACCCTGGAGTTCCTCGGCCGCCTCGACGACCAGGTCAAGTTCCACGGCCACCGGATCGAACTCGGCGAGATCGAGGCCGCCCTGGCCCAGCACCCCGCCGTGCGCTCCGCCGTCGCCGTCATCCGCGGCACCGGTGCCGAAGGACGCCTGATCGCCTACTACGTCCCCGCCCCCGGGCGCACCGCCACCGCCACCGAGCTCCGCGCGCACCTGGCCACCCGGCTGCCCGGCTACATGCTGCCCGGCGCCGTGCACGCCATCGACGCCGTCCCGCTGACCCCGAACAAGAAGGTCGACCGCAACGCCCTGCCCGACCTGGCCGAGAGCCGCCCCGAGGGCACCAGCGCCTACGCCCCGCCCACCAACGACACCGAACGCCTGGTCACCGAGGTGTGGCGGGACGTCCTGGGCGTCGAACGCGTCGGGCTGGACGACAGCTTCTTCGCCCTGGGCGGCAACTCGCTGCTCGTCGTCGTCGCCCGGGCCCGCCTGCTCGAACAGCGGGACAGCGCCCTGTCCCTGGTCGACATGTTCCGCTACCCCTCCGCCCGGGCGCTGGCCCAGGCCATCGACCGCGCGCCCGGGTCCGACGACGACAGCCCGGCCGCGGGCGCCGCCGCCCGCGCCGCCGCCCGCCGCGGCGCCAAGCACTCCGCCGCACGCCGCGCCGGCAGGACAGGAGCGTGAGCGTGCCCACCACCACACCGATCCGGCAACGAGCACGAGGGGGCCTCGGGTGAGTACCGAGACAGAAGACAGCATGGAACCGATCGCGGTCGTCGGGCTCACCGCACGGCTGCCCGGCGCCCCCACCGTCGACGCGTTCTGGCGCAACCAGCGCGACGGGGTGGAGTCGATCTCCCGGTTCAGCACCGAGCAGCTGACCGACGCCGGCTGGCCCAAGGAGATGATCACCCACCCCGACTACGTGCCCGCCGCCGGGGTCATCGAGGACGCCGACCGCTTCGACGCCGACTTCTTCGGCTACACCCGCGAGCAGGCCGAGATCAGCGACCCCCAGCAGCGGATCTTCGCCGAGTCCGTCTGGCACGCCCTGGAGGACACCGGCCACGACCCGGCCCGCTTCGACGGCTCGATCGGCGTCTACGCGGGCTGCTTCGCCAGCAAGTACCTCCCGCTCAACCTGCTGGCCAACGCCCGCTTCCGCGGCTCCCTGGCGGCCTTCTCCGCCCGCCCGTACAACGACAAGGACTTCCTCGCCACCAGGGCCGCCTACCTGTGCGACCTGCGCGGCCCGGCGATGACCGTCCAGTCCGCGTGCTCCACCTCCCTGGTCGCCATCCACCTCGCCTGCCAGGCCCTGCTGGGCCACGAGTGCGACATGGCGCTGGCGGGGGGAGTCGCCCTGCCCATCCCGCTGATCGGCGGCTACCCCGTCGTCGCGGGCGGCATCTTCGCCCGCGACGGGCACTGCCGCCCCTTCGACGCCTCCTCCAGCGGCACCGTGCCCGGGTACGGCGTGGCCGTCGTGGCCCTGCGCCGCCTCAGCGACGCGCTCGCCGACAACGACAACATCCGCGCCCTGATCCTGGGCAGCGCCCTCAACAACGACGGCTCCTCGAAGTTCGGCTTCAACGCCCCGAGCATGCAGGCCCAGGCCGAGGTGATCGCCACCGCCCAGGCCGTCGCCGGCGTCGGCGCCGAGAGCATCGGCTACGTCGAGGCCCACGGCACCGGCACCCCGCTGGGCGACCCGATCGAACTCGCCGGCCTCACCCAGGCCTTCGGCACCGAGGAGCGCGGGTACTGCGCGATCGGCTCCACCAAGGCCAACATCGGCCACCTGGACGCCGCCGCCGGAGCCGCCGGCTTCACCCGCGCCGTCCTGGCCCTCCAGCACGCCGAGATCCCGCCCAGCATCAACTACGACGCGCCCAACCCGGCCCTCCTGCTGGAGCGCACCCCCTTCTACGTCCCGACCACCGCCCGCCCCTGGCCGCGCGGCGCCACCCCGCGCCGCGCCGGCGTCAGCGCCTTCGCCGTCGGCGGCACCAACGCCCACATCGTCCTGCAGGAGGCGCCCGCGCCGCGCCCCGCCGCACCCGGCTCGCGCGAGCACCACCTGCTCCTGCTGTCCGCCCGCACCCCCCGGGCGCTGGACGACGCCGCCGCCGCCCTCGCCGAGCGCCTGGAGGGCGACGAGGACCTGCACCTCGCCGACGTCGCGCACACCCTCCAGGTCGGCCGCCGCGCCTTCGCGCACCGCCGCCACCTGGTGTGCCGCGACCGCGCCGAGGCCGTGGCCGCCCTGCGCGAGGCGGCCGCCCCCGGCGCCGCGGGGACCGCGAAGGCCCGCCGCAGCATCTTCGTGCTGCCGGGCAGCGCCGGTCACCGCCCCGGGGCCGCCGCGGAGGTCTACCGCAGCGAAGCCGTCTTCGCCCGCGAGGTCGACCACTGCGCCGAGCTGGCCCGCCCGCTGCTCGGCCAGGACCTGCGCGCCCTGCTCTTCCCCGCCGACCCGGACGGCTCCCGCGCCGCGGCCGACCGCGGCGCGGACGCGGACCGCACCGACCCGCGCGCCACCGCGCTCGCCGCCTTCACCCTCCAGTGGGCCCTGGCCCGGCTGTGGCAGTCCTGGGGGGTCCAGCCCGCCGCCGTGATCGGCGATGGCGACGGCGAGTACGTGGCGGCCTGCCTGGCCGGCGTCCTCGACCTGCCCGACGCCCTCGCCGTCACCGCCGCGGCCGCCCTCGCGCGCGCCCGCACCGCCGCCGACCCCGGCTCCGCCGACGCCCACGCCGCGGCCTTCGCCGCCGACGTGGTGGGCCGCAACCCCGGGCCGCCCCGGCTGTTCTACAGCACCGCGGCCACCGGCACCTGGGCCACCGCGGAGGACACCGCCGACCCGGCCGGCTGGGCCCGCCAGCTGAGCGCTCCGGCGCCCTTCGCCGACGCCCTGCGCGCGGCGGCCGCCCTGGCCGACCACGTCCTGCTGGTGATGGGGCCCGCCGACCGCCTCACCGCGGACCTCGGCCGCCAGGAGGACACCCGGCACCTCACGGCGCTGCCCTCGCTCGGCTCCGCCGACACCGACCGGGCCGGCCTCGCCACCCTGCTGGACACCCTCGGCACCCTGTGGCGGGCCGCCACCGACATCGACTGGGACGCCGTCCGCGGCACCGCGCGGCCGCGGCGGGTGTCCCTCCCGGGCTACCCCTTCCAGCGCACCCGCTACTGGATCGGCCCGGACACCGGAAGCTACGAACCCCTGGGTCTGGAGGAGCCGTCATGGACGAGCCGCTGATCGCCGTCGTAGGTGCGGGCGTCATGGGCACCGGAATCTCGACGCTCGTCCTCGGGCAGGGACTGCCCGTCGTCCTGGTGGACATCGACCAGGGCGTGCTGGACCGCGCCACCACCGCGATCCGGCACGGCCTGCGGCACGCCCAGCTGACCGGGGCGCTGCCCGCCGGCACCGCCCCGGGCCGGCTGCACACCACCCTGCGGCTGCACGACGTCGCCGACGCCGCCGTGGTGATCGAGGCCGTCACCGAGGCGCCCGACCGCAAGGCGGAGGTCCTGGCCGCCGTCTCGGCGCTGGTCGGCCCCGGGACGCCCGTCATCTCCAACACCTCCGGCATCCCCATCGACGAGATGGCCGCCTGGGTCAAGGACCCCGGCAGCCTCATCGGCACCCACTTCATGAACCCCGCCTACCTCATCCCGATGGTCGAGGTCATCCGCGGGCCCCGGACCACCGACCGGACCGTCGAGCGGGTCCTGTCCACCCTCACCCGGATCGGCCGCCGCCCGGTCGTCGTGCGCGACGCGCCCGGCTTCGTCACCAGCCGGCTGCTGCACCCCATGATCAACGACGCCGCCCGCATCGTCAGCGAGGGCACCGCCACCGCCGAGGACGTCGACACCCTCATGCAGGGCTGCCTCGGCCACCCCACCGGCCCGCTGCGCACCGCGGACCTGATCGGCATCGACAACCTGGTCGACGCCCTGGAAGAACTCCACGCCCGGACCGGCGACGAGCGCGCTCGCCCCAGCGAGCTGCTCCTCGAGAAGGTCCGGCGGGGCGAGCTCGGCCGAAAGAGCGGCCGCGGCTTCTACTCCTACACCAGTGAGGGACAGTCATGACCCCCGAGCAGCACACCGCCAAGGCGCCCCTCGACACCGACGCCGTCATCGACCGGATCACCCGCTTCGTCGCGGAGGAGACCCGCACCACCCCCGACGCCGACCAGGACCTGTTCACCACCGGCCTGGCCAACTCGATGTTCGCCATGCAGCTGGTGGTCTTCCTCGAGCAGACCTACGCCGTCACCGTGGCCGGGCCCGACCTGCAGCTGTCCAACTTCCGCACCGTCAAGAGCATGGCCGCCCTGGTCGGCCGGCTCCAGGCGCAGGCCGCCACCGATGTCTGACGCGCCGACCCCAGGGGACCGGGACATCTGGAACCTGGTGCGGCGGGAGGCCGGTGCCTGGGACACCGCCGGCGAGATCCCCCGCACCGTCCTGGGCGAACTGGGGGCCGCCGGCGTGCTGTGCGCCGAGGTCCACAAGCAGTACGGCGGCCTCGGCCTCACCAGCCTCGACAGCGGCGAACTCACCGCCCACGCCGGGAGCCTGTGCAGTTCGCTGCGCAGCGTGATGACCTCCCAGGGCATGGCCGCCTGGACCATCCAGCGGCTGGGCAGCGCCGAGCAGCGCGCCGCCTTCCTGCCCCGGCTGACCGGCGGCCGCCTCGCGGCCGTCGCGTTCAGCGAACCCGACGCCGGCAGCGACCTGGGTGCCATGAGCACCCGGGCCCGGTACGACGGCGACGACGTGGTCCTGGACGGCGAGAAGACCTGGATCACCGCCGCCGCCTACGCCGACCTGATCGTGGTCATCGCCAGGAGCGGGGACGGCGCCGTCGCCGTGGTCGTCCCCGCCGACGCCCCGGGCGTGCGGATCGAGAAGGTCGTCCACCCGATGGGCTGCCGGGCGGCGGGCCACGCCCAGGTCCACCTGGAGGGCGTGCGCCTGCCCGCCGCCAACGTGCTGGGCGGCGCCGCGCTCGCCCTGCCCTTCCTGATCACCACCGCCCTCGCCTACGGCCGGATGTCCGTGGCCTGGGGCTGCGTCGGCATCCTGCGCGGCTGCCTGGCCGCCGTCACCGAACACGCCGCCACCCGCCGCCAGTTCGGCCGGCCGATCGGCGAGCACCAGCTCGTCGCCCGCCGGATCGCCGAGCTCTACGCCTCCGAGCGGATCGCCACCGGCGTGTGCCGGGAGGCCGCCGGGCACTGGGAGGCCGGCTCGCCGAACCAGGTCATCTCCACCGTCCTGGCCAAGCACGTCAGCGCGACCCAGGCCGTCCTGGGCAGCGCCTCGGCCCTACAGGCGATGGCCTCCGCCGCCGCCGTCGACGGCCACGTCGTCGCCCGCGCCTACCGCGACGCGAAGCTGATGGAGATCATCGAGGGCAGCAGCGAGATCTGCCAGCTCGAACTCGCCAGGCACGCCCTGGCCACCGGGAGAACCACCGCGCGAAAGGAGTCGGCGCAGTGAGCGGACCGCAGCCGTCCGACCAACCGCCCCCCACCGTCAAGTGCGTCGTCTGGGACCTCGACAACACCCTGTGGAAGGGGACCCTGCTGGAGGGCGACGACGTCGCCGTGGACGAGCGGATCCGGGAGACCGTCCTCGGCCTCGACGCCCGCGGCATCCTCCAGGCGGTCGCCAGCAAGAACGACCACCGGCCCGCCTGGCAGCGCCTGGAGGACCTCGGCCTCGCCGAGTACTTCGTCCAGGCCAGGATCGGCTGGGGCCCCAAGTCGACGTCCGTCCGGGAGATCGCCGACGAGCTGAAGTTCGCCCCGCACACGATCGCCTTCGTCGACGACCAGCCCGCCGAGCGGGCCGAAGTGGCCTTCCACCTCCCGCAGGTGCGCTGCTACCCGGCCGAGGCCGCGTCCGGGCTGCTGGACCTGCCCGAGTTCACCCCGGCCACGGTCACCGTCGACTCGCGCCGCCGCCGCCAGATGTACCAGGCCAACGCGCGCCGCCAGGCCGAGCAGGAGTCCTTCGAGGGCCCCTCGCAGGAGTTCCTGCGCTCCCTGGAGCTCGCGATGGAGATCCGCCGGGCCACCCACGAGGACCTCTCGCGCATGGAGGAACTCACCCTGCGCACCAGCCAGATGAACGCCACCGGCGTGCACTACTCCGACGCCGACCTGCGCGCGCTCCTGGACGACGCCCGGCACGAGGTCCTCGCCGTCACGATGAGCGACCGCTTCGGCTCGCACGGCGCCGTCGGCGTCGCCCTGGTCGAACGCGGCCCGGCGGTCTGGCACCTCAAGCTGCTGGCCACCTCCTGCCGCGTCGTCTCCTTCGGCGCCGGCGCCACCGTGCTGAACTGGCTGGTCAGCGAGGCGGCCGCGGCCGGCGCGCACCTGATCGCGGACTTCCGCCCCACCCCGCGCAACCGGGTCATGGAGGTCGCCTACCGCTTCGCCGGGTTCACCGACGAGCTCTGCGCCTGCCTGGCCCAGCTGTCCCAGCCCGAGGGCGGCCGGACGCAGCGGCTGCACATCACGCCGGCCCCCAGGCCGGCGCCCGAGACGCTGCGCCTGACCGCGGTCGCGCTGGCCGCCGCGCCCTGACCCGTCGCTCCCCCTCCGGCGCGCCTTGCGGGCGCGCACCGGGCAGCGGCGCCCGCGCCCGTCCGTCCCCGCCCACCGGCGGGAGCGGGCGGGCGCAGGCGCGTACGGGAGCAGGCGCGTACGGGAGCAGGCGCAGGCGCGTGCGGGGCTGCGTGTCGGCGTTCCGGCACACGTGCAGGCGTCCCGGAACGCGGCGGAGTCCCCCGACCGGCGGTCGGGGGACTCCCTGGTTCCTCGGGTCACCGGGCCCGTCTCCGGGGCCGCGGTGTCAGCGCTTGCGGGCCAGCGTGATGCCGTCGGCCATGGTGAGCATGGAGACGTCCACCCGGGGATCCTCGTGCAGCGCCGTGTTGAGGGCCCGGACCGCGACGGTGTCCGGGTCGTGGCTGTCGGGGTCGACGACCCGGCCGAAGAACAGCGTGTTGTCGATCACGATCAGCCCCTGCGGGCGGGTGAGGCCGAGCGCGGCCTCGTAGTAGGTGCCGTAGTTGGCCTTGTCGGCGTCGATGAAGACGAGGTCGAAGCTCTCCTTGCCCCGTTCGTCGAGGAGGGCGCCCAGGGTCTGCGCCGCGTCGCCGAGCCGGACGTCGATCCGGTCGGCGACGCCGGCCCGCCGCCAGTAGTCGGCGCCGATGGCCGGCCACCGCCCGTGGAGGTCGAGGGTGACGAGCGTGCCCTGCGGCGGCAGCGCACGGGCCATGCACAGCGTGCTGTAGCCGGTGAAGGTGCCGATCTCCAGGACCGACCGGGCGCCGGTCAGGCCGACCAGGAGCCCCAGCAGCTGGCCCTCCTCGGCCATCACCTGCATCGCCGAGCCGCCGGGCAACCCGGCGGTCTGCTCCCGCAGTTCGGCCAGCAGCGGGTCCTCCCGCAGGGAGACGGCCCGCACGTACTCGCGGATTTCCGGGGTCGCGACGATCTGCTCCGCCATGGCGCGGTCACCGCCGCCGGGCGACGCAGGAGAAGGACAGCGGGATCGGGTCGCCGGGGATGCGCCAGTTGTGCTCGCCGTCGGGCACCATCAGCGGGAGCCGCTGCCGGGCGTCGTAGGGGACCTCGCGGACCCGCTCGATGGTCAGGCCGGCCTTGACGAGGGCGTTGATGACCTGCTCCACGCTCCAGCGCCAGCCGTAGATGCTGTGGGTCTCCACCTCCACCTCGTCGGCGATCTTGTCGGCGTAGCTGGAGGACATCTCGTGGTGCACGTCCCGGGACTTGAACAGCGAACGGGCGATCCGCAGTTCGCCGTCCACGTCGCTGCACAGGGTCAGCATGGGGTGGATCTCGACCACGGTGAGGGTGCCGCCCGGCTTGACGTACTGCGCCGCGATCTCGGCCCAGCGGTCGATGTCGGGCAGGAAGGACAGGGTGCCGTACCCGGTGAAGACCATGTCGAACTGGCCGTCCAGGACGTCGGGCAGGTCGTAGAGGTTGGCCTGGACGAAGCTGGCGTCGAGGTCGAGGTCGGCGGCCAGTTCGCGGGCGATGTCGATGGCCTCGTCGGAGATGTCGGTGCCGGTGACCTTCGCGCCCAGGCGGGCGAGCGAGAGCGAGTTGACGCCGATGTGGCACTGGAGTTCGAGCAGGGACTTGCCGCTGACGTCGCCGAGCTCCTCCTGCTCCAGCTTGCGCAGCATGTTGTAGCCCTGCTTGAACCGCTCGACGCTGTAGTAGGAGGACTGCATGTGCGCCCGTGCTCGCAGGTTGAAGCCTTCCCGGTTGGCCGATATCTTCTCGAGGTCGCTCATGGAGGTCATCGCTGTTTCCCTTCGACGTGGACGGGCGGTTGGATGCGGTCGCCGACGACCAGCGGGCCCAGCTCGCGGCGGTTGGCCACCCCGAGCTTCTGGTAGGCGCGGCCCAGGTAGTTGTCGACGGTGCGGGCGGACAGCGCCAGCCGGTGTCCGATGACGGGGCTGGTGGAGCCGCCCGCGGCCAGGAGCACGACGTCCCGTTCGCGGCTGGTGAGCCCGACCAGGGGTGCGGTCAGTTGCAGCAGCGGGGTCGTCGCGGTGGGACAGGCGAGGGTGCTGGGGGGTGCGCAGGTGCGGCGCAGGGCGGCCGCGGCGGTGGCGGTCTCCGCGGCGAGCAGGTCCATGCCCAGCTCGGTGAACTTCGCGGTGACGAGGTCCAGGGCCGCGGGGTCGGAGCGGGACAGGGCGGCCGCCGCGTCGGCCAGGGTCGGCACCACCGGTCCGGGGACCAGGTGGGTGAGCGCGGCCAGGCGGTGGCGGACGGCGTGCGGGTTGCCCAGCCGGGCCGCGTCGTAGCTCGCGGTGGCCTCGACGGCGTACTGGCCCAGGGCCATGGCGGTTTCGGCGGCGGCCAGGGCCTGGCGGGCGGCGAGGGTGGTGTTCCCGCCGGCCGCGGTGGCCCAGGCCCGGCTGAGCGTCGACCAGGGGAGGAAGAGGCGCTCCTCGTGCTGCCCGTCCCGGTCGGCGGCGGCCTGGTCGCCGAAGACGGCGAGTGCGGCGGGGCGCGGTGCCAGCATGAGGCGGGGAGCGGGGAAGCCGAACGGGTGCGCGGCGCCGACCGCGTCGGTGACCCGGCCGCGCATCGCCAGCCAGCCGTCGGCCCGCGCGGTGTTCCCGGCGGCCACCTCGTGGCGGTAGCCGTTCTCGGCGATCCGGCACGCGTGGCGGACCTGACCCGCCATCAGCAGCGCGAAGCAGTGCGCGTAGCCGATCTCGGCGAACCAGGGCCGGCCCGGCTCGGGCGGGTCGGCGGCGGGGGCCCGGGCCGCGACGACCAGGGTGGTGACCGCCGGCCGGATCGCCGCGTCGAGCACGTGCCGCCCGGCCGGGGACGGTTCGGGGGCGGTGCCCCCGGCGGCGCAGCCGTCCAGGAACAACAGGTCGGCCCAGTGGTCCCGGGCCTCGTGGCCCTCGGCGCCGTCCTCCGTTCCCGGGCGGGCGACCGCACCGGCGGCCGCCCCCTCCCAGGGGGAGATGGCGGCCGCGGTCACCGCCCAGTGGGTGCAGCCGACCGGGGCGTCCGCCGGATGGTGGGGCGGCGGCTCGGCCAGTGCGAGAGAGCCTAATCGGTGTCCGGCGGATTCGTTCGCCGGTGTCGCTTTCACGGTGCCGCTGCCGGTGATCACGATGCCGACTCGGTGCGCCGGTCCCGTCTCGACAATTGACTGCACAACAAGGAACCCCCCCTGCATCATGAAAGGATACATTTCGTGCTGCGATCCCCGCCCGGAATGTGACCGGGCGGGGGGCAAACGGAATTCCGTCCGTCCGTTTTCCGGCAGGGTGCGGGACGCCGCCGTTCGCGCGACGTTCCGTACCGCTCCTGCCGGAGCCCGCGGCCGGTCCGTGGTCCACGGAACGACCGGCGGGCATTCGCGGATTCCCGGCGTCGGAACCGACGCCGGGAATCCGCTCCGGACCGGTGCCGCGCCGTTCCGGGGCCCGGGTGGCGCGGCCGCGGGGTGCGGCCTAGGCGGCGTCGACCGCCTTCTCGACGGGGGTCGATCCGCCGACCACCACGTAGATGCGGCCGGCCGTGGCGGGCCGGTCGATGAGCGCCTCCAGGACGCCGGCGACGTCCTCCCGGGCGACCTGGTCGAACCTGGCGTGCCGGGGGGCGACCCTGGCGCCGGCGGTGAGTTCGACGGTGCCCTCGCCGCCGCCGTCGGTGAGCACGCCGGGCCGCAGGACCGTCCAGTCCAGCTCGGTGCGGGAGAAGACGTGCTGCTCGGCGGCGTGCTTGGCCCGCAGGTAGACGGCGTATCCCTCGCCGATGCCGCGGTCCTCGGCGCAGCCGACGTTGATCGAGCTGACGTGCAGGAACCGGCGCACGCCGGCCTTCTCGGCCGCGTCCATGACGAGCACGACGGCGGCGCGGTCCATCTTGTCCCGGCGGGCGGCGGTGGCGCTGTTGCCGGAGCCGGCAGAGAAGACGACGGCGTCCGCTCCGGCCACGACCGCGGCCACCTCGTCCACCGTCGCGCGTTCGAGGTCGAGCAGGGCGGCGTCCCCGCCGATCTTCCTGATGTCCTCGACGTGGCGGGGGTTGCGCACGATGCCCACGACGGAGTCGCCCCGTCGCGCGAGCCGCCGGGTTAACCTCATGGCGATCTTTCCGTGGCCGCCGGCAATGACAATCTTCATTCGTTGACCTTTTCCAGATTCAGTGCTTCGGGTTTCCCCGGATTCGGTACCCAGGGTGTGCGGAACCGCCCCGCCCAGCCCGTGCCGCACCCATGGTCCGGCCCGGCGGATTGCCCGGTCCGGACCTCGGTGCGCACGTTCGAAAAAGCAAAATCGTGCCGTCTCCCGGTCGGCCGCCGTGGCGGCTCCGGGCGTTTCACTCGAATGGTGAATGAGTCAAGCACCGGTCACGTCGATCGGTCAATCGTGCCTGACCCGTTGTTTTCGCGGGGGTCGGGGTCGATCGGCGGACGGGCGGCCAGCGACCACAGGTAGCTCAACGGCTCGCCGTCGGCCTCGTCGGCGCACTCGGCGATCAGGGCCTCGATCCGGCGGTGCAGCGCGTCCACCGACTCGGGCCGCAGCCGGAGCACCCCGCGCTTGGCGCCGCGTCCGGAGTCCTTGCCCGCGGCTATCAACTCGGTCCGGTGGGCGCCCAGGACGGCCAGGTCGACCTGCTGGGCCAGACCGGAGTCGTCGGGCGGGATGATCAGCCCCCGGGTGCGCGCGGTGGCCCGGTAGGGCCGCTGGAGCGCGCCGTGCTCGCCGGTGCAGACCGGTTCCGCCACCAGGAAGTCGGTCTTCACCAGTGCGCGGACGTGGCGCAGGGTGGTCGCAGGAGCGAGGTCGAGTTCGACCGAGAGCTCCTTGTTGGTGAAGGCGCGGTCCAGGCACAGCCGCAGGATTCGCCAGCGTACCGGGTGTCCGAGGGCTTTGAGGTCTTCGATGGTCGCTTCCACGGACTGGACTCTACCTTGCCAACGGGCCGTCAGTTTGCTTGACTGCGTATCGATTTCATTCTGTGCAATCGGTTGGAGGGTCTGTGATCAAGCAGCTCCAGGAGTGGGTCGAGGCCCGCGATCTGGACGGTGAGCTGGCGGACTGGATCTCCCGGCCGAGCGTCAGCCGCACCGGTGAGGGCATGGCCGAAGCCGCCGCCCACGGCTTACGCCTCTTACGGGCCTCCGGCCTGGAGGCCCGCGAGGTCGACACCGGCGGCTGGCCCGCCCTGGTGGGCACCGCCGACGGCCCCGGACCGCACGTCCTGATCTACGGCCACTACGACGTCCAGCCGGCCGGACCGCTGGAACTGTGGACCTCACCCCCCTTCGTCCCCTCCATCCGCGACGGCCGCATGTACGGCCGCGGCACCGGGGACAACAAGGGCCAGCACCTCGCCCAACTCCTGGGCCTGCGCGCCCTGCGGGAACTGACCGGCGGATTCCCCTGCCGCGTCACCGTCCTGCTCGACGGCGAGGAGGAGATCGGCAGCCCCAACCTCGCCACGGCCGTGCGCCAGGTCGGCCGGCCCGACCTGGTGA
Organism: Kitasatospora sp. NA04385; assembly: GCF_013364235.1. Taxonomy (NCBI): domain Bacteria; kingdom Bacillati; phylum Actinomycetota; class Actinomycetes; order Kitasatosporales; family Streptomycetaceae; genus Kitasatospora; species Kitasatospora sp. NA04385. Next base: position 7,493,131 of record NZ_CP054919.1, on the reverse strand, counting down.
TCTGGAGCGACGGCCCGGTCGACGACTCCGGCCGGGCCAGCGTGGTCCTCGGCGTCCGCGGCATCCTGATGTTCGAACTGCGCGCCCGGGGCGCCGACCGGCCCCTGCACTCGGGCAACTGGGGCGGGATCGCCCCCAACCCCGCCTGGACGCTGGTGCAGCTGCTGGCCACCATGCGCACGGCCGACGGAACCGTCACCGTCCCCGGCTTCGCCGACCGGGTCGCCCCGCTGACCGACGGCCAGCTCGCCGCCCTGGCCGACCTGCCCGTCGACGTCGCCGCGACGCTCCGGGGGATCGGCGCGACCGGCATGGAACCGCCCGCCGCCCTGGGGTTCCACGAACGCCTGGCCCGGCCCACCCTGACCGTCAACTCCCTCAGCTGCGAGGACTCCGGCGACCACCGCGCGGTGATCCCCGACGTCGCCGTCGCCCGCTGCGAGGCCCGCCTGGTCGGCGGCCAGAGCCCCGAGCAGGTCGCCGACGCCATCCGGCGCCACGTCGCCCGGCACGCCCCCGACGTCGAGTTCGTCCCCGGCGCCGCCATGGCCCCCTCCACCACCCTGCCCGAGACCCCCTACACCGCCACCATCCTCCGGGCGGTCGAGGACGTCCTGGGCCAGCGGCCCCTGCTGGTGCCCTCGCTCGGCGGCAGCCTGCCCATGGCCGTCCTCAGCGACGTGCTCTCCTGCCCCTGCTACGGCGTGCCGCTGGCCAACGCCGACGAGGCCAACCACGCGCCCGACGAGAACCTCGACCTCGACCGGTTCCGCCGCGGGATCGTCGCCGCCGCCAGCATCCAACTCGCCCTGGCGGCCCACTCATGACCCTCTGGGGAGCCTGGCCCGCGAAGGACGGCTTCGCATACGTCGGCGACGAGTCCGGCCGCCCGCAGCCCTGGTTCCAGACCTGGGACGGCGAACGGCGCATCCTCCCGGTCGAGGGCGCGGTCACCCGCCTGGCGTGGCGGCCCGACGAGACCCGGCTGCTCGCCGTGGTCGACGTCACCGGCGGCCAGGACTACCGGCTGGCCGAGATCGACCCCGCCACCGGCGAGGTGGAGTGGATAGCCCGGGAGCCCGGCGTCCGGCGCGAGATAGGCGTGCCGTACTCCACCGCGAGCACCCCCTACAGCCCCGACGGCCGCCTGCTCGCCTACGCCACCAGCGCCCGCGACGCCACCTGCCTCGACGTCTACGTGCGCGACCTGGACACCGGCGCCTGCACGATGGTCCTGCAGGGCGACGACCGCTACGTGCCCGTCTGCTTCTCCCCCGACTCCCGGCAGCTGCTCGTCCTGAAGTTCCACCAGAACACCGACCAGGACCTGTACGCCTGCGACCTCGCCACCGGCCTCAGCCGGCACCTCACCCCGCACGAGGGCCCCGCCAAGTACCAGCCCGGCGGCTGGAACGAGGACGGCATCCACCTGTGCACCACCGAGGGCCGCGACCACCTCGGCGTCGCCCTGCTCGTCCCCGGCCGCCCCCTGCGGTGGATCGCCACGCCGGACGCCGACATCGAGAACGTCGTCGTCGGCCCCGACCGGGTCGTGTGGGCCCTGCCGGAGGACCAGCGCACCGTCCTGTGCTCCGCCGGCTCCCCCGACGCCCCCGGCATCCGGATCGAACTGCCGGGGTTCGCCTCCCAGCCCTTCGGCTACGACGGCTTCGTCCCGCGCTTCAGCTCCGCGGGACACCTGCTCGCCCAGGTCGGCGCCCCCGACCGGGGCACCGAGTTCTTCTCCGTCGACCCGGACACCGGCCGCACCGAGCAGCTGACCCGCTTCGGCGAGGACCTGCCCGACGACCTCGTCGTCCCGCGGACGGTCCGCTTCACCTCGGCGGACGGGCTGGAGATATCCGGCCTGCTCTACCGCCCGCCCGCCGCGACCGGCCCCGTCCCCGCGGTGCTGACCATCCACGGCGGCCCGGAGTGGGCGGCCCTGCCCGTCCACGACCCGCTGATCCAGCGCCTGGTCCGCGCCGGCATCGCCGTCCTGGCACCCAACGTCCGCGGGTCCACCGGCCGGGGGCTGGCCTACCAGCGCCTGATCTACCGCGACTGGGGCCGCGGCGACCTCGCCGACTTCGACGCCGCCGCCCACTACCTGCGCGCGCTGCCCTGGGTGGACGGCGACCGCCTCGGCGTCCACGGCATGTCCTACGGCGGCTTCGCCGCACTCAGCTGCCTGGCCCGGCTGCCGCACCACTGGAGCGCCGGGATCGCCATCTGCGGGCCCGCCGACCTGGAGACCGACATCCGCGCCCTGCCGCCCACCTGGAGCCGCCGCGTCACCGAATGGATCGGCGACGTCGACGACCCGCAGGACCTGGCCAGGCTCCGGGAGGCCAGCCCCCTCACCCACGCGGCCGCCATCCGGGCGCCCCTGCTGCTCGCCCACGCCGAGGGCGACACCACCGTGGCCATCAACGCCACCGAGCAGCTCCACGAGAAGCTCGCCGGCCTGGGCAAGACCGTGCGCTTCATCCGCCTCTCGCGCGGCCACCTCCCCGACGACCGGGACGAGCGCGACGCGCTCGACGCCGCCTTCGCGCAGTGGTTCCACGACCACCTCCAGCCCTGACGGAACGGCAGGACGACGGCCGGCGGACACCGCCGCCCGTCCGGACACCGAGCCGTCCCGGGCAGCCGACCGGGCTGCCCGCACCCATCACCGAAAGCACGCCCATGAGACAGATCGCGCACACCGCACCGGCCGCCTCCCGGCCCGGCCCGACCGGCCGGGGCAGCACGAGCGCGGCCCCGCCGACCGGCACCGGCCCGTCGCACCCCCCGCACCACTGACCAGTACTCGAAGAACCCGGAAGGGACAGGCACATCCCATGCCTTCTGCAGTCGCCGGCGCCGGAGCGCCGCCTCGCCGACGCCTCGGCTTGATCCTGGCACTGCTGGCTTTCGCCCAGTGCATCTACGCTGTTGACTACAGCATCGTCTTCGTCGCCCTGCCGGAGATCCGGACCGGCGTCGGCTTCTCCGCGCAGACCCTCCAGTGGGTCGTCAGCGCCTACGCCGTCGCCTTCGGCGGCTTCCTGCTGCTCGGCGGCCGCGCCGCCGACCTCTTCGGCCGCCGCCGGATGTTCACCTTCGGCCTGTTCCTCTACGCGGTCTCCTCGCTGGCCGGAGCGCTGGCCGGCGACCCCACCACGCTGATCGTGGCCCGCGCGGTCCAGGGCATCGGCGGCGCCTTCCTCGCCCCGTCGACCCTCTCGCTGGTCACCACCACCTTCGCCGAGGGCCCCGAGCGCAACCGCGCGCTGGCCATCTGGGGCGGGGCCGGCGGCAGCGGCATGATCCTCGGCTCCCTGCTCGGCGGCGTCCTGACCGGCGCCTTCGGCTGGGCGTCGATCTTCTTCGCCAACGTCCCGCTGGCCGGCGGCGCCATGCTGCTCGCCTTCGCCATCATCCCCAAGGACACCCCCCAGAGCCTCGGCGGCCGCAAGTTCGACCTGCCCGGTGCGCTCACCGCCACCGTCGGATCGACCCTGCTGGTCTTCACCCTCGTCCAGGGCCCGGAGTCCGGCTGGACCTCCCCCACCATCCTGATCACCGCGGCGATCGCCGTGGTCATCCTCGCGGTCTTCTTCACCATCGAGGGCCGCGGCCCCGACCCGCTGCTGCCGCTGCGCCTGTTCCGCAACCGCAACCTGAGCACCGGCACCGTGGTCACCTTCATCTTCATGGGGACCTTCGGCGCGCTGCCCTACTTCTTCACCCTGTACTTCCAGAGCGTGCACGGGTACTCCGCCACCAAGAGCGGCATCGCCTTCCTGCTGCCGTGCGTCGGAGTGCTCATCGGCAACCTGTCCGGCGGAAAGCTGGCCACCCGCTTCGGCGTGCGGGCCACGCTGTTCGGCGCCCTGGTGCTGGGCCTGATCGGCACCATCGCCTTCGCCTTCTCCGTCTCGCCCGGCGGCAGCTACCTGCAACTCGTCCCGGGCGTCCTGATCCTGAGCCTCGGCCAGGGCACCATCTTCACCGCCATGTACGCCGCGGCCACCACGGGCGTCGCGGCCGAGGACCAGGGCATCGCCTCCGGCGTCGCCGCCACCGGCCAGCAGGTCGGCGCCGCGGTCGGCCTCGCCGTCCTGGTGGCGATCGCCAACTCCGGTCACGAGGGACTGACCGGCGAGGCCCTGCGGGTGGCCACCTCCGACGGGGTGCGCACCGCCATGTGGGCCACCGCCGCCGGCATCGTGCTGATCATGCTCGTCGTGCTGAACTTCAGGCGTCCGCCCGCGGCCCCGGCCGCCGAGGAGCCCGAGCTCCAGGACGGCGTGGCGTCCGCCGTGTGACGTGAACGGGCGGCAGAAGGTGGTTCCACTCCGTGTGCACCGAGCGCGGGTGGGATCACCTTCTGCTTCCGCCCGACGACCCGACGACCCGTCAGCCCGTCCCGTCCGTCTGCCCGCCCGTCCGCCCGCTACCGCAACCCGCACCGCGAACACCCCAGATCCCCGAAAAGAGAAGGAGGCGCCACCAGTGCACCGGATCGTGAACGTGGTCGGTGTCGGCGGTTCGAGCCGGCCCGGGTCCACCGCCGAACAGGCCCTGCGGATCGTCCTGGACGCGGCACAGAGACGCGGCGCGTCGGTGCAGCTGATCGCGGGCCCCGCACTGGCCATGCCGATGTACGACCCGCGCAGCGGCACCACCACCCCGCAGGCCAGCCGGCTGCTGTCCGCCATCTCCGGCGCGGACGGCCTCGTGCTGGCCAGCCCCGCCTACCACGGCGGCATCTCCGGCCTGGTCAAGAACGCCCTCGACCACGTCGAGGAACTGCGCGAGGGCGACCGGCCCTACTTCAGCGAACGGGCCGTCGGATGCGTGGCCGTCGCCAACGGCTGGCAGGGCGCCGCCTCCACCCTGGCCGCCCTGCGCGACGTCACCCACGCCCTGCGCGGCTGGCCCACCCCGCTGGGCGCCGCCATCAACACCTCGACGACCCGCTTCTCGCCCGCCGGGGACTGCAAGGACGACCGCGTCCAGGCCCAACTGGAGGAGATCGCCGCCCAGGTCGTCGACTTCGCCACCCGGCGGGTGCTCGCCGGGGCCCCGGCCGAGAGCCTGCGCTGAGCCCCGGCCACCAGCCCCCGCCGCTGTCCCCGTCAGCGGCGGGTCCGCCGACGGCCGGGGACGGGCGGCCCCCGGAACCCGTCGTTCCGCGGGGCACCCGTCCCCGGCCGTCGGTGCCGGGCCGCCGCGCGCTCCGGCGCGGCCGGTCGGGTCAGCCGATCGGCGCCGCCAGGTACTCCAGCGCGTAGCCGGTGCCGGCCGGGCTCACCCGGGCGATGCCGGGGGAGTCCAGGTGCGCCCCGGCCACGAAGTGGTCCGGCCGCGCCAGCCGTTCGAGCAGGCCCGCCCGCGCGGCCCGGGCCCGGGGCTGGTCGCCGTCGAGCTCCCAGGACACCTCCGGCCGGTCGAACTGCAGCGTCGGCACGTGGACGGTGTCGCCCCACACCAGCAGGTGCCCGCCACCGCTGCTGATGTCGTAGACGGTGTGCCCGGGCGTGTGGCCGGGCGCGGGGAGCGCGGTCGCCCACCCGTTGATCGCGACCTCCTCCGACACCGGCACCACCCGGTCGCGGATCGGCTCCAGCCGACCGGTGAACACGGACGCGTCGGCCGCGCCGATCCACACCCGTTCGAGCTTGCCGAACGCCTCCGAACCGTCCGGCGCGATCAGCCCGCTGACGTGGTCCTCGTGCCGGTGGGTGATGGCCACGTCGGTGATGTAGCCCCGGTCGATCCCCGCCTCCTCGAACGCCTCGTGGAGCAGGCCCATCGTCGGGTCGTGCCAGACGTTCGACGCACCGGTGTCGATCAGGAGCGACCACGTGCCGTCGGTGACGAAGAAGGCGTTCACCGACAGCCGCAGGTTCTCGCCCGCCAGCGGAACGGCGGCCGGGAGCACGTCGAGCACCCGCCCGTCCTCCCCGCGCAGGCGGGTCGGCGGCATGTCGATGTACCCGTCCCGCAACGACACCACCTGCAGATCACCGAACTCGAACGTGGCGTGGAGCCGGCCACTAGAGACCAGACGCATGGAACCTCCAACGTGCTGTGCGTCTTCTACGCACGGACCGTCCCACCCTCCATCCCCACGGCCCCGACCGCGGCCGAACCGCCCCGGGATCACCCGTTCGTGGCCCACCCGTCCCTCCCCGGAGCGGCGCGCCCGGCTCCGGCCGCCGGGGTTACGCACTCCGTTCGGGGGACGCCGGAAGGTCACGCCCGCTCCCCCGGCCAAGCGAAATCCCGCCCCCAGGCGGCGCACGGCCGCAGCGTCGTCGGGCCGGTCGCGGCGGGGCCTCGCCTTGCATGGACGGCATGTCAACTCTTCGACACGGGCGTCACCGCACGCTCCGGTCCGGTTCGCTGCTGCGCTGGGTGCGGCAGACCTGCGCCCCCCGGCGGCGCCCCGCCGTCTCCGCCGCGGCCTGGCGCTCGCTGCTGGCGGTGACCGCGCCGGCCGGTGCCGGTCTGCTGCTCGGACGGCCCGCCGAGGGGGTGATGGTCGCGCTGGGCGCGCTCTCGGCGGTGCTGACCGACGTGGCCACCGCCTACCGGCACCGGGCGGTCACCATGCTGCTGCCCCAACTGCTGGGCATGGCCGGGGCGTTCGCGACCCTGGCGGCCGAGGGCGGCCCCGCCGCGCCGTACCTGCTGCCCGGGCTGGGGGTGGTCGCGGGGGTGCTGGCCTGCCTGAGCCCGGAGGGCTCGCTGGGCGCGATGATCCTGCTGATGGACGCCCAGGTGGCGCTGGACCTGCCGCTGCCCGGCCCGCTCTGGCGGCCGCCCGCGCTGATGCTGCTGGGCGGGCTGTCGGTGGTGGCGCTGGCCCTGGCCGGACGCCCGTTCTTCCGGGGCCGGGCCGAACGGGCGCTGCTGGCCCAGTGCCTGACCGGCTGTGCGGCGGTGCTCGAACCGGACGCGGCGGGACCGGCCGGGACCGCGCGGCGGCGCGGGCTGCACGACGCGCTGGAGCGGGCCCGGCACACCGGCGCGGTCGGCGGCAGCGCGCTGCTGGCCCGGCACCTGCCCGGGCTGCTGGCGCTCGCCGAGACGGCCTGCTCGGCCGGGGCCCGGGCGCTGCCCTCCGACGGCGCGCTGCGCGGGCGGCTGCGCGCCGAGGCGGAGCGCGTCGCGGCGAACCGCCCGCCGCTGGACGCACCGTGGCCGTCCGGGCCCGGCCCGCTGGACGCCCGGCTGGCGCGGGCGGCGCGGGCGGCGATCGTTCCGGGGCGCCCGCCCGGTCCGCGGCCCGGTCCACGGCCGGGGTGCCGCCGGTGCGGCGCCGGATACGGGTACGGCGCCGGATGCGGCTCCGGCCGGGCCGGGTGACTGGCGGGCGGGGCGGCGGCGGGCGGTGGCCCGAGCGGTGCTGGCCGACCCGCAGTCCTGGCTGTGCGGTCTGCGCGTCGGCCTGGCCCTGCTGCTGGCGGGCACGGCGGCCACGGCCCTCGGCCTGCCGCACCCGTACTGGGCGGTGCTGAACGTGACCTTCGTCTGCCGTCCGGACATCGGCCCGGTCACCGGCCGTGCGCTGGAACGGTTCTGCGGGACGGCACTCGGGCTGCTCTGCAGCGGCCTGGTCCTGGCCTGCGGCGGCCCCGGCTGGGCGCTGCTGGCCGTCCTCGCCCTGGCCGCCGGGCTGGTCCCGGCGCTCTCCGGCACCGGCTACCTCTACCAGGCGGCGGCCCTGGCCACCGTGGTGCTGATGGTCACCCAGATCGCCGGTGACCCCGGTCTCCCGCTGCTGCTGCCCAACCTGGCCTGCTGCGCGATCGGCTGCCTGTCCGCCGTCCTCGCCGGCGAACTGCTCGCCCCGCACCACCGCCAGCTCGCCGTGGCCCGCCGCCTGGCCGCCGCCGTCGAGCAGGCCACCCTCGCCCTGACCCCGCACCGTCCCCGCACCGCCCCGACCCCCCACCTGCACCTCGCCGCGGCGCGGGCCGAACTCGACCGCGCCCGCCGGGAACCCCCCTGGCGCCAGTCCTCGACCGCCCGCTGGGCCGCCCTGGCCGAGGAGGTCGAACGCACGGTCGACGCCGTCCTCCCGCTCACCCCCGCCGACCACCGCCACTTCGACACCACCCGCCACCACCTGCACCGCCTGGCCGACCGGCTCCCCCACCCCGACCACCGCCACCGCCCGGCCCCGCCCGCACCCCGCCGCCCCGAGGCCGCGCCCGGCGTCCGGACCGGGTAGCGGCTCGGGTAGCGGCACGGCCGGTCCGGGCTTCCCCGCGCGGCCGGGCCCTTGACGGCGGGAGCCCTCCGTCGGGAGCATCTGCGGGTGAAGATCCTGGCCCTGATCGGGCGCCGCGCCGTCCTCCTGCTCTGGCCGCTGTTCCTCGCCGCCCTGGTCGCCGTCGGCTCGGGAGCGGGCTGGGGCCTGGTCGAGGGCGCGGTGCTCTACGCGTGGTGGATTCCGGCGCTGGGCTTCCGGCGGGCGACCTGGCCGCGCCGCCACCAGAACCTGGCGTTCGGGTGCTTCGTCGGCGTCCTCGGGTCGCTCTTCCTCGCCCTCACCGCCGGTGCCCCGCTGCACCTGGCCACCCGCTGGCCGATGTGGGGCTGCGCCCTGGTCGCCCTCCTGGCGGGGACGGCCGTGACCGCCGCGATGTGGCCCGCCCAGCGCCGCTTCTACGCCACGACGGCGCCGACCGGCGGCCGAAGCGCCGCGACCTGACGGCGGTTCACCACCCGGGCCGGGCCGCCGGTGCCGGAGGGGCGGGGGCGGGGGCCGCTCTGCCCGCAGCGAATCTGCGGCGGGCAGAGAAACGTCCGGAGGCGGGTGCCGGGGGGCAACAGTGGGGTGACCGACCCGACGTCACCCCACTTCCGGGAGAACCGATGACTCCACTCAGCACGCTCCGCCCCCGGGCGGAGGACGGCGAAACCCCGCCCAGCCCGTTCGACGACCACCTGGCGGCGCTGCTGCTGGCCCGCCGGATCGTCCTGCTCGGCACCCAGGTCGACGACGTGTCGGCGAACCGGGTCTGCACGCAGCTGCTGCTGCTCTCGGCGGAGGACCCGGGCACCGACATCAGCCTGTACATCAACAGCCCGGGCGGCTCGGTGACGGCGGGGCTGGCCATCTACGACACCATGCGGCTGATCCCGAACGACGTGTCGACCCTGGCGATGGGGTTCGCCGCCAGCATGGGGCAGTTCCTGCTGACGGTGGGCGCGGCGGGCAAGCGGTTCGCGCTGCCGAACGCGCGGATCATGATGCACCAGCCCTCGGCGGGGATCGGCGGCACGGCCTCCGACATCGAGATCCAGGCGGAGAACCTGGAGTACACCAAGCGGGCGATCGAGCGGATCACCGCGGAGCACACCGGGCAGAGCCGGGAGACCATCGCCCGGGACGGCGACCGGGACCGCTGGTTCACGGCGGAGCAGGCCCGCGAGTACGGGATGGTCGACCGGGTGCTGGAGTCGCTGGCCGAGGTCGGCAGCGGCGCGTCGCGGCGACGGGCGGGGCTGTGACATGGCCTCCTACCCGATTCCCTACGTGATCGAGCGGACCGCGCAGGGCGAGCGCTCGTACGACGTGTTCAGCCGGCTGCTCAACGAGCGGATCGTCTTCCTCGGCACCGAGATCGACGACGGCGTGGCCAACGCGGTGATCGCCCAGCTGCTGCACCTGGAGTCCGCGGGCCCGGAGCAGGAGATCGCGCTCTACCTCAACTCCCCCGGCGGGTCGTTCACCTCGCTGATGGCGATCTACGACGCGATGACGTTCGTGCAGTGCCCGATCGCCACCTACTGCGTCGGGCAGGCCGCGTCCACCGCGGCGGTGCTGCTGGCGGGCGGCGATCCCGGGCGGCGGGCCGTGCTGCGGCACGCCCGGGTGCTGCTGGGGCAGCCGGCCAGCGGCGGGCGGCGGGGGACGGTGTCCGACCTGAGCCTGGCCGCGAAGGAGGTGCTGCGGATCCGGGCCCAGGTGGAGGAGGTGCTGTCCCGGCACACCGGCCACTCGGTGGAGACCCTGCGGGCGGACATGGACCGGGAGAAGGTGTTCGGCGCCGAGGAGGCCGTCGCCTACGGGCTGGCCGACCGGGTGCTGAACAGCCGCCTCCCCGCCGCGGGTTGACCGCACGGGCCGGTCCGGCTCCGCCCGTACGGGCGCGGGCTGCCGCTCAGGCCGCCAGGCAGAGCCCGCCGTACCGGCCCGCGGTCGCCGTCCGGCCGGACAGGGTGCTCGCGCTGCGCACCGCGACGAGTTCCTGCTGCACCAGCGAGAGCACGTCACCCAGGCCCAGGCCGAGCGCCCGGGCGGCGGCGGCGAGCACCTCGGAGGAGGCTTCCTTGCGGCCGCGCTCCAGCTCCGAGAGGTACGGCACCGAGATCCGGGCGGCGTCCGCGACGTCCTTCAACGTCCGTTCCTGGGCGAGGCGTTCGCGCCGCAGCACCCCGCCCACCACGTCGCGCAGCAGCGGTTCCCTGGGCTGCGGCGCGGGCGCTTCCGGCCGGGGGCGCAACGGGACGACACGGGCCGGGGAGGAGGGTCGAGTGCTCATTGCTCCAGCCTAGACAGCGCCCGGCGCGGCGCCAGTGCGCGTCGCTCTGCCCTCAGCAGAACGGGGAAGGGCCGGCCGCCGGGGGGCGGGAATCCCCCCGGCGGCCGGCCGTGCGGACGGTGGTGCGGGGCGGCGGCTAGGGCACGGCGAGGATGCAGAGCAGCGAGCAGGCGACGGCCGAGGAGCGGGCGGTGGTGGTCGGGGTGGTGCCGGCGGGCGAGTTCGCAGCGACGAAGCTCGCCGAGGCGGTGTTCTTCAGCGGGAGGGCGAGCAGCAGCGAGTCGCAGTGGACCTGGCGGCTGGTGCCGGCGGCCAGCGCGAAGGTGCCGGCGGCGGTTCGGCAGGCGGGGGTGGACGGGTCGTCGACGGTCACGGCGGTGGCGTCGACCGGGCCGGCGTTGGTGACGGTGATCCGCCAGTGGGCGGTGCCGAGCAGGCCGAGCAGGCCGACGGGGCTGGTCTTGGCCCAGGGCCCGGGCCCGCCGGGGGCGCAGTCGTGCGGGTTGAGCGAGCCGCAGATCTCCTTCTGCACGCTCACCTGGGGCTGGCAGCCGGTGCCGGGCGCGACGGGGGCGGTGACGGTGTTGGAGGTGAGGGTGCCGGTGGCGTCGGTGCCGGTGGCGGTGTTGCTGACGGCGGTGGTGGCGCAGTCGGCGGCCACGGTGGTGCGGAAGCAGATCTGCGGCGCGTCGCCCCGGTACTCGACGACCAGCATCGGGTGGTTGGTGGCGGTGAAGTCGCCGGTGGTGGTCAGCACCAGTTGGGCGGTGACGGTGAGCGCGGGGTGGGCGGCGGGGTCGACGCCGGACAGGTCGACGGTGCCGTCGGGGGCGAGGCCGGGGCTGGCGACGGGGGTGCCGTCGGGGTCGGTGACCAGGACCCGGGAGGCGGCGAGGTCGAGGTGCGAGAGGTCGAGGTCGGTCAGCCGGGCCCGGGTGTAGGACTGGACGTGGCCGGTGCCGCCGTCGCAGTAGAAGTCGGCGGGCCTGAGCGTGACGGTGGCGCCGCTGTGCAGGCAGGGGCTGGCGGCGGTGGCCGGGTCCATCGAGAACAGCACGCCCGCGTCGCCCAGCCCGATCAGGCAGCGGGTGGTGCTGTCGTAGCTGTAGCCGTAGTCGCGGGTGGTGCCGCCGTTGGCGGTGGGGTGGGTGGCGGGCAGCGGGAAGCCGGCGCAGGGGGCGGCGGTCCGCCAGTCGTAGCAGAGGGTGGCGCCGTTGCCGCCGCTGCCGCCCCAGGCCGGGAAGTAGCTGCGGGTGCCGGTGTCGGTGCTGACGGTCTCGGGGTCGAAGGTGAGGGTGTTGCCGCTGAGGGTGGCGAGGATGCCGGGTGCGGTGAGCGGCGAGCCGTCGACGGCGTAGCAGGTGGTGAGGACGTTGGCGCCGCCGACGGTGCTGGTGCAGACGCCGTCGGGGTGCCCGGCGGTGTCGTAGGCGGTGAAGGCGTCGTAGGTGTAGTAGGCGGAGCCGGGTCCGGCGGGGTGCGGGGTGCTCCAGCCGGTGCAGACGGCGTTGGTGGCGGTGTCGAAGCAGCCGAGGACGGGCGCGCCGGGGACGGTGGAGCCGCCGGCCTGCGGGGCGGAGGAGGCGAACACCTTGTCGCCGACGGCGGTCAGGCCGCCCTGGTAGAGGGCGCCGGGGTTGCCGGGCAGGTCGTGGTTGGCGGCGACGATCTGCGCGTAGGGCTGGCCGGCGCAGGGGGTGCGGCCGGGCAGGGTCATGCACAGCACCCGGCCGGTGTTGGCGACCGCGTACAGGTTGTCGCCGACCTTCACCAGCCCGGCGATGTTGTTGGCGCTGCTGGGGGAGGTGCCGTTGGGGGCGAGCGCGGTGTAGCCGCAGTTGGCGTGGGCGGCCAGGTCGAGGCAGCCGATGCCGACGCCGGTGGCGGTGTTGGCGGGGTAGTACAGCAGGTTGGGCTGCTGCGGGTCGAGGACGTACTTGGAGGTGAGCGGGCTGCCGAGGTCGCCAGTGGCGCCGCTGCCGAGCGGTCCGGTCGCGGTGTTCAGCGGGCGCGGCCAGGGGCCGCCGGTACAGGGCTGGCCGGTGGTCAGGCTGCTGCACACCACCTTCGGCGCGGCCGGGGCGGCGTGGTGGTAGATGTTCCAGGCCTGCACCTCCCCGGTGGGGGTCCGGTACAGCACGGGGGTGTAGCCGTCGCCGCCGGTGGCCTGCGCGGTGGGCTGGACGGGGGCGAGCAGCAGCGGGGAGATCCCGGTGCCGCCGGAGCGGGCGACCGGGTTCTCGGCGCGGACGGCGACGGTGGCCGCGCCGGTGTCGTCGGGTCCGAAGGTGCTGCCGTCGGTCGACCAGGACGGGGTCCAGCCGGGCGGCACCTTCAGCGAGCCGGGCACGTAGGCGCCGGCGCCGGTGACCGGGTCGGTGATGCGGGCCGGGGCGGCGTCGTCCCCGGTGGCGTTGTTCCGGTAGCTCACGGTCCAGTCGAGGGTGTCCCCGTGCTGGGCGGTGGCGGCGCCGGGGTGGGTGGCGTTCCGCACGCTCTTCACCAGGGTGGAGCCCGTCCCGGTGTCGGCGGTGGTGGCGGTGGTGACGGCCCGGCCGCTGGCGGGGGCGGTGCCGCCCAGTCCGAGCAGCAGCAGGGCGGAGCTGAGCGCCACGGCCAGGGTGGCCCGGCGGGGGCGGGGGCGGGGGCGACGGATCGGCAGGGGCGGACGCGGGCTTTGCAGCACTGTTTCTCCACCTCGGATCGACAGCTGGCCTGACGGTTCGTCAGGTCACGCCGCGGACCAAGGTAGGGTGGCGGCCCGTTCGCCCCGGACCTGAATTTTCCTATTGGTCACATCATGACCGAATACGACCGCGCGGCTTCCGGCATACCCGGCCGCGGCCGCCCCGGGAAACGAACACCCGGCCGCCGGTCGCGCCCGGGTTCGCTCCCGCCCCCGCCCTGCCCCGACTCACCCCGGCCGGTGAGGGGCGGCCGGGAGTCAGGGGTTTCGGGGGTGGTGCGGTGGACCAGGGCGGCGGCGGCGAGGGTGGTGGTGGCGAGGACGGGCCAGAGGACGACGGGGGTGAGGGCGGTGAGCACGGCGGGGGAGACGGCGAGGCCGAGGCCGGTGGAGAGTTGGAGGCGGGCCAGGGCGCGGCCGCGGCGGAGGGCCGGGGTGCGGGCGGTGACCAGGGCGGTGGCGCTGCCCGCGTAGAGGATCTCGCCCAGGGTGCAGGGCACCGCGACCAGGGCGACGGCGAGCGGCCCGAACGGGGTGGCGAGCAGGAACGCCAGGTAGCTCACGGCGAGCACCACCCCGGCCAGGACCAGGACCCGGGCCCGCGACCAGCGGGCGCCCGCCCACGCGGTGACGGGCACCTGGAGGGTCACCACCAGCACGGTGTTGGCGACGAACACCGCGGCCGGCCAGGCCGGCGAGGCGTGCAGGACGGTCACGAGCACCAGCGGCAGCGCCACTTCGGGCACGTTCAGGCAGAACACGTACACCACGTTGGCCAGCAGGAGCGCCCCGAGCCGCGGTGCCGCCCCGTCCGCCGCGGGGGCGGTCCGTCGCGCCGCCCCGTCGCGGACCCGGACCGAGCGGGCCAGCGCCGCCGCCGTGAGGAAGCCGAGCCCGGAGGCCAGGGCCAGCGCCCGCAGGGCGGTGGGACCGCCGGCCAGGCAGGCGGTGGCGAGCAGCGCGCCGGCGCCGAGTCCGGCGTTGCGGGCGGCCCGGGCGGCCGCCAGGACGGTGTCCCGCAGGTGTTCCTCGGCGACCGAGGCGACCAGTGCGGCGTGCGCGGCGGGCCAGGACTGGTTGCCGATGCCGAGGAACAGCGCGGCGACGGTGAACAGCGCGACGCCGCCGGTGGGCGCCGCCAGCAGCGCGGCCACGCCCAGCACCCGCACCAGCATCGACGCGGCCACCGCCGTGCTGCGCGTGCCCCGGTCGAGCCAGCGCCCGAGCGCCGGCATGCAGGCCAGCCCGGCGACGATGCCGCCGGTCATCGCCAGGCCGGTGGCGGCCGTGCCGAGGTCGAGCACGGTGATCCCGTACAGCAGCAGGAACGGCCGCAGCAGGCCGGTGCCGAGGGCGTCGACGAGCAGCGCGGCGGCGTAGCGCGGCCCGCCGCCGGCCCGGACGAGCTGCCGGACCGTCGGACGGGTCGACGGCGGGGGCGAGGGGCGGACCGGTGGCCGGGTCGGCGGTGGCTGGGTCGGCGGTGGCTGGGTCGGCGGCCGGGGCGTGGTGGTGCGGGCGGCAGGGGGGCTGGTGGTCATGGCGCCAAGGTGCGGGCGGGGGCGCGGCGCGGTCACGTCGATTGACGCTTTCCGTCAACCGGTGCCGGTGGCGCGGCCGTGGACAGCGAGAATGCGGGGGTGACCCTGCGCATCGACCTCGCCGGGACGCCGCCGGAGCGCATCCGGTTCGGCGTCTCGCCGCTCGCCGAACTGACCGCGATGCTGCACGTGCTGGCCTCGCCGGAGCACCACCCGCACCTGGCCGGGTGGGCGGCCGGGGTGTGGGCGGGCCTGCGCCCCGAGCTGGCCGAGCGGCTGCGGGAGGCCGAGTTCCTGTGGCGGTCCTCGCGGGCCGACTTCCTGGTGCCGGCCCGGCCGCGGGCCACCCTGGCCGCGGAGCTGGACCAGGTCGACCTGATCGGGGACGAGCGGTACGCGCACGCCGCGCTGGTCACCACCTGCGGCTCGAACCGGCGCACCTTCGCCGGCCGCTCCCCGCTGCACGACCCGGCCGCCCGCGCCGACGCGCTGGACCGGGCGCAGGCCCGCGGCCCCGTCCAGGAGGCGTTCGCGGAGCGCCTGCTGGCCGATCCGCCGGCCGTCCGGGCCCGGCTGCGGGAGACCCTGGAGCAGTGCGCGGAGGCGTTCTTCGACACCGAGTGGCCCGCGCTGGCCGCCCGCCTGGGCCGGGACGTCCGGGACAAGACCGAGCTGAGCCGCCGTCAGGGCCTGCCCGCCGCGCTCGCCGAGGTGTCGACGGCGATCGCGCTCACGCCCGACGGCGGCTCGCTGGTCCTCGACAAGCTCCAGGACTCCGCCGCGCAGGCCGGCCCGGCCGGCGTCACCTTCCTGCCCAGCGTCTTCGGGCATCCGCACCTGGTCGCCGTGTACGCCCCGGGCTGGCAACCCGTCGTCCAGTACCCGGCCGCAGACGGCGACCGCCCCGCGGCCGTCCCGCTGGAGACCGTCGCCCTCCGCCTGGAAGCGCTGGCCCACCCCGTCCGGCTGCGGCTGGTCCGCACCCTGGCCCGCGGCCCGCACACCACCGGCGAACTCGCCTGCGCCTGGGAGCTCACCCCGCCCGAGGTCTCCCGGCACCTCGCCGTGCTGCGCCGGGCGGGCCTGCTCACCGCCCGCCGCCGCGGCCGCCACGTCCATCACGCGCTCGACCTCGGCGCCACCGCCGTGCTCGGCGCCGACCTGCTCTCCGCCGTCCTGCGCTGAGCACCGGCGCCGTCCCGCGCCGTCCGGTGCGGGGTGCCTCCCGGTGCGGAGTGCCGACCGGTCGTCAGGGCGCGGTCGGCGGTTCGGCGTGCAGGCTCGGCAGGTTGACCACGATCGCCTCCTGGGTGCTGCGGGCGATCACCACCACGGCCTCGTGCGCGGGGTCGGGGTTCTCCTCGCGGTGCGGGACGTACGGCGGCACGAAGATGTAGTCGCCCGGCCCGGTGCGCAGCCTGACCTCGACCGGCTCGCCGGAGGAGTGGTCCAGGAAGACGAACTCGGGGTGGCCGCTGACCACGTGGATCGCGGTCTCCGACTCGCCGTGGTGGTGGTCGGAGGAGGCGGTGGCGGGGGCGACGTGGGTCTGGCCCATCCAGAGCTTCTCCGAGCCGACGGTGCCGCCGCTGATCGCCGCGAACCGCCGCATCCCCCCGGTCTGCGCGGTGTCGCCGTCGAGCGCGTCGGCCCGGATGTGGTGCAGGCGGGCGCGGAGCGGGACGGCGGCGTCCGGGCCGGCGGCGTCCGGCGCGGGCAGGTGCGGGTGGAAGCCCTCGCCGGCACAGGTCCGCCCACCCCCGTCGGTCGCCGGGTCGGGGCGGTGCGGTGCGGTGGACACGGGGTCTCCCGGGTGGTGGGCGCGGTCGGCGGGGTGCCGGGGATGGGGGGAACGCTAGGCGCGGCCGGAAAAGGATGTCAAGAGGTGTCCTTTCATCCCGCGCGTCGTCCCGCGCGTCGTCCCGGGCGCCGGAACGCCCGCCCCGGACGGGACTTGATGATCGCCCGGCCCGGTGGATACTTCGGGGTATGCATATTTCCGCCAAGGCGGACTACGCCGCCCGCGCACTGGTCGAGCTGGCTTGCGACACGGGGCGTCCGCTCACCTGCGAGGCGATCGCCTCGTCCCAGGAGATCCCGTTCCGGTTCCTGAAGTCCGTGGTCGGCGACCTGCGCCGGGCCGGCCTGGTCCGCAGCCAGCGCGGCTGCGAGGGCGGCTACTGGCTGGGCCGCCCGGCCTCGGACATCACGCTGCTCGACGTGGTGCGCGCCGTGGACGGCGAACTGATCACGCTCCGCGGCGAACCGCTGGCGGGGCTCGCCTACCCGGGCCCGGCGGACGCGCTGCCGGGGATCTGGCGCGAGGTCGAGGAGCGCACCGGGGAGGTGCTGGCGGGCACCACCGTGGCCGCGCTGGTCCGCCGCTCCGGACGCCCGCTGCCCCGGCCGGTCGCGGAGGCGGTGTGACCGGCCGGGACAGCGGGCCGGAGACCGCCCGGCCCGGGGGCGGGCCCGCAGGCGAGACCGCGCTCGAACCCGTCCTCGAACCCGTCCTCGAAGTCGTCGAGTTCACCGACCCGTTCTGTCCGTGGGCCTGGGGGTCGGAGCCCGTGCTGCGGGCGCTGCGCCGGGTGCTGGCCGGGGCCGCCGCACACCGGCGGGTGTTCGGCATCCTGTTCGACGACGACGAGGACCCGGCGCCGGACCCGGCCGCGGAGGCCGCCTGGTACGGGGAGTTCGTGGCCCGGGTGTCGGCGCACACGGGTGCGCCGCGACCGGCCCGGCTGCGCTGGGTCGCGGCGAGCAGCTGGCCCGCCTCGCTGGCCGCCGCCGCGGCGGAGCAGCAGGGCCGCAGGTGGCCGAGCGGGTGCTGCGGCGGCTGCGCGAGTCGGCGTTCGTCCTGGGCGAGCCGGCCGACACCCCGGAGCGGATCGCGGCGGCGCTGCGCGGGTGCCGGGCCTGGACGCGGCGGCGCTGGCGGCGGCCGCGGCCTCGGCGCAGGTGCGGGAGCGGGTGGCGCGGGACCGGGCCGAGACCCGGGCGCCGCGCCCGGAGGTGGTGGGGCTGCGCGGGCCGGGTCCGCACCCGGGCGGGGCGAAGGAGCTGGCGGACGGGCACCGCTACGCCCTGCCCACGCTGCTGTTCCGGGGCCCGGCGGGGTGCCGGGTGGTCCCGGGCTGGCGTCCGTCGGCGGAGTACCTGGCGGCGGCCCGGGCGGTGTGCCCGGGCCTGCCCGCGGGGAGGCCGGAGGACCGGCCCGATCCGGCCGAGCTGCTGCGCCGCTACCGGAGCCTGACCGCGCCGGAGTCGCCGGACGGCCCGCCGGACGGCGCGGTGACGGTCGCCACCGCGGGCGGCCCGCTGTACCTGTCGCCGGAGGAGGCCGCCGTCTCCCCGCTCCTCCCCGCGCCCTGAACCCCGGCCCCGGCGCCCTCCGCCACCCGGCCTCCGAATCACCGTTTCCCACCAAGTGAGACATCTCTTCCCGGATCACGAGACGCCCGGCGCGACCGCCGATCGGCCCGCAGCTCACCCCCCGCGGCCCGACGGTCCGTCAGTTTCCTTCCGCTGCGGTGCGATTGGCAGCTCGCGCCGCAGCCCGCAGCTGCCCCGGCGGCCCGCCGCCCAATGGGACACCTTTTGGTGTCCATTGACACCGGGCCCGCCCGCCCGACAGGATGGCGGCATGCTTTCGACGCACCCCAACGTGGTGTGCCGCTACGTGGACTTCCGGCGCACCAGCAGCGATCTCTGTCTCTGAGTGCCCCCCTCCGCGCCGGTGGCACCGTCCGCCCGCGCTCCCGGAACACGGCCGTCCCGTGCCGTGCGGCAGGCCCCGGCCGCCGTTCCCGGGCCTCCTCCTCCTGCCAGGCTCCGTCCCGCCCGTGACCGGGCGGCGGCGGCCGCCGCCCCCTCCCCCTGCCGGTGCCCTGTCGCGCCGTCGTGCCCGTTCCCCGCCGTCCGCGGTCCCCCCGCGTCGACGCCTGCGTCCGGGCACCCGCCGCGCCGTGAAAGGTGACGCACGCCCATGACCAGCTCCGCCCTGCCCTCCCCCGCCCTCGCCAGACGCTCCTTCCTCGGCCTCGGCCTGGGCGCGGGAGCCGCGCTCGCCCTGGCCGCGTGCGGCGGCGCCACCGTCGCCCAGACCGGCTCGGCCGGGACCTCCGGCACCCTCAAGTGGGGCTGGGCGCTGCCCACTTCGTGGGACCCGGTGTTCTCCTCCGCGGGCTGGGACGTGCACGTGCTGTCCCTGGTGTACGCCGGTCTGACCAAGCTCGACGAGAGCGGCAAGGCCGTGCCCGCGCTGGCCACCGGCTGGACGTACAGCGCCGACGGCACCAGCCTGACCTTCACCCTGCGCCCCGGGCTGGTCTTCGAGGACGGCACGCCGCTGGACGCCGCCGCCGTGAAGAAGAGCCTGGACCGCGGCCGCACCGAGCCCAAGTCGCTGGTCGCCCCGCAGCTGACCCAGGTCAAGCAGGTGCTGGCCCCCGACGCCGCCACCGTGGTGATCGAACTCGCCTCCCCCGACTACCAGTTGCCCAACCTGCTGGCCGGCAAGACCGGCCTGGTGGTGAACCCGAAGGCGTTCGAGTCGGACGCCGCGGGGCTGGCCTCCAAGCCGGCCGGCGCGGGCCCGTTCAGCCTGGTCTCCTACGTGCAGAACAGCAAGGCCGTGCTGCGGCGCAACCCGCACTACTGGGACGCCGCCTCGATCGGGCTGGAGAACTTCGAGGTCTACCCGCTGCCGGACGCCGCCACCGTGGTCGGCGGCCTGCAGTCCGGGCAGTTCGACGTCGCGCAGATCCCCGGCAGCCAGGTCGAGGCCGCGAAGGCCGCGGGCCTGGAGGTGCAGGAGATCCCGTCGCTGGTGGTGGCGGTGCTGGACGTCAACACCACCAAGGCGCCGTTCGACAACCCGGACGTGGTCGAGGCCCTGAAGTACGCGATCGACCGCGAAGCCCTGGTGAAGACCCAGCTGTTCGGGCACGGCGAGGCCAACTACCAGCCCTTCCCCAAGGGTTACGTGGGCTACGACCCGGGCTCGGCGGACCTGTTCCGCTACGACCCGGACAAGGCGCGGGCGCTGCTGGCGAAGGCCGGGCACCCGGACGGCGTCGACCTGACGCTGACCACCAGCGCCGCGCAGGGCCTGCCCGAGCAGCTGCAGGCGCAGCTGAAGGAGGTCGGCATCCGGGCCACCATCGAGGTGATCCCGGCCGCGCAGGCCACCCAGATCGTCTACGTGCAGCACTCCAAGGCGCTGTTCACCGACCAGTTCGCGGGCCGCGACTCGGCCGCCCAGGCGTTCCAGGTGCTGTTCGGCGAGCAGGGGCTGATGAACCCGGGCCGCAGCACGCCGCCGGAGCTGCTGGCGGCCGTGCAGCAGGTGTCGCGCACCCCGCTGGACTCGCCGGAGTACCCGAAGGCGCTCCAGGCGGCGACCGCGCTGGCGGTGCGGACGATGCCGAACGTGTTCCTGTACAGCGTGCCGCGGCTGCTGGCCCGGCGGAAGTCGGTGTCGCCGATCCCGGCGTTCACCGTGGTGCAGCGCTTCGAGGGGGTGAAGGTCGCGTGAGCGCGGCGCTCCCGGCGGCGGGCTCGCGGGCCGCCGGGTGGGTGGTGCGCCGGGCGGCCCGGGCGCCCCGCTCGCTCGGCCGGGTGCTGGCCTCCGCCGCCACGGTGTTCCTGCTCTCCTCGGTCCTCACCTTCGGGCTCGGCGCGGTCTCCGACGCCAACCCGGCGGCGGCGGTCCTCGGCGAGACCGCGACGCCCGCCGACATCGCCCGGCTGAACCACGAGTTCGGCCTCGACCGGCCGCTGTGGGAGCAGTTCGGCGGCTGGCTGGGGCACGCCGTCCAGGGCGACCTGGGCCGGTCCTGGTTCACCACGCTGCCGGTGGGCGACTCGATCGCGGCCGCCCTGCCGGTGGACCTGTCGATCGCCGGCCTGGCGCTGCTGTTCGCCGTGCTGCTCGGTGCGGCCGCGGGCATCGCGGCGGCGCTGCGCCCCGGCAGCCGGCTGGACCGCTCGGTCACCGCGCTGTGCACCCTGCTGGGCACGCTGCCCGCGTTCGTGGTGGCGATCGGCCTGATCACCCTGGTCTCCGTGCAGCTGCGGCTGCTGCCCTCGGGCGGCTACGTGCCGCTGGAGCAGGACCCGGGCCAGTGGCTGCGGTTCGCGGTGCTGCCCGCGCTGGCGCTGAGCCTGGACGCGGCGGCGGGCATCGCCCGGCAGCTGCGCACCTCGCTGGTCGGCGCGCTGCGGGAGAACTGGGCGACGGGCGCCACGATGCGCGGGCTGTCGCGCCGCCGGGTGCTGTTCGGGCACGTGCTGCGCAACGCCGCCGGACCG
Source organism: Kitasatospora sp. NA04385 (assembly GCF_013364235.1). NCBI lineage: Bacteria > Bacillati > Actinomycetota > Actinomycetes > Kitasatosporales > Streptomycetaceae > Kitasatospora > Kitasatospora sp. NA04385. The sequence continues at coordinate 7,472,036 of NZ_CP054919.1, read as the reverse complement.
GCCGTGACGGTGCTCGGGATGAGCGTGCCGATGCTGATCGGCGGCGCGGTCGTCACCGAGCGGATCTTCAACCTGCCGGGGATCGCCCAGCTGTCGCTGCGGGCCGCCGAACAGCACGACGTGCCGGTGATCCAGGGCACCCTGCTGGTGACCGTCGCCGTGGTGCTGGTCGCCAACCTGGCGGTGGACGCCGGGCTGCTGGCCCTCAACCCCGCCGCCCGCCGGCGCCCGGCCCGGGCGGGTGCCCGGTGAGCGCGGCGCTGCGCCGCCCGGTGGTGCGGGCCTCGCTGGCGGTGCTGGGCGCGGTCGTGCTGCTCGCCGTGCTCGGCGGCCGGCTCGCCCCGCTCGACCCGCTCGCCCAGGACACCGCGCACCTGCTCCAGGGGCCCGGCGGCGGGCACCTGCTGGGCACCGACTACCTGGGCCGGGACGTGCTGAGCCGGCTGCTCGCGGGCACCGGCCCGTCGGTGGCCGCGGCCGCCGAGGCGGTCGGCACGGCACTGCTGCTCGGCGTGCTGCCCGGGCTGGCCTCGGTGCGCTTCCCGGCCGTGCCGGCCTGGCTCGCGCTGCGGGCCGTGGACGCCCTGATGACGCTGCCGTTCACGCTGTTCGCGATCGCCGCGGTCGGCGTCCTCGGCAACGGGCTGCACCAGGCGATGCTGGCGCTCGGCGTGCTGCTGGCCCCGCTGTTCTTCCGGGTCGCCCGGGCGGCGGCGCTCGGCCTGGACCGGGCGCAGTACGTGGAGGCCGCCGAACTGATGGGCGCCGGACGGCTCACCGTGCTGCGCACCCACGTGTGGCGCAAGGTGCTGCCGACGATCGCGGTGACCACGGCGCACGCGCTGGCCACCGCGCTGCTCACGGTCGCCTCGCTGACCTTCCTCGGCATCGGCGTCCAGCCGCCCGCGCCGACCTGGGGCGGGATGCTCGCCAGCGACCTGGGCTTCCTCGCCCAGCAGCCGTGGGCCCCGGCCGTCCCCACCGTGCTGATCATGCTGACCGTCGGGGCGCTCAACCTGCTGGCCGACGCCCTGCGGGACGCCGAACCGGCCGGGTCCGCCGGGTCCGCCGAACCCGGCGCCCCGGCGCAGGCCCCCGTCCCGACCCCGCTGCGAGCGCCGGAGGAGGCCCGCGATGACCACCGCGTCCGTGTCTGACCGCACCGAGTCCGGCCGTCCCGGGCCGGGCGGCCCCGTCCTGGCCGTCGAGGGGCTGCGGGTGACCGTCGGCCACGGCGCCGCCGAGGCGGTGCGGGAGGTGTCCTTCACCGTGCGCGCCGGGCAGTCCGTCGGCCTGGTCGGCGAGTCCGGCAGCGGCAAGACGCTGACCTGCCGGGCCGTCCTCGGGCTGCCCGCGCCCGGCGTCGAGGCCGCCGCCGACACCCTCGCCCTGGGCGGCACCGACCTGCTCGGCCTGGACGCGCCCGGCTGGCAGCGGCTGCGCGGCGACCGGCTCGGCGCGGTCTTCCAGGACCCGGGCTCCTTCCTCAACCCCTCGCTCACCGTGGGCCGGCAGCTCGCCGAGCCGCTGCGGGTGCACGGCGGCCTGTCCCGGGCGGACGCCCGGCGCCGCGCCGTCGAGCTCTTCGACTCGGTGGGGCTGCGCGACCCGGACGCGGTGTACGACCGCTACCCGCACGAGCTGTCCGGCGGCATGCTGCAACGGGTGCTGATCGCGATCGCGGTCAGCGGCGACCCGGAGCTGCTGGTCGCCGACGAGGCCACCACCGCGCTGGACACCGTCGTCCAGGCCGAGGTGCTCGACCTGCTGGCCCGCCTGCGCGAGGAGCGCGGCCTCGGCCTGCTGCTGGTCAGCCACGACCTCGCGGTGGTCGCCGACGCCACCGACCGGCTGCTGGTGCTGTACGCGGGCGAGGTCGTCGAGGACGGCCCCACCGCGAGCGTGGTGGCCGCCCCCGCCCACCCCTACACCGAGGCCCTGCTCACCGTCGCCGGCCTCGGCCCCGGGGAGCGCACCCGCTTCCCGGTCATCCCCGGCCGTCCGCCCGCCGCCGGCACCCCCGCCCCGGGCTGCCGCTTCGCCCCGCGCTGCGCGTACGCGGCCCCGGAGTGCACCCTCGTCCCCGTCCCGCTGACGACGGCGCCGGACGGCCGCAAGGTGCGCTGCCTCCTGCCGCGCTGAGAGGCAACCCCGCCAGGGGCTCGGGGAACGGCGAGTCCGCGCTGCTGACGGCCGGAGCCCATCGGAAAGTCCGTGCTGCTTCGGGCCGTGGCAACAGGACCCGAAGCCACCGCGCGCACGAGCAGTGCACCCGCGGCGGCCCCGGCCCCGCCGTTCCCCGGGCCCCTGATTTCTCCCGCGATTTCTCCCGCATTCGACCCACCGGAGGTGCCTGTCATGACCGCTCTGCTCGAAGTCCGTTCGCTGGAGGTGGAGTTCGACCGCGGCGCCCCCGTACTGGACGGGATCGACCTCCAGGTCCGGGCCGGGGAGATCCTCGGGGTGATCGGGGAGACCGGCTCCGGGAAGACCACGCTGGCGCGGGCGGTGGTGGGGCTGGCGCCGGTCGCCGCGGGGCGGATCACCGTGGACGGGCGGGACCGGGCCCGCCTGCGCGGGCGGGCGCTGCGGGCGGCGCGGCGGGCCGGGACGGTGCAGTACATGTTCCAGGACCCGCTGCGCTCGCTGGACCCGGACCTGACGGTGCTGCGGCTGGTGGGCCAGCCGCTCGCGGTGGCCGGCGTCCCGGTCGGCGAGCGGCGGCAGCGGGTGCTGGCGGCGCTGGACCTGGTCGGCCTGGACCACGCGCTGGCCGAGCGCCGACCGGCGCTGCTCTCCGGCGGGCAGCGCCAGCGCGTCGCGCTGGCCCGGGCGATCGTCACCCGGCCCCGGCTGCTGCTGGCCGACGAGCCCGTCTCGGCGCTGGACGCCTCGAACCGCAACCACGTGCTGCGGCTGCTGGACGAGTTGCGCCGGGAGCTGGACCTCGCGGTGGTGCTGATCTCGCACGACCTGGAGTCGCTGGCGGGGGTCGCCGACCGGCTGGCGGTGCTGTACCGGGGCCGGATCGTGGAGAGCGGCCCGGCGGCGGACGTGCTGGGTCGGCCGCTGCACCCGTACACGGCGCTGCTGGCGGCCTCCGCGCCGGGCGGGGGCGCGGCCCGGCGGGCCGAACTCGCGCTGCTGCGCGCTCCGGCGCCCGCCCGGCCGGAGTCCTCCGCGTGCGCGTTCGCGCACCGCTGCCCGTTCGCCGGGGCCGGCTGCGCGGACCGCCCGGCCGAGACCGAGCCGCTGCCGGGCCGGACGGTGGCCTGCCACCGCGCCGCCGACTGGCGCACCCGCCCGTCCGGCTGACCCCGCCGACCTCCCGTCGCCCTCCCGTCGCCCTCCCGTCGCCCTCCCGTCGATCCCTGGAGCCCGAACGCCGTGTCCAGTCTTCCCACCACCTCGCACTGGGGTGCCTTCCGGGTCCGCCCGCGCCCCGCCGGCGGGGTGCTGGTCGAGCCGCACCCGGAGGACCCGGCGCCCTCCCCGCTGCTGGCGGGCGTCGCCGGGTCGCTGGACCACCGCACCCGGGTGCGCCGGCCGGCCGTCCGGGAGGGCTGGCTGCGGGGCGGGCCGGGGACGGGCGCCGGGCGCGGGCGGGAGCCGTTCGTGGAGGTGTCCTGGGAGCGGGCGCTCGACCTGGTCGCCGGTGAACTGGCGCGGGTGAAGCGGGAGTTCGGGCCGCAGGCGGTGTTCGGCGGCTCGTACGGCTGGGCGTCGGCGGGCCGGTTCCACCACGCACAGAGCCAACTGCACCGGTTCCTGGCCCTGTTCGGCGGCTACACGGCATCCCGGAACTCGTACAGCCTGGGCACCTCGCTGGTGCTGCTGCCCCGGGTGGTGGGGGACGCCGAGGCGGTGCTGCGGGCCGCGTCCTCCTGGCCGACGATCGTCCGGCACACCCGGCTGCTGGTCGCGTTCGGGGGCGTCCCGGCGAAGAACGTGTACGTCACGCCCGGCGGGGTGACCCGGCACACCACGCCCGGGTTCCTCGCCCAACTGGCCGACGCCGGAACGGAGGTGGCGCTGGTCTCCCCGCTGCGCGACGACCTGCCGGACGGCCCGGCCACCGACTGGCTGCCGATCGCCCCGGGCACCGACACCGCGCTGATGCTGGCGCTCACCCACACCCTGGTCGCCGAGGACCTGCACGACCGGGCCTTCCTGGCACGCTGCACCAGCGGCTGGCCGGTGCTGGAGCGCTACCTGGACGGCCGGGCCGACGGCACGCCCAAGGACGCCGACTGGGCCGCGCCGATCTGCGGCCTGGCCGCGGAGCGGATCCGCGCGCTGGCCCGGAGGATGGCCGCCACCCGGACGCTGGTCACCGTCACCTGGTCGCTGCAGCGCGCCCGGTACGGCGAGCAGCCGGTCTGGGCGGCGCTCGCCCTGGCCTGCGCGCTCGGCCAACTCGGCCTGCCCGGCGGCGGGTTCGGCCACGGCTACGGCTCGATGGGCGACGTCGGCGACACCGGCCCGGCGCTGCGTCTGCCCTTCCTGCCCCAACCGGCCAACCCCGTCGAGGAGTTCATCCCCTGCGCGCGGATCGCCGATCTGCTGCTGCACCCCGGCGAGGAGTACCGCTACGACGGCACCACCCGCCGCTACCCGGACGTCCGGCTGGTGCACTGGGCGGGCGGCAACCCGTTCCACCACCACCAGGACCTGGGACGGCTGCGCCGGGCCTTCGCCCGTCCGGAGACGGTGGTCGTCCACGAGCCGCACTGGACGGCCACCGCCCGGCACGCCGACATCGTGCTGCCCGCCACCACCCCGCTGGAGCGCGAGGACTTCGGCGGCGGTCGGCGCGACACCCACCTGATCGCCATGCACCGCGCCGCCGCCCCGGTCGGCGAGGCCCGCGACGACCACGCGATCCTCGCCGCGCTCGCCGAACGCCTTGGCTTCGCACCGGAGTTCACCGAGGGGCGCAGCCCGCGCCAGTGGCTGGAGCACCTGTACGGGCAGTGGGCCGGGCGGCTGCGCGCGGACGGCGCGGGCGACCCGCCGCCGTTCGACCGGTTCTGGGCCGACGGCGAGTGGCGGCTGCCCGAACAGGCCGCCGAGCGCACCCTGTTCGCCGAGTTCCGGGCCGACCCGGAGCGGCACCCGCTGGCCACCCCGAGCGGCCGGATCGAACTGCACTCCCCCGCGATCGCCGCGCTCGGCCTGCCCGACTGCCCCGGCCACCCCGCCTGGCTGGACCCGCCCGAACGGCTCGGCACCCCGGCCGCCCGGCGCCACCCGCTGCTGCTGGTCGCCAACCAGCCCGCCACCCGGCTGCACAGCCAACTCGACGTCGGGGCGGCCAGTCTGGCCGCCAAGGTGGCCGGCCGGGAGGCCGTCGAGCTGCACCCCGCCGACGCGGCGGAGCGCTCGATCGCCGACGGCGACCTGGTGCGGATCTTCAACGACCGGGGCGCCTGCCTGGCCGGGGCCCGGCTCAGCGACCGGCTGCGGCCCGGCGTCGTGCGGCTGCCCACCGGCGCCTGGTTCGACCCCGTCCCCGGCACCGAACCGCCGCTGTGCGCGCACGGCAACCCCAACGCGCTCACCGCCGACCTGCCCAGCTCGCAGCTCTCCCAGGGCTGCACCGGTCAGCACGCCCTGGTCCAGCTCGAACGCTGGACGGGCGGCGAGCCCCCGCCGGTGACCGTCCGGCACCCGCCCGCGCTGCTCCGCGACACCGAGACCGACACCGACACCGAGACCGCCGGCGGCACCAGCACCGCACCCGCACCGCCCACCACCCCCGTCCAGTCCACCGCACCCACGCCCGTCCAGCCCACCGCACCCGCGCCCGCACCGTCCCCGGAGGCCGCCCGATGACCAGCCACGCCCCGCCCGTCCTCCCGGCCCCGCCCGCCTTCGCCGCCCCGCCCGCCTTCCGGGCCCCGGCGCTGGACCGGCTGCCGGAGGTGACCGCCGCCCTGGCCGGCTGCGCCGCCGAGCACGACCGGGACGCCGAACTGCCGCTCGCCGACTTCGAACTCCCGCACGAAGCAGGCCTGTTGACCGCCACGGTGGCCACCCGGCACGGCGGGCCGGAGGCCGGGCTGGCGGACACCGTGCGCATCCTGCGGGCGCTCGGCGCGGGCGACCCGGCGGTGGCGCTGGTCACCGCGATGACGCTGTTCACCCACGCCGCCGAGGCCCGCGCCCCGCACTGGCCGGCCGGCCCGCTGGCCGACCTGCTCGCCGAGTCCGCCCGCCGCCCGGTGCTGGTGAACGCGCTGCGGGTGGAGCCCGAACTCGGCAGCCCGGTGCGCGGCGGCCTGCCCGCCACCACCGCCCGCCGCCGGGGCGACGGCTGGGAGCTGACCGGCCGCAAGATCTACTCCACCGGCGCGCACCTGCTGGACTGGCTGCTGGTGTGGGCCGCCACCGACGAACAGCCGCCCCGGGTCGGCTCGTTCCTGGTCCGGGCCGGCAGCCCGGGCGTCGGCGTCGAACCGGTCTGGGACCACCTGGGCCTGCGCGCCTCGCGCAGCGACGACGTCCGCCTGGACGCCGTCCCGGTGCCCGGCGACCGGGTCGCCGCCCTGGCGCCGCCCGGCGCGGACGGCGGCGCGACCCGGTCGGCGGCGCCTGGAACGGCCTCGGCCTGGCTGCCCTCTACCTGGGCGTCGCGGGCGCCGCCCGGGACTGGCTGCTCGGCTTCCTGCACGAGCGCACCCGAGCGCGCTCGGCGCGCCGCTGGCCTCGCTGCCCCGCTTCCAGGCCGCCGTCGGCGAGATCGAGGTCTCGCTGGCCGGGGCCGACCGACTGGTCGACGCGCTCGCGGCGGCCGTGGACGCGGGCGAGCCGGGCGCCGCCGAGCAGGCCGGCGGCGCGAAGGTGCTCGGCACCCGGGCCGCGATCGACGCCGTCCAGCAGGCGGTGGCCCTGGTCGGCAACCACGGCCTGACCCGCCGCCACCCGCTGGAGCGCCACCTGCGCGACGTGCTGTGCGCCCGCGTCCACACCCCGCAGGACGACTCGGTCCTGCTCGCCGCCGGACGCGCCGCACTCGGCCGCGTCCGCCCCCTGTGACCTCCCCGTACTCCCCTCCTCCCGAAAGGACCACTGCCATGCCCGTCGAGTTCGTCGGCATGATCTCCACCCACGACGTCTCCGAGACCCGCCCGGCCACCGGCCCGGTGGTGGACGTCGACTACACCCGCCGGTTCGCCCAGGCCCACGAGCAGGCCGGCTTCGACCGCATCCTGATCGCCCAGTCCTCGGGCAGCCCCGACCCGAACCAGGTCGCGGCGTTCGCCGCCGCGCACACCGAGCGCCTGGGCCTGCTGGTGGCGCACCGCCCCGGCTTCCTCGCGCCGACCGTCGCGGCCCGCACCTTCGCCACCCTCGACCAGTTCTCCGGCGGCCGGGTCGCGGTGCACATCATCACCGGCGGCCACGACGCCGAGCAGCGCCGCGACGGCGACTACCTGACCAAGGACGAGCGCTACGCCCGCACCGACGACTACCTGACGGTGGTGAAGCGGGCCTGGACCTCGGACGAGCCGTTCGACCACGAGGGCCCGTACTACCGCCTGGCCGACTTCCGCTCCGACGTCCGGCCGGTGCAGGAGCCGCGGATACCGCTGTACTTCGGCGGCTCCTCCGAGGCCGCGTACCGGGTGGGCGGCAAGCACGCCGACACCTTCGCGCTGTGGGGCGAGCCGCTGGCCGAGACCGCCGAGCAGATCGCCCGGGTCCGGGCCGCCGCCGAGGCCGCCGGGCGCACCGACGTGCCGGGCATCAGCGTCTCCTTCCGGCCGATCCTGGGCCGCACCGACGAGGAGGCCTGGGAGCGGGCCCGGGGCATCCTGGGCACCATCGAGCAGCGCGGCAGCACCCTCGGCTGGCGCCGGGGCACCCAGCTGTCCGGCGGCGCGGCGCCGGAGAACGTCGGCTCGCAGCGGCTGCTGGCCGCCGCCGCCAAGGCCGACCTGCACGACCGGGCGCTGTGGACGGCCACCGCGAAGGCCACCGGCGCCGGGGGCAACTCCACCGCGCTGGTCGGCTCCCCCGAGACGGTGGCGCAGGCCCTGCTGGACTACGTGGACATCGGCGCGACCACGCTGCTGATCCGCGGCTACGACCCGCTGGACGACGCCCTCGACTACGGCCGCGAGCTGCTGCCGCTGGTGCGCCAGGAGGTCGCCCGCCGCGACGCGGCCGCCGCCCGGGCCGCCGCCGAGGCCGCCACCGCCGTCCCGGCCGCCGGCGCCCGGTGACCGCGCCCGTGCTCGCGCTCGCCACCGCCGAGACCGCCGCCACCGGGTCCGGGACCGACCCGGCACCGGACGGCCGTTGGGAGCCCGCCCCCGGCACGACCGTCCGGGGCACCGTGGTGCTGCTGCCCGGCCGGGGCGAACACCCCGGCGTGTACGCCCGGTTCGGCCGCCGGCTGGCCGCCGACGGCTACCGGCTGCTTGTCCCCGCGCACGCCGTCCCGTTCGCCGACCCGCTCCGCACCTCCCCCGCCGACGGCAGCGCCGGGAGCACCGGGATCGCCGGGAGCCCGGTCGTCCTGTTCGCCCGGGCGCGGGCCGAGCAGGACGACGGCGGGCCGGTGGTGCTGGCGGGTTCCGACCTGGGCGCGCTGCTGGCGCTGGCCCTCGCCGCCGAGGTCCGTCCGGACGGGCTGCTGCTGGCCGGGCTGCCGGGCGGCGACGGGCCGGTCCGGACGGCGGACGAGCTGTCCGCGCGGACGGCCTGCCCGGTGCACCGGGGTCTGCTGGCCGGTGATCCCGGGTTCCGGCCCGGTGCGCTGTTCGAGCCGGTGCCCGCGGCGCTGGCCGGGGCGGCGGCCGCGGCCCGCCCGGCGGTGCCGGTGCTGGCGTTCCACGGCCTGGCCGACGAGGTCGCCCCGGTCGGGGCGCTGCGGGAGCTGGCCGGTCGGCTGCCGTCCGTCGAGGCGGTCGCGGTGGCCGACGGGCGCCACGACGCGTTCAACGACGCCGCGCACCGCAGCGTCGCGGCCCGCACCGTGCTGTGGCTGGAGCGGCTGCGCGCCGGTCTCGACCGGCTGCCGTCCCCGTCCACGTCCCCGCCGCCGCCGCTGCTCGTCCCGCTCGACCTCCACGGGTGAACCGCCCCGGCCCGGGCCCGTCCGCGGCCGCCCGGGCCGGCGGTCCGCTCCTCCCTCCGCTCGAAAGGACCGTCCGATGACCACGCTCGACGAACGCCCGCCCGCCGGGGCACCCGCCGCCCCGCCCGCCGAACTGCTGCGCAGCACCCTGCGCCGGCACGCCTCCGGGGTGGTGGTGATCACCGTGCCGGGCCCGGCCGGGTTCACCGCGACCTCGTTCACCTCGGTGAGCCTGGAGCCCGCGCTGGTCTCCTTCTACCTGGCCGCGGGCGCCTCCACCGCCGCGGCGGTGCGCGCGGCGGACGCGTTCACCGTGCACGTGCTGCGCCGCGAACAGGAGCCGCTGGCCCGGGCGTTCGCCCGCAGCGGCACGGACCGGTTCGCCGGGGTGCAGTGGCGGGAGGGCCCGTACGGGACGCCGCTGCTGGAGGGCGTCGCGGCCCGGCTGACGGCCCGCCGGACGGGGGTGCACCCGGTCGGCGACCACCTGCTGGTGGTGGGCGAGGTGGTGGCGGCCCAGGTGCCCGGCGGGGAGCCGCTGGTGCACCACGACGGCGCCTTCGGCGGGTTCGCCCCGGGCGCCGGGGAGGGCCCGTGGCACTGACGGTGCACTGGTTCCTGCCGACCACCGGGGACAGCCGCGAGGTGGTCGGCGGGGGCCACGGCTCCACGCCGGGGGCGTCCGGCGGGGACCGGCCGCCGTCCCTGGGCTACCTGGGGCAGGTCGCCCGGGCGGCCGAACAGCTGGGGTTCTCCGGGGCGTTGACCCCGACCGGCCCGTGGTGCGAGGACGCCTGGCTGACCACGGCGATGCTGACCGGCCTGACCGAGCGGCTGCGCTTCCTGGTGGCGTTCCGGCCGGGCCTGCTCTCGCCGACGCTGGCGGCCCAGATGGCCACGACCTACCAGAACCTGTCCGGCGGCCGGCTGGCGCTGAACGTGGTGACCGGCGGCGAGTCCCGGGAGCAGCGGGCGTACGGGGACTTCCTCGACAAGGACGGCCGGTACGCGCGGGCCGGGGAGTTCCTGTCGGTGACCGGGCGGCTGTGGCGGGGCGAGCGGGTCGACCACGAGGGCGCGCACCTGCGGGTGGCGGGCGCGGAGCTGACCCGGCTGCCCGATCCGGTGCCGCCGGTGTACTTCGGCGGTTCGTCGGCGGCGGCGGAGCGGGTCGCGGCCCGGCACGCGGACGTGTACCTGACCTGGGGGGAGCCGCCGCCGCTGGTGGCGGCGAAGGTAAAGCGGATCCGGGCGCTGGCGGCCGCGCACGGGCGCCGCCCGCGGTTCGGCGTCCGGCTGCACACCATCACCCGGGACACCTCCGCCGAGGCGTGGGCGGAGGCGGACCGGCTGCTGGCCGGGATGGACCCGGCGCGCATCCGGGAGACCCAACTCGCCCTGGCCCGCAGCGAGTCGGAGGGGCAGCGGCGGATGCGGGAGCTGCACGGCGGGTCGGTCGACCGGCTGGAGGTGTACCCGAACCTGTGGGCCGGTTTCGGCCTGGTGCGGGGCGGCGCGGGCACCGCGCTGGTGGGCAGCCACGCGGAGGTCGCCGACCGGATCGAGGAGTACCACCGGCTGGGCGTCGAGGAGTTCGTGCTCTCCGGGGTACCGCACCTGGAGGAGGCGTACCGGGTGGGCGAGGGCCTGCTACCGCTGCTCGCGGCCCGGGGGCTGCTGGCGCCCGCCGCCCGCCCGTGAGGGTTCCGGGGCCGGGCGCCCGGGGGCGCGGCGGCGGCGCCCGACCGGGGCCGCTCAGCCGTCCCCGTCCCGCAGGATCGCCGCGCAGGGGGCGTCGCCGGGGGCCCCGGCCGGGAGCAGGGCGCGCTCGGCGGCGGTGAAGTCCCGGGCCGCGCCCCGGCACAGGGCGCGGGCCATCCGCTCGGGGCGCAGGTCGAGGTCCTGGTACCAGACCTCGCCGGCGATCACGAGGCGGTCGCCGATGACGCGCACCCCGAGTTGCAGGGGGACGTCGAGGAGGGCGATCCGGGTGCCGCTCGCCAGGTCCCAGAACCGCAGGTTCGAGACGTCCTTGGTGATCAGGCGGTTGCCGGGGGCGTACCCGAACGGCTTCTCGGTGGAGGTGATCGCGTCGGCGCCGCCGGGCAGCGGTGTCCCGCTGTCGATGTCCCACTGGCGGATGGTCCGGTCGTCGCGGGCCACGGCCAGGCGTCCGCCGTCCGGGCTGATCAGCAACCCGCTCGGCGTACCGGACTCGTGGTACGGCAACGGGCCCACGGTGAAGGCGTGTTCGCGCGTCCCGGTGCGGAGGTTCCACAGTTCCACCGTGCCGCCCTCGCTGTTCGTGCCGGTCACCAGCACGACCTGGCCGGGGTGGCCCGGGCGGGCCCGCAGTTGACCGCCGGGGAACGGGGTGCCGGACTCCGTCCCGCTCCTGCGCTCCACGTCGAGGGGCGGCCCGACCCGCCCTCCGGTGGCGGCGTCGGCCCGCAGCAGCAGGCCGTCCGCGGTGAGGACCGCCAACTCGGCGCCGTCGAGCGGTTCGACGGCCTCCACTCCTGCGGACCGGGCGGGTCGGCCGGTGTCCCGCGGCAGGTCGACGTCGGTGACGGGGCCGCTCAGGTCGTCCACGGCGTAGGAGACCAGCGACTCGTCGTCCAGCCGGAGCACCAGCCGCCGGGAGTCGGCCGTCCAGACCGGGGGGAAGCCGCGCCGCAGCCCGGACCTGGTCCGGACCGTGCGCCGGCTGCCGGTGGCGACGGTGAAGACGGTCAGGACGTCCTCGTCGGCCTCGGCCAGGAGCGAGCCGTCGGGCGACAGGGCGCCGTCGGCGGTCGTGGGCCCGTGGCCGGACCAGGTGGGGAGGTCCGCCGGTCCCGCCCCGGCCGTCAGCAGCGTCTCGCCGTCGGGCAGCAGCACGGTGGGGGCGCCGTCCTCCGCCGCGACGACGGCCCGGATCGTCTCCCGCCCTTCGCCGCCCGTCGCGGGCACCCTGGTGCGGTAGGTCCGGGCGGTGCGGACGTCGGTCAGCAGCAGTTCGTCGACCTGCCCGGAGCCGACGGCCTCGCTGACGAGGAAGCGGCCGGTCCGGTCGAGTTCCCCGTCGCCCGTGTCGAGGACGACCGGCGGGCCCGCCGGGTCGACGGAGGTGGAGTACGAGGCGCCGGGCCGGCCCGGAGTCCCGGCGTACGGCGGCACGGCCGGGCCGACCAGGCGCTCGCCGCCGTCGGCGACCAGCGGGGCCCCGTACGGGTCGGGCGGCAGGACGCGCAGGTCCCGCCCGGTGGCCACGTCCCGGACGGAGCTGGCCGCCCAGCCCGGCCCCAGGTACTCGCCGCCGACGGCGAGGTGGTCGGGGTCGGCCGCGAGCGCGATGTCGCCGCCGCCGATGCCCCGGGCCAGGTCGGGGGCGGTCGGCAGCGGGCGACCGCGCTCCGTCTCCCAGAGCGAGATCCGGGCGGTGCGGTCCTCCTGCCCGGACGGGGCGCTCTCGTCGTAGAAGGTGAGCTTGAGCAGCAGGCGCCGCCCGTCGCCGCTGAAGTCCAGGCTGGTGTCGGCCAGCCGCCGGCCGGTGGTGTCCGCCGGCTCCAGCACCCTGGCCGGCGCGCGGGCCGGGAGGTCCCACAGCAGCACCCGTCCGTCCGGGGCGGTGAGCGCGAACCAGCGGCCGTCCCGGCTCAGCGCCGCGCGGTGGGGGTCGAGCGTCCCGGCCGACTGCTGCTCCGGCAGCGGCCGGTGGGCCGGGGCGGGGCCCAGCGGGTCGGTGACCACCGTCAGCACGTGCCGGTCCTCGCCGTCCGTCGACTGGACGACCATGGTGCCGCCGTCCGGGGTGATCACCGTGTTCTCGAAGCGGCCGGGCCACAGGCCGGCCCGGGCGCCGGTGAGGTACTGGCCCCCGGGGTACTCGCGCAGCAGGGCGGCGAAGGCCTCGGGGGTGCGGTCGGTGCTCCAGGCGGCCAGGGCCAGTTGGAGGGAGCGGGCGGGTTCGTCGGCGGCCCGCTGCTCGGCGGCGCCGGCCAGCAGGCGGGAGACCTGGGTGCGCAGTTGGGCGGTGACCTGGCGGCGGCTGCGGTCGGCGAGGTAGGCCAGGGAGCCGGCCAGCAGGGCCAGGACGGTCAGGCAGGCGGTGACGGCGCGCCAGGTCCGGACCTCCCGGCGGCGGTGGCGGGCGCTGAGCCCGATGTAGGCGCGTTCGGCGGCGGGGATGTCCTCGGGGTGGCGGGCGAGCCGGTCGGCGGCCTCCGCCAGGGCACTGCCGCGCAGCAGCCGGGAGGGCTCCCGGTCGTGCGCGGACCAGCGGGCGAGCGCCTCGCGCAGTTCCTCCTGCCAGCGGCGGAAGTCGCGGGAGTCCTCCAGCCAGTCGTGCAGCCGGGGCCACAGGACGGTGAGCGCCTCGTGGGCGAGGTCGACGGTCTGCGCGCCGTCGGCGGCCCGGCCGAGCACCACCAGCCGGGTGGGGGCCAACCGGTGGGCGAGCGCGCGCAGTTCGGGGTCCAGGTCGGCGGTCCTGGCGGGCTGCCGGGCGAAGCCGCCGGAGCCGTTCGGCCGGGCGAGCTGGGTGAACAGCCGGCGGGCCCGGTCCGGTCCGCCGGGGCCGGGGAGGTGCTCCAGGCACTCCTCGGCGTAGCCGACCAGGGCGCCGGCCACGCCGCCGAGCGACTCGTACGCGGCGTGGGTGAGTGCCGCGCCCTCGCGCAGCTCCCAGAGCCGGGTGAGCGCGAACTGCACCAGCGGGGTGCGGCCGGGTTCGTCGGCGGCGTCGGCCAGGATGCGGGCGGGCAGGCCCTCCTCGAACCGCAGGCCGGGAACGTGCGCGACGGGGGCGGTGACGGCCTCCCGGAGCTGTTCGGCGGAGAGCTGGGCCAGGTACTGGGTGGCGCCGCTGAGCCGGTCGGCGGTGCGGGCGGTGATCAGGGTGTCCAGCGACTCGGGGCGGGCGGTGGCGACCGCGGTGAGCGCGGGGGCGGCGGCGCCGGGCCCGGGGGCGCCGAGGTCCAGCAGCAGTTCCAGGAGTTCGGCGGCGGCCGCGGGGTCGGCGGCGGCGTACTCCTCCAGCTGGTCGACGAAGAGCAGGTGGCCGCGGCCGCCGGTGCGTTCGAGCAGCTGCCCGCGCAGCTCGGCGAGGACGGCCCCGCGGGCGGGGCCGTCGGCGAGTAGGGCGGCCAACTCGGCGGCGGCCCGGGCCCGTTCGACGCCATCGCCACCGCTGCCACCACCGCCGTCGCCGTCGTCGCCGTCGCCGTTGTCGGGGGCCAGCAGGGGGGCGAGGGCCTGGGCGAGCACCGCGGCGGCGCCCAGGCCGGGGCCGGTGCGCAGTTCGGAGACCGCGCCCCGGCGCTCGCGGCGCAGCCCGGGCAGCAGCCCGGCCCGCACCAGCGAGGACTTGCCGCTGCCGGAGGGGCCGACCACCAGGGTCACCGGGCCGCGGCCGACGGCGGCCAGGATGCGGGCGGTGTCGGCCCGCCGGCCGTGGAACAGCTCCGCGTCGTCCTCGGTGAACGGGGCGAGGCCGCGGAACGGGCAGGCGGGGCGCAGGACGCGGCCGTCCACCAGGGCGGCCGAGGGGATCAGGTACGCGGTGGTGGTGTCCGTTCCGCGCTCGACGGCCACCGTCATCCCGACCGCGCCGCCCTGGGCGTCGTCCCAGACCGGCGAGCCGCTGAAGCCCGGGGCGATCCGGCGCCCGGGGCGGGCCGTCTCCATCTGCAGCCAGCCGGCGCCCTGGTGGGCCCGCAGCACGCCGGACGCCCACACCCCGTGGTCGGCGTCCCGGGGGAAGCCCAGCACCCGGAACGGGTGGTCCCACACGCCGTCCCCGTCCACCAGCGGCATCGGACGGCTGCCGGGCACCGGCTCGCGCAGCCGCAGCAGCGCGACGTCGCCGCCGCCGTCCGGATCGACGGGGCGCCACGACTCCACCACGGCGGCCCGGACCGGCCCGGTGCCGCCGGCACCGCGCTCACCGGCCCCGCCGCCCCCATCGGCCCGGCCGCTCTGGCCGCCCGCGCCGCGCAGCAGCGGGAAGTCCACCGCCACCTCGTCCGCCGGGGCCCGCTCGGCCGTGCCGGGCAGGCCCAGGGCCTGCGCCACCACGTGGGCGCAGGTGCAGACGACGTCCGCCCCGACCAGGAACCCGGCCCCCACCACCCGGCCGTCGGCCGCCAGCACCCGCACCAGCCCGCGGGCCAGTGCCGCCTCCTCCTGCCCGCCCGTCACCGGGGACGCCCCGCTCAGGCCCGGCCGCCCGGCTTCCGGGCACACCCGCAGGACCGCACCCGCACCCGCACCCCGCTGCCGCCGGTCGGCCGCAGCTCGCCCGCGTACGCCATGGTGCCCGCCTCCCCCGTGGTCACTTTCCCCTCAGACTATCCGAACGGTCTTGCAGCACAAGGGAATTACCCTTGCCGCCACCCCTTGCCGCCGGTGCGCCGGTCGGGCCCGGCGCCCGGCCGAGGTGAGTACCCGCACTCAGGCCGGAGCGCCCTCCCGCCCGCCACAATGGGCGTGCCGCCCGGGCCGGGCGGCGTCCGATCCCGAGACCCTGGGGCCCCACCATGCTGAGCGCCGTCGCCCGTGCCGTCGTCCCGGTCCTCGGGCGGTTCACCGTGAGCGCGGACGAGGCCGCGGTGCTGGCCCCGGGCAGCATCGTCGCGCCCAACCACTCCTCGCTGATCGACCCGGGCGTGGTGCTCGCCGCGGTCCGCCACCTCGGCGTCGAGCCGGTGGTCCTGGCCACCGCCGGGCTGTGGCGGATACCCGTGCTGCGCGGCGCGCTGCTCCGCGAGGGGCACATCCCCGTGCACCGCGGCACCGAGCGGGCCGCCCGGGCGCTGGAGGACGCGGCCGCCGCGCTGGCGGCCGGGCGGGTCGTCGTCATCTACCCCGAGGGCCGGCTCCCCCGCCGCACCGACCCGGCCGACAGCGCCCCCGGCCCGTTCCGCACCGGCCTGGCCCGGCTGGCCGCCACCGGCGCCCCGGTCGTCCCGCTCGGCCAGGCCGGGGCCCGCCGGATCAGTTCGGGGTCCACCGCCAAGCAGCTCGCCGGGCTGGTCACCGCGCCGCTGCGCCGCCCCCGCGTGCACGTCCACATCGGGGCGCCGGTCCGGCTGGACGCGGACGTGGCGACCGCCACCGCCCAGGCCCACGCGGCCGTGACGTCCGCCTGGCGGACGGCGTCCGCCCGGCTGGCGGGCCGTCACCTGTAGATGGTGCCCGGCTCCGCGGTGCCCGGGGCGAGCAGCTGCCCGACGGTGACGAAGGTGTAGCCCTGGCCGTCGAGCGCGTCGAGGACGGCGGGCAGCGCGGGCACGGTGCCCTTGTGCAGCGGGTGCAGCAGGACGATCCCGTCGCGCCCGGCGCCGTCCAGGACCCGCTGGGTGATCAGCGCGGTGTCCTCGGTCGCGTAGTCCTGCGCGGTCACCGTCCACAGCACCTGGGCCATGCCGAGCTCCCGCGAGATCCTGGAGACCCGGTCGTCGGTGCGGCCCTCCGGCGGGCGCATCAGGGTGGGCCGCCGCCCGGTGACCTCCTCGATGGCGTCCGCGGTCCGGACGAGCTCCTCCCGCACCTGCGCGTCGGGGACCTCGGTCAGCCGGGGGTGGTTCCAGGTGTGGTCGCCGATCTCGTGCCCCTCCTGCGCGATCCGCCGCACCACGTCGGGGTGCGCGTGGATGTCCCGTCCCTCCAGGAAGAACGTCGCCTGGGCGTGGTGCTGCGCCAGCAGGTCCATCACCCGCTCGGTCGGCTCCCCCGGGCTGCCGTCGAAGGTCAGCGCGATGCACTTGCGCTGCGAGCAGTCCACCTGGCCCGCTGCCGGGCCCGCCTTCGCCCGCTTCCGCGCCTGCCCGGGATCGACCGTGACCATGGCGAAGCTGCGGATGACCACCACCGTGACCAGCGCCGCGACCGCCAGCACCGCCACCCCCAGCAGGACGTAGAACCGCGGCCGCCGCTTCACCAGTCTCATGGGGCAAACCCTACATTTGCCCTTTCCTCCGTTTTCCCCACCCGCCCCGCCCCACGCCGGGAACCGCACCGGGAACCGGTCCGGTCCGGCCCGATCCGGCCCGGTCCGGTCCGGTCCGGTCCGATCCGGTCGAACGAGGTCAGGGCACGCAGCCGGTGAGCGGCCCGGTGTCACCGGCCGGGCGGCCGCACAGGTGGTCGGTGACCGGCACGCCCTGCGCGTCGCGCCGGACCCGGATGACGTGCAGGCCGTGCCCGGGCTGCGGGTCGGTGGCCAGCGGGGCGGCCGCCCGGAAGTCGACCGTCCCGGTGGGCCGGTTGTTGAGCTGCACGGCGCGCAGGGCCGCCATCACCGAGCCGGTGCCGGTGCGCTGCGAGGCCCCGGCCTTGGCCGCACCGGCCTGCAGCGCGGCGGTGGCGTCGTAGGCGAGGGCCAGCGAACCGTCCGAGAACACGTCGTCCTCGTACGGGTTGGCGCCGCGCGGCACCAGGTGCAGGACGCTCGCGGCGGTGGCGGCCAGGTCGGAGCCGCGGGCCGTCGCGGCCGGGTCGCTCAGCGCGGTGTAGTACAGGGTGGCCTGCGGGGCCACCCCCGTCCCCCCGGTGCGGAACTGCGCCTTGGTCAGGTCGTCCCCGGTGAGGACGGTGAGCGGCCGGGCGCAGCCCTTGTCGTCGGCGAGGCGCCGCATCAGCTGGTTGACGTCGTCGGCGCGGCCGGCCAGGTACAGCACGGCCGGCGGGTGCTCGCCGTGGCAGGTGGTGGCGAGCGCCTGCTCGTAGTCCGGGTCCCCGTTGTTGGTCAGGCGGTACTCCAGGGGGTGGCCGCCGATCAGCCGGTACCCGGCGTCGGTGAGCATCTCGCTGCCGTAGCGGGCGTGTTCGGGGCTGTAGCGGTCGTCGGGGGTGGGGGTGCGGGTCAGGACGGCCGCCCAGCGCTCCTCGGGCGGGGTGCCGAGGCCGTCGACGATCAGGCGCAGCGCCGCGGCCTCCTCCTGGTCGGTGGCGGCGAGGCCGAAGTAGTTGACGTGGCCGCGGGCCAGGTAGCTGGCCGAGTTGGTGGTGCTGACCACGGCCAGGCCGGCCTGCTGGAGCAGGGTGAGCGCGGTGTCGCTGTCGGCGGTGTCCCGGCCGAGGCCGACCACGCCGGCGATCGAGCGGTCCCGGGCGGCCAGGTCGACGATCCGCCGGACCATCTCGGTCTGGAAGTACATGTCCTGCCCGCCGTTGGCGACCAGCACCTTGACCTTCAGCGGGTCGCCCGCGTTGTTGCGCATCTGGGCGAGGTGGACGCCCGCCAGCTCCTTGAGGCCGTTCAGCGCCCGGCCCTCCTGCCCGGCGGCGGTGGTGAGCGCGCCCGCGTAGACCACGGTGACGTAGCGGACGTCCGGCAGGGCGTCGACCCGTTCGTTCTCGCGCCGGATCGCGTCCTCCAGCGCGCCGAGCCCGGTGTCCGCGCCGGTGCGGTCGGTGTCCCGGCCGGGCAGCGCGCCGCTGAGCCGGATGCCGCCGTCGCCGCCCGCGAAGGTCACCGACCCGGTGGCGACGCCGATGCACTCCCGCGTCCCGCCCGGGCCGGTGCGCCACACCGCGTCCGGGTTCGAGCCCACCAGCCGGGCCTCGCAGTACTGCCCGGCGAGCTGCTGCACCCGCAGCCCCGCCCCGGCGGCCACCAGTACCAGCGCCAGCAGCACCGACCAGCGCGACCACAGGAACCACCAGGAGCGCCGCACCGGGACGGGCGCCAGCCGGGTGGTCCCGCCCGCCTGCAACTGCTGCCTGGTCAGCCGCACCGGCAGCGTCCACGCCAACGCCCGCCCCCGGCTGGGCGACTGGCGCACCCGCAGGTCGCTCACCCAGTTCTCGTACGGGCCGCTGAGCGGCTCGGGGCCGGACGCGCCGGTCGGGGCGGTGCGGTCGCCCTCCAGCCAGGCCGCGACGTCCGCGCGGGCGACGGCGGCCAGCACCAGCAGCGGGTCCTGCTCGCTGCGGCGGCTGCGCACGTCGGAGATCGCGCCCAGCACCTGGAGCGCGCCGCCGGCGCTGTCCGCCCGGGGCACGAAGACCACCGGCGGGACGCGCCGCTTGCGGCCCCGGGCGTCCGGCGCCCAGGAGCGGTGAGCCCGCCGCAGGTCCTCCAGCAGGGCCAGGGTGCGCAGTTGGAGGTGGAACTGCTGGGCGCGGTCGCGGTCCGCGGCCGGGGTGCCGGGCAGTTGGGCCTTCAGGATCTCCCCGGCCACCTCGCGGGCCCTGGCCTGCGTCACGTCCCAGGACATCCGGGGCCGCCAGAGCGACCAGGCCGCCGCCTGCCGGCCCGAGGCGGCCAGGAAGGTGGTGGTGGCGAACCAGCGGCTGGCCGACCCCAGCCAGGACAGCGGCGCGGTGTTGCGCCGCACCCAGCCGGTCGCCCCGAGCACCGCCACCGCGCCCAGCAGCACCACCGTGACCAGCTGCCAACTCGCCTGCGTCAGCAGGCTGGTGAGCGCGGCCAGGACGAACGCCCCGATCAGCGTGGTGGAGTTCAGGACGGGCGACAGCAGCCGCTGCAACTCGCCCCCGGCGCCGCGCGGTTCGGGCCGCCAGTGCAGGTCGCGCAGCCGGGCGAGCACCGACTCGACCAGCTCGTCGAACGGCCGCGCGGCGCTCTGGACGGTGCCGGACGCGGCGGGCACGGACCCGGCGGGCGCCGACCCGGGGGCCGGGGAGCCGTCCAGGACGTGCCGGGTGGCGGCCTCGATCGCGGCGACCAGCCGCGAGCGGGGCGCGGGGTAGCCGCGGTACCAGGACGGCCCGCGGCGCGCCCACGGCCCCTTCGCCAGGCCGTCCAGGATCGCGATCGCGTTGTCGTGCGGATCGCCGTCCGGCACGTGCGGCACCGTCCGGTGCGGCAGGTCGCCGCCCTCCTGCGCCTCCTGCACCGACCGGACCACGGCCCGGACCTCCGCGTCCAGCTCCGGGTCGTCCTCCTGCGCGTACAGCACCACCACCGGCATCGGCAGCCGGGCCGCGCTGAACTGCGCCACCAAGTCCTTTACCAGCGCGTCCACTTCGTACTTGGCGGTGGTGCGCACCCCACCGATCCCCGCGCCGCTCCGCCCCGCACCGGACGCCATCGCCACCCCCGTAGCCACCGCCCCGCGGCCGGAGCCGCGCTGCGCCCGATTCGGCGTCAGGGAACAAATGTAGACCTCGGCCCCGACAGCGCACACGGGGTTCGCCGGGGCCTGTCCGCCCGGTCGGACGGCGCCCGTCCGCCCGCCGCCCGCTCGCCGACGGCCCGGAACCCCGAGTGGGAGCGCTCCCATATCTGCCTCCGGCCGTGTACGATCACGCCGATCCGCCCGCCGGAGCACCACCCCGCACCACCCTGCGTCTGCCGCACCCACCGGGCCCGCCACACCCGCGCGCCCGCGCACCGACACCTGGGGAGCAACCCTTGTCCGACGCCGCGTTCACCGTCATCGACCTCGGCGGCACCACCCTGCGGACCGCTCGCTACGGGGTGGCCGACGACGCCGTCACCGACGTCCGGCGCGTCCCCACCGACGGCATAGCCGGGCATCCGGGCCGGCCGGTGGCCGAGTTGCAGGCCCGGGTGCTCGACCAGGTCGCCGCCCTCGCCGCCGAGGCGGTCGCACGCCACGGCAGCGGCGCCGTCTGCGTCTCCTTCGCCGGGCCGGTCACCGCCGACGGCCGGGCCCTGGCCGCACCGACCGTCTGGGGCGGCCCGGGCGAGCAGGTCGCGGTGCGGCAGCGGCTGGAGGAGCGGCTCGGCCTGCCGGTCGTGGTGGTCAACGACCTGACGGCGGCGGTCTGGCGGTACGTCGACCCCGCGGACGACCGGCCGTTCTGCCTGATCACGGTGAGCTCCGGCATCGGCAACAAGGTCTACCGGGCGGGCGAGGTGCTGCTCGACACCGAGGGCCACGGCGGCGAGATCGGCCACTGGACCGTCGACCCGTCCCCCGACGCGGCCCCCTGCGACTGCGGCGGCCGGGGCCACCTGGGCGCCCTCGCCTCCGGCCGCGGCGCCCTGGCCGCGGCCCGCCGCGCCGCCCTCGCCGACCCGGCCGGCTACGCCCGCTCCGCGCTGGCGGCCAGCGCGCCCGACCCCGAACTGCTCGACAACCGCGCCCTGGTGGCCGCCGTCCGGGCCGGGGACGCCTTCGCCACCGCCGCCGTGCGGGTCGGGATCACCGCGCTCGCCACCGCGATCACCGCGGTGTTCACCTCGATCGGCATCCGCCGCTACGTGCTGATCGGCGGCTTCGCGCTCGCCCTCGGCGCGCGCTACGCCGAACTCCTCACCGCCGAGCTCGAACGGCTCGGCTGCTTCGGCCTCACGCCCGAGGAGGTCCGCCAAATGGTCGTCCTCGGCGCCGAGGACGACGACTCCGGCCTGATCGGCGCGGGCCGCCTGCTCGCCGCCACCCTCCCGGCCCCGGCCCCGGCCCCGGCCCCGACCAGGTAACCCACCCGGCGCTCCCCCGCACGCCCCGCCGCACGCCCCGCCCGACGGCCGCCAAGTGCCGGATCACGAACAGATCATGGCCGTCCTGGCCACCACCGGGGACGGATATCCTGTCCGCCGTGACAGACGCGGACGGCATGCTGATCGGTGGACGGTACCGGCTGATCGAGCCGGTCGGGCGGGGCGGGATGGGCCGCGTCTGGCGGGGGCGGGACGAGACCCTGCACCGCGAGGTCGCCGTCAAGGAGATCCTGTTCCCGGCCGGACTCGAGGACGAGCAGCGGGAGTTGCTGCTCCAACGGGTGATGCGGGAGGCCCGGGTCGCGGCCGGGATCAACCACCCGGGCATCATCACGGTGTTCGACGTGGTGGAGCACGACGGCGCCCCGGTGATCGTGATGGAGTTCGTGGTCGGCTCCTCGCTGGCCGCCACCGTCCGGGACCACGGCCGACTGCCCGCGCCGCGGGTCGCCGCGATCGGCCTGGCCGTGCTGGAGGCGCTGACCGCCGCGCACGCCGCGGGCGTCGTCCACCGGGACCTGAAGCCGGACAACATCCTGCTCAGCGGCAACCGCGTGGTGCTCACCGACTTCGGCATCGCCAGCATCGCCGACGCCACCATGTCCCTCACCAACACCGGCACCCTGCTCGGCACCCCGGCCTACATGGCGCCCGAGCAGCTCGACGGCAAGCCCGCCTCCCCCGCCTCCGACCTGTGGTCGCTGGGCGCGACCCTGCACACCGCGGTCGAGGGCGAGGCCCCGTTCACCGCCGGCACGCTGACCGCCCTGTACGTCGCCATCCTCACCCAGCCCCCGCGGCCGTCCCGGTTCGCCGGCCCGCTGACCCCGGTACTGCTGGGCCTGCTGGTGAAGGACCCGGCGCTGCGGCTGACCGCCGAGCAGACCGCCCGCCTCCTGGCCGCGGCCGCCCAGCCCGCGGTGGCGCCCGCGCCGCCCGCCCCGCAGACCCCGCCGCGCCAGGAGACGGCCCGCGACGCCGTCCCGCCGCCGCCCGTCCCGAGCGCCCCGCCGCCCTTCCCGAGCGCCCCGCCGACCACCCCGCCGCCCGCCCCGGACCAGGCCCGGGACGCGACCCCGCACCCGTACGCGCACCCGGCCCCGGGCCCGGTGGACACCCCGCACCCGTACGCCTCGCCCGACCCGTCCCCCGACCCGGCCCCCAATCCGTACGCCTCGCCCCTCCCGTCCCCGAACCCGTACCTCTCCTCCGCGCCGTTCCCCAATCCGTACGCCACGCCGCTGCCGCCGGTCGTGCCGGCGCCCGGGCCGGCGGCGCCGGGCGGTCCCGGTCGGCGGCGGCGGGCCCTGCTGTTCGGGGCACTCGGCGTGGTAGCCGCGGTGGTGCCGGCCGGTCTCCTGCTGCCGGGCCTGCTGAACCGCTACGAGAACGCGGGCGGCGAAGTCGGCGGAGTCGGCAGCTCCTCCCCCTCGCCCTCGTCCTCCCGCCGGTCGAACGACGGGGGCGTCACGACCACCACGACGGCGGCGTACGACGCGGCGATCGACCAGGTGCTGAACCCGTCCGACCGGAAGGGCGGCACCCTGAACCTGGGCACCTCCGGCGACGTGGACTCGCTGGACCCGGCGCGCAGTTACTACGGGTGGGCCTGGAACTTCCAGCGGCTCTACGTCCGCACCCTGTACGCCTACGCCGGTGCGCCCGGCCGGGACGGCACCGCCGTGGTGCCCGACCTCGCCGCCGCCGCGCCGGAGGTCTCGGCCGACGGCCGGACGTACACCGTCCGCCTGCGGCCCGGGCTGAAGTTCGAGGACGGCACGCCGATCACCGCCAAGGACGTCAAGTACGGCATCGAGCGCTCCTTCGACCAGGACGTGCTGTTCGGCGGCCCGGTGCTGCTGTCCGACGTCCTCGACCAGGGCCAGGGCTACAAGGGCCCGTACAGCGACTCCGACCCGGACCGGCTCGGCCTGAAGTCGGTGCGCACCCCGAACGACCTGACCGTGGTCTTCTCCCTCGCCGAGCCGAACGGCGACTTCCCCTACCTGCTGACCCTGGGCACCACCGCGCCCGTCCCGAAGGCCGCCGACACCCGCGACAAGTACGGCGAGAAGCCGGTCTCCTCGGGCCCGTACAGGTTCCGCACCGTGCAGACCGGCAAGAGCTACGAACTGGAGCGCAACCCGGCCTGGGACCAGTCCACCGACCCGCTGCGCAAGGCGCTGCCGGACCGGATCCGGCTGACCGTCGCGGGCAGCGGCGAGGAGGTCGACAACCGCCTGCTCTCCGGCGGGTTCGACCTCGACCTCGCCCAGGCCGGCCTGCAGCCCGCCACCCAGGCGAAGGTCCTGGCCGACCCGGGCCTGAAGGCGCGCACCGACGACCCCGCCACCGGCGTCGTGCGCTACGTGGCGCTCGTCCCGGCCGTCCCGCCGCTCGACAACCAGCACTGCCGCAACGCCGTCCTGTACGCCGCCGACCCCGGCGCCCTCCAGACCGCCCGCGGCGGCCCCCAGTCCGGCACCCCCGTCGGCACCCTGCTCCCCCCGACCGTCAGCGGCTCGGACGACTACGACCCCTACGGCCTGACCGACGGCCGCCCCGACCCGGCCAAGGCCAAGGCCGAACTCGCCGCCTGCGGGAAGCCGAACGGCTTCGACACCACCATGGCGGTGCGGGCCGACAACCCGAAGGAGCAGGCCGCGGCGCTGGCCCTGCAGAACTCGCTGAAGTCCGTCGGCATCAACGTCACGCCCCAGACCTACGAGCTCAAGGACATGGCCGACACCGTCGGGTCGCCCGACACCGTCAAGTCCAAGGGCTACGGGCTGATCATGTCCAGCTGGATCGCGGACTACCCCTCCGGCGGCGTCTTCCTCCAGGACCTGACCGACGGCCGCCGGATCCGCGGGACCGGCAACTACAACTTCACCGGCCTCAACGACCCCGAGATCAACGGCTGGTTCGACCAGGCCACGGCGCAGACCGACCCCGCCCGGGCCGCCGAGCTCTACCGGAAGGTCAACCACAAGGTCGCCGACGGCGCCTACTACCTCCCCTACCTCGCCACCCGCACCCTCAACTACCGCAACCCCCGTCTCACCAACGTCTACGTCACCGACGCCTACGGCGGCGTCGACCTCCAGGCCCTGGGCCTCTCCGACGGCAAGTAGCCCGCCCCCGGCGGGCCCCGGTCACCCCTCCGGCGGTGCGGCACGGCGCTGTTACAGCGTCACAGTCTCGGAACGGGCCGCTCCCGACCCCTGCCGCGGCGGGCCCGGCGGCTGCCACAGTGAGCCGGACGCGGGCCGCTGGGGCCGGTCGGGAACGAGGTGGGACAGATGAGGAGACGTCTGGCGGGGGTGCTGCTCGCCCTGGCGCTGGCCGGCGGCGGCGCCGTGTCGGCCACCGGCACGGCGGCGGCCACGACCCCGGTGCCGCGCACGGCGGCGGTCGCGGCCGGGCCGCAGGGGTCCGCTCCGGCGGCCGGCGGGCAGGTGCACGTGTCGGCCGGGCAGCGGGCGCAGGAGTCCGTGCAGCTGGCGAAGAGCTCGGCGAAGAAGAAAAAGAAGAAGTCCAAGGGCGGCCTGATCGGCTTCCTGGCCGTGTCGATCCTGCTGGTGCTGATCGTCGGCGTGGTGATCTGGCTGGTCGTCCGCAGGAGCCGGCGCTCCTGAGCCCCGCCCGGCTTCCCGGCACGCGCGCGGGCCCCTCCCGGTTCCGGGAGGGGCCCGCGGGCCGGTGGCGGGTCACGGTGCGGACCCGCCGGTCCGGGGTGGTCAGCCGATGTTGGCGCAGGAGTTGCCGAACGCCGGGTTCAGCGCGCCGATCAGGTTGATGCTGTTGCCGCACACGTTGACCGGGATGTGCACGGGGATCTGGATCACGTTGCCGGACAGGACGCCGGGCGAGCCGACGGCCACACCCTGGGCGCCGGCGGACGCGGAGGCCGCTCCGGCGGTGCCCAGGACGGCGGTGGCGGCCAGCGCGACGACGGCGAAGTACTTGCGGGTGCGGGACATGTCGACTCCTCGATGTCGGGAAGGGCGCCGTCCCGGACGGGGCGGCACCCTCGGTTCGGGGTGCTCGGGCCGGCGGCGCGTACGGACGGCACGCGACGGGTCGGCCGAGACGTACTGTCCCCCGCCACCGCCCCGGGTTCACCGCCGACGGGCCCTGACGCCGCCCGGCCACCCGTGCGGCCCAGCCCGGCCACCCGTCCGGAGGACGCCGGACCGGAGCGCGGAGTCCTGGTCGGAGCAACAACGGGGGGCGACCGGCCCCCCTGCCGCATCCCCGGGGCGCCCCCGGACGCGCAGGCCGCGGGGCACCCACGCGCCGGGCCGTCCCGGGGCGGTCAGTCGGGGGGCTCGTCCTCGCTCCGGGCCTCGGTGGTCTCGGCGGCGGTGCGGTTCCGCTCGGGGGCCGGCCCCTCGGTGCGATCGCGGCCCTCCTCGGCGGCCGGGCCGGTGTCGGGCACCACCACCTCCATGTCCGGCGCCTCCGTCCCGGGGGCGGGCGGCAGGTCGGGCGTTTTGGGCGTCCGGTCGGGTGCGGTCATGGCGGGTTCCCTCCGCTGCTCCTGGTCCGCCGGTACTTCCGGCTCTCCGCGCGGATGCCCACTGCGGGTCCGCGCACGCCTGTGCCACGCGCTCCTGTACTGCGCACACCTGTGCCGCGCGTTCCTGTGCCGCACACCCGGTCCGCGCATGCCCGTGCCGCGCGTTCCTGTGCCACGCACATCCCTGCCGCACATCCCCGGTCCGCCCACAACCGTGCCACGCACGCCCCTGCCGCACATCCCCGGTCCGCCCACACCCGTGCCACGCACACCCCTGCGGCGCATTACCCTGCCGCGCGTACGCCTCCGGCAGCGACCGGCGTCGGTCCCGTCGCCGACGGAGGCGTACGCGTGGCACCTCGTCCCGGTGCTGTTCCGGCCCTTCGCCGAGGGCCTGCCCGGCCGGATCACCGCCGTGGCGGGCACCCCGTCCGTTCGAGGTCGGGGCGGCGGAGGGGCGCTCAGCCGTTGCGGCGGGCCAGTGATCCGCTGAGCGCGGTGGCGAACAGGCACCACGCGGCGTAGGGCGCCAGCGCGGCGGCGGCCGCGGGGTCGTGCCGGGCCGTCCGCCTGATCAGGGCCAGCGTGTCGGCGTCCAGCAGGACGCTGCCCGCGACGCCCGCGGCGGGGCTGCGCAGGCCGAAGAAGAGCCAGGTCCACCCGGCGTTCACCGCCAGGTTCGTCCCGTACGCGGCGGCCAGGGCGGCGCGTTCGCGGCCGCGGGCGCGGCCGAGCGCGTGTCCGGCGCTCCAGGCGATCGAGGCGTACAGCGGGGTCCACACGGCCGGGAACACCCATGGCGGGGGCTGCCAGCCGGGTTTGTCCAGCGACCGGTACCACGCGGTCGCGGGGCCGGCGGCCCGGGCGCCCACCGCGGCGGCGGCCGCCACTGCCAGGGCGGCTCCCGCGTACGGGACCGCGCGTCGTGCCTTCGTCTGCCGGGTCGTCCACCTGGTGCGCATGTCCCGCGTGTGTCCGGCCCGCCCCGGTCCATGCGCCCGCTCGTCACCCCGGTCGGCCGGGCCGGTTCACGGGGCGGGGCCGGGAGCGGGGGCCGGTCGGGGCTCCCGTGCCTATCGTGGAAGCACTCCCCGACCGGGACCCGGCGGCGTACGGCAGGTGATCGTGAGCGGACCCGTGATCGACTACCCGGGCGTCTTCCAGGCCCTGCCCGGCGCGGTCGCCCTGCTCACCCCCGACCTGGTGTTCGCGGACGTGAACGAGGCGTACCTGCTGCTGTCCGGGCGGGACCGCGCGCAGGTGGTCGGCCGCTTCCTGTTCGACGTCTTCCCGGACAACCCCGGCCAACCGACGGCCAGCGGCGTGCGCAACCTGCACGCCTCGCTGCGGCGCGTCCTGGCCACCGGGGTGCGCGACGCCATGGCCCTGCAGCGCTACGACGTGGAGGAGGCCGGGCGTCCCGGGGAGTGGGAGGAGCGGTACTGGAGCACGGTCAACGTGCCCGTCCTCGGCCCGGACGGGGAGGTGGTGCTCCTGGTGCACCGGGTCGAGGAGGTCACCGAGCTGATCAAGGCCCGCGGCATCCGCGACAGCGGCCGGACCCGGGTGCTGGGGGCCGAGCTGTACAGCCGGGCCCGGGAGCTCCAGGACGTCAACGAGCGCCTGCGCCGGGCGCACGCCCGCGAACGGGAGGTGGCCCTGCACCTCCAGGCCGCGATGCTGCCCGCGCTGCGCCCGCCGGACCACCACCGGGCGGCCGTCCGCTACCGGCCCGCCGCCGGTGCGCTGAACGTGTGCGGCGACTGGTACGACCTGGTCGAGCTGCCCGGCGACGGCCGCACCGCGGTGGCCGTCGGCGACGTGGTCGGGCACGGGCTGCGCGCCGCCGGGGTGATGGGGCAGCTGCGCAGCGCGCTGTCGGCCGCCTCCCGGGTCGCGGCCGGCCCGGCCCAGGCCCTGGAGGTGCTCGACCGGTACGCCCGCTCCGTGGACGGCGCGGAGAACAGCACCGCCGTGTCGGTCTTCATCGACCGGGCGGAGCGCACCCTCGCCTACAGCTGCGCCGGCCACCCGCCGCCCGCCCTGTGCGGGCCGGACGGGGCCGTGACCTTCCTGGACCGGGCCACCGATCCCCCGCTGGGCGCCCGCCCCGAGTGGGCCGGGCGCCCCCAGGCGCGGACGGCCTTCGTCGAGGGCTCCGTCCTCGTCCTGTACACCGACGGCCTGGTCGAGCGCCGCCGCGAGGACATCGACGTCGGCCTGGCCCGGCTGGCCCGCTCGCTGGCCCGCCACCGCCGCGCCGAGCCGGGACCACTGGCCGACGCCCTGCTCGCCGACCTCGTCCCGCCCGCCGGGCTCACCGACGACACCGCCCTGGTCGTGCTGCGCCTGTGAGCGGGCCCGGCCGGTCCCGCCGTCCGCCGCCGGTGCGCGCCGGGCCGCCCCGGCTCACCCGGCCGGGTCGCCGACCGGTTCGGACGGCGTGCCGTCGGTGACAGCGTTCCCGGACGGCGTGGCGGGGCTTCCGGACGACGTGGCGGGGCTCCCGGACGGCGTGCCGTCGGTGACGGCGCTGATGAGGTCGACCAGTCCGGCGCGCCCGTTGCGGCGCAGTTCGCGGCGCTGGCGGACGGCGCCGTTGCCCTCGGTGAGCAGCCGCGCCAGCAGGGGTTCGACCCACTGGGCGTCGCCGTTGCGGCGCAGCGCGGGGCCGAGGGCGTCCAGGACGCGGTCCACCACCACCGGCGGGGAGTCGAGGGTGCCGGTGAGGGGGTCGGGGAGGCGCTCGGTGCAGCCGCGCCGGGCGGCGTACCAGACCGCGGCGGCCAGGGCCTCGGGGTGGGGCTCGGGGGGTGCGGCGGCGCGGCCGGGGTCGGTGAGGAGGGTGGCGGTGATCGCCCGGACCAGGCCGGCCAGCATCACCGCCTCGTCGACGCGGAGCTGGACGTCCATGGCCCTGGTCTCCACGGTGGGGTAGCGCTCGGAGAGCCGGGCCTGCCAGTAGAGCCCGCCGGTGTCGCCGACCAGCCCGGTGTCGACGAGGGCGTGGATGCGCTCGTCGTAGTCGGCGGCGCCGTCGAACCGCGGCGGCACCCCGCTGATCGGCCACCGGCTGAAGACCACCGTCCGCCAGTCGGCGAAACCGGTGTCGGTGCCGTTCCACAGCGGCGAGTTGGCGGACAGCGCGACGAGCAGCGGCAGCCAGCGGCGCAGTCCGTTGAGGACGGCGACGCCGGCCCCGCGGTCCGGCACGGCGGTGTGCACGTGCATGCCGTTGATCAGCTGCTCGTCGGTCAGCTGCGGGGCCTCGGCGCGGATGGTGCGGTAGCGGGGGGTGTCGCTGACCGGTACCGCCAGGCGGTCGGCGAAGGGTGCGGCGCCGCAGGCGGCCAGTCGGCAGCCGTGCTCCGCGGCGGCGGCGGCGAGGGCGCCGCGCAGCCGTTCCAGGTGCGCGGCGACTTCGTCGAGCGTCTCGCAGACCGGGGTGGCGATCTCCAACTGGGCTTGTAGGAGCTCGCGTTGGACCTCGGACCGGTCGATCGCCGGTTGCAGGCCGGCCGTCTGCCGGACCTGTTCGGCCCGGGCCACCGGCACCCCGGTGGCGGCGTCCAGCAGCAGGTACTCCTCTTCCACACCCACGGTCAGCATGTGCGGCGGTTACCCCCGGTCCGGGCGTCCAACCACCGCCCCCCGGGCCGGCCGGGCGGGGTGACCGATCCACCGGGAACCCCCACCCTTCTCGTTGACTTTGGTTTGATTCTGTTGAATTCTGATCGAGTAGCACGGTGGGAACCGTGGGCATCGAGTGGTGGAGGTCAGCGGGCATGGGCACGTACCTGGTCACGGGCGGAGCCGGTTACGTCGGGAGCGTGGTGGCGGCGCACCTGCTGGAGGCGGGCCACCGGGTGACGGTGCTGGACGACCTGTCGACCGGGTTCGCGGAGGGGGTGCCGGAGGGGGCGGAGTTCGTCCGGGGGCGGATCCAGGACGCGGCCGGGGTGCTGGATTCCTCCTTCGACGCGGTGCTGCACTTCGCGGCGTCCTCGCAGGTGGGGGAGTCGGTGGCGGACCCGGAGAAGTACTGGCGCAACAACGTGGCCGGTTCGCTCGAACTGGTGGCGGCGATGCGCAAGGCGGGCGTGGGCAGGCTGGTGTTCTCCTCGACGGCGGCGGTGTACGGGGAGCCCGAGCAGGTGCCGATCAAGGAGAGTGCGCGGACCTCGCCGACCAACGCCTACGGCGCCACCAAGCTGGCCGTGGACCACCTGATCACCTCCGAGGCGATCGCGCACGGCCTGGCGGCGGTGAGCCTGCGCTACTTCAACGTGGCCGGCGCCTACGGCCGCTACGGCGAGCGGCACGAGCCGGAGTCGCACCTGATCCCGCTGGTCTTCCAGGCCGCGCTCGGGCAGCGCCCGCACATCGCGGTCTTCGGCGAGGACTACCCCACCCCCGACGGCACCTGCATCCGCGACTACATCCACATCGCCGACCTCGCCGAGGCCCACCTGCTGGCGCTGGCCGCCGCCCGGCCCGGCGAGCACCTCATCTGCAACCTCGGCAACGGCACCGGCTTCTCGGTGCGCGAGGTCATCGAGTCCGTCAGGCGCGTCACCGGCCGGGAGATCCCCGTCCAGGTCGCCGACCGCCGCCCGGGCGACCCGGCCGTCCTGGTCGCCGCCGCCGACCGCGCCCGCGAGGCCCTCGGCTGGACCCCGCGCCACCCCGACCTCGACCGGATCGTCGCCGACGCCTGGGAGTTCACCCTCGCCCACCGCGCCTGACCAGCCCCGCGCCCACCACGACGGGCGGACCCGACGGCGGCGGACGGCAGCGGATTCGGTCGGGCCCGGATCGGGCGGCATTCTCCTGGCGACAGCGGGGAGACGGGGGGCACGCGTGTACGACCCGCTGCCCGCCGCTTCCGTCCCTGGGGGGAACTGCCGTGCCCGTCCACTCCCGTCTCGCCGCCCTCGGTGCCGGAACCGCCCTGGGCACCGTCCTCGTCCTCGGCGGCGCCCCCGCCGCCTGGGCCTGCGGCGAAGGGCCGGCCGCCACCGCGCCCCCGGCCCCGCCCTCCGCCCCCGCGCCCGCGTCGGACCCGGCGTCCGACCCCGGCGCGGCGAGCGCGAGCGCGACGGCGAGCACCGGTGCGAGCGCGACCGCGACCAGCACCCCGTCGGCGCCGACCGCTTCGGTGGCGCTCCTGCCGCTCGCGGACCGGACGCTGGTGGCGGGCGGGGCCCCGGTCGAGTTCACCGCGGAGGTCGACAACACCGGGGCCACCGCCCTCACCGGCGCCCCGCTGCCCGCCCTCCGGAACGACGCCGCCCGAGAGCCCCAGGAGGCGCTGCGCGCCGACGAGTTGCTGCTCCAGGTGCGGACGCCCTCGGGCTGGACACCCCTCCCGCTGACGGTCGGCTGCGACCGTTCGCTGCGCGGCGGCGGCAGCGCCCTGCCGAGCACCGACCTGGCGCCGGGCGGGAGCGCCCGCTACACCTTCCGGCTCTCCGTCACCGCACCCGGGGCCGCCGCGCAGCAGGTGGACGTCCGGCTCGGGCTCCGGTCCGGCGCGGCGGACACCTTCGAGGCCGCCCCGCACACCACCCTCCGGGTCACCCGTCCGACCGCGCCCGCCGCCGACGCCGAAGCACCGGCCGCCGCGGAGTCGGCGCCGACCGACCGGGCCGCGACCGGCTCCGGCCCGACCCCCCGCACCGAGGTGCTGGCCGTCGGCGCCCTCCCCACCCCCGCCGACGGCCCGGGCCGGAGCGGCACCGCCACTCCCCCGGCCACCGCGGCCCGCCCCGACCCGGCGCGGGGCCTGGCGGCCTCCGTGGCCGGCGAACGGCCGCCCACCTCGCTGCTGGTCAGCGGCGTCGTCCTGGTCGCCCTCGGCGCCGTCGGTTTCGCCCTCGTCCTCGCCCACCGGCCCGCCCGCCACCGCTGACGGCCCGTCACGGGCCCCGGGGCGCCCGGACGAGGAACGCGACGCCGCCCGGGCCGGTCACCGATCCGGCCCGCCGCCGACCCGGCCGACCCGCGACGAGCGCCGCCCGGGTCGGCGGCGGGCGCCGGGAACAACCGCACCGTCAGCTGTCGGACGAATGACGGGTATTCGTACAATCGAGCGGCCATGCCGTTCCCCGGGACCACCAGCCCCGTTCAGGACGGCTGCCACCCCGGCCCGCCGACACGGCGTCCCGTGCCGACTTCCCCACCGCCGTCCGGGCGGGGGCGGGCCGACGCGTGCCCCGTCCGCTCCGGCCGGAGGTCCACCCCTCTTCGAACGGAGCGGTCATGCCCGCCCCCCTCCCCGCCGACGCGCCCGCGCCCGCGCCCGCGCCGGACCAGGTGCTCACCGAGGCCCCCGCACCGGACCGGGCCCCCGCCGACGCCCCCGCGCCGGACCCGGTCCTCGCCCGCCCCCGGCTGACGGTGACCCTGCTGATGGCGGGCAGCTGCCTGCCGATCCTCGGCGCCGTGCTGATCGCCCCGGTCCTCCCCAAGCTCCAGGACCACTTCGCCGACGTCTCCGGCGTGGACGCCCTCGCGCCCGTGGCACTGACCGTCCCCGCGCTCTCCCTCGCCGTCATGGCGCCCTTCGCCGGTGCGATCATCGACCGCCTCGGCCGCCACCGCCTGCTGGTGATCGCCACCGTGCTCTACGCGATCGTCGGCACCGCCCCGCTCTGGCTCGACTCGCTGCCCGCGATCATCGCCAGCCGGGCCCTGGTCGGCGTCGCCGAGTCCGCCATCATGACCTGCTGCACCACCCTGATCGGCGACTACTGGAGCGGCCGCCGGCGCGAGAAGTACCTCGCCCTGCAAGCGATCTGCTCCGCCGTCTCGGCCACCGCCTTCTTCGCCCTCGGCGGCGCCGCGGGCTCGGCGGGCTGGCGCGCCCCGTTCTGGGCCTACGCCGTCGGCCTGCTGCTCGCCCCCCTGCTGGCCACCATGCTGCGACCGGCCGGGCGCCGCACCGACGCCGCCGCGGCCCCGGCCCTGACCCCCTTCGCCCCGCTGCTGCGCCGCCTGCTGGCCCCCTGCGCCCTGACCTTCTTCGGCGCGATCGTCTTCTACACCGTCCCCGTGGAGACCTCCTTCCTGCTCAAGGACCTCGGCACCGAGGCCCCCGCCACCATCGGCCTGTGCACCGCGATCGCCAGCGCCGCCACCGTCGCCGGCGCGGCCGCCTTCACCCGCCTCACCGACCACGCCGACCGCCTGCTCCCGGCGACCCTCGCGCTCTGCGCGGTCGGCTTCGGCATCATCGCCTTCGCCGGCAGCGTCCCCGTCCTGGTCGTCGGTGCGGTCGTCAACTGCCTCGGCACCGGCCTGCTGCTGCCCACCCTGATCACCCGCACCGTCGCACTGCTCACCCCCGCCAACCGGGGCCGCGGCACCGGCCTGTGGAACAGCGCCTTCTTCCTCGGCGAGTTCGTCTGCCCGCTGGTCCTGCTCGGCGCGGCCAAGCCCACCGGTACCCTGGCGCACTCGATCGGCGCCCTCGGCGCCGCCGCCCTGGTCGTCGCCGCCGGCCTGGCGCTCACCCGCTCCCGCCGGACGGCCCCCCGCCCGCCGGAGGGCGCCACCGCCTGACCCGGCCCCGACGCGGCGCCCGCGACCCGGGCGCCGCACGCCGTCCGGCGGCCCCGGCTCCGGCTCCGGGCGGGGCCCGGCGTCCCGTCAGGCGGGCCGGACGGTGATGGTGCACAGGCGCTTGGTGGCCCGGGTGAGGGCCACGTACAGGTCCCGCTCCCCGCCCGGGCGGGTGGCGACGATCTCCTCCGGGTCGGGGACGACGACCCCGTCGAACTCCAGGCCGCGCGCCTCGGAGGCCGGCACGATCCGCGCCCGGTCCGCGACGCCCCGGGCCGTCAACTCACCCACCCTGGCGTCCGCGCAGACCACGCCCAGCAACTCGCCCGGGTGCGCGGCGCGCTGGGCCCGGAGCTCCCGGACGACGGCGTCGACCACCCCGTCCGGGGGCGCGGTCACGGTGCGGGGGCGCTCCCCGCTGCGCAGCGACCGGGTGGGCCGCTGGTCCGGGGCGATCCGCGCGAGCAGGCCCCGGACGTCCGCCAGGATCTGCTGCGTGGTGCGGTAACTGACCGTCAGGTCGTGCAGCCTGAACCGCGGCCCGACGTGCGGGGCCAACGCCTCCGTCCAGTCCCGCGCCGTCGCGACCGGGCCCGCCTGCGCGAAGTCCCCCACCAGCGTCATCGCCCGCGCCGGGCAGCGGCGGACGATCATCCGCCACTGCATGGCCGTCAGTTCCTGCGCCTCGTCGACCACGACGTGCCCGTACGTCCGCCCGGGCGGGCCGTCGACCAGGCTGGCCGCCTCGTCCAGCAGCGGCACGTCCGCGTCGGTCCACGGGTCGTCCGGGCCGCGCAGCAGGAGGACGCGCTCCTGCGCGGTCAGCGCGGGCAGGTGCTCGGCGAGGGCGTCGGCGTCGGTCAGGAGCGCCTTCACCAGGTCGCCGGGCACCAGCCGCGGCCAGAGCGCCTCGACCGCCCGGTCGACGCCGGGGTCGGCGAGCAGGTCGGCCCGGACGGCGTCCAGATCCAGTTCGTGGACCGGGCCCGGATCGGCCGCGCCCTCGACCCGGCGCCCGGCGGCTCCGGTGAACCGGTCGAAGTCGATGCCCGTCATCGCCTCGGCGTCGGCGTCGATCTGCGCCAGGAGGTCGCCCATGTCCCGCTGCACCGCGTCGGCCACCGCGTCGACCAGCAGCTCCTTGAACACCTCCCGGGCGGGGTTGTGCCCCGGCACGGCCGCCACCGCGGCGTCCCGTGCCACGGCCACCTCCCGGCCCGGGAGGCGGACCGGTTCCCGTCCGACCCGCACCGCGAAGCCGCCGCCGGGCGCCTGGTGGACGCGCAGCAGGCCGGCCAGGGCCTCGGCGAGGACCGCCCCGCCCTTGAGCCGCGCCACCTCGAACGACCGTGCCACCTCGGACGACCGTGCCGCACCGGACGACCGCGCCGCACCGGACGATCCGGCCGCGCCGGACGGCTTCGCCTCGTCCACGGACACCCCGGCCAGCTCCCGGCAGGTCGCCAGGACGACGTCGTTCTCCCCGAGCGAGGGCAGGACCCGGGAGATGTAGTCGATGAACCGGGCGTTCGGGCCCACCACCAGGACGCCCTCCTCCGTCGCCCGCGGGAACGCGTACAGGACGTAGGCCGCCCGGTGCAGGGCCACCACCGTCTTTCCGGTGCCCGGCCCGCCCTGCACCACCGTCACCCCCCGGTGCGGGGAGCGGATGATCTCGTCCTGCTCGGCCTGCAGTGTCGCGACGGCCGCGTGCATCCGGCCCGTGCGCCGCACCGACAGCGCCTCGGCCAGCGGCCCGTCCCCCAACACGTCGTCCTCGGTCGGGGCGGTCCCGTCCAGCAGCTCGTCGCTCACCGAGACGACCGTGCGCCCCTCGACGCGCAGGTGCCGACGCCGCCGCAGGTTCATCGGCCGGACCGGCGTCGCCTCGTAGAAGGGCCGCGCCGCGTTCGCCCGCCAGTCCACCAGCCGGGGCAGCTCCTCCTCCCCCACCTGGAGCCCGATCCGCCCGATCCGCAGGGCCGTGCCGTCCGCCCGGTCGATGCGCCCGAAGACCAGCCCCTGCTCCGTGCCCTCCAACCGGCCGATCTCCCGCCCCAGCCGCTCGACGACGAGCTCCCGCTCCCGCGCCTCCCCGGCACTCTCCGCCGGAACCTCCAGCAGGCCCGCCCGTTCCGCCCGCGCCGCGGAAATCCGCTCGGCCAGCACCCCGTACAGGGAGAACACGTGGTCCCGCTCCGTTTCGACCGCGCGCACGGCGGGATCGTCGACATTCGCCACCAGGGGTCTCCTTCATTCGCTCCGCACTCCACCGCACCGACCCCGTCCTTCACCGGCGCGCGGCCCAACGACCTTGCCGCGAAAGCATGGTGAGAAAAGCGGCAGCAGCCCCGGGCAGAGCACCGGCGCCATTCCGACGCTTTTCCTATCGCCGACGGGAACTCGGCCGACCGAAATATAGGCAGGCCCCACACCACTGTCAAGTTTCCATTTCCCCGCCGAAGCCATTGCGGCCGAACGAAATACGTGCCCTCACCGGATTTGCCTTGTGCGCTTTTCCGTGCCCCCGGCCGATTGCCAACAACCGGAATTCGTGCCCCCCGCCACCGGCTGCCGAAGGGCGGTCACCACCGGGACGGGCCGGGCCGGAGCGAGCGGCCACCACGCAGTCGGCCCGACCCGGACAGTTCCGCCCCAGGCCAGTTATTCATACATACATACTCATGTGAGGACCGCGCCGACCGCGGTGCTCAGTCGCCCGGGTGCGCCATCGTGTCGATGGCGATGACGGCGGCCAGCACGGTGGCGTGGTCCGCGTCCGGGCCGACGTCGATGCCGTAGGTGTCGCGCACCCGGAACCACTTCTTCGACACTTCGGCGACCTTGATGCCGTCGTTCTCGATGGTGTACTCGTGGTCGAGGACGTTGCCGTGGACGTCGAGGTCGGGGCCGTCGGGCTGTTCGATGTGCCAGCGGTCGCGGAGCGGGTTGATCAGGGCCTTCTTGACCATGGCGATGCGGTTGCCGTCGGCGTCCTCGATCTCCATGGAGTCCTTGATCCGCAGTGCGCGGCGCTGGACGGTGGCGACGCGGTGGCCGGAGCGGTCCTCGATGTGGAAGGTCTTGCGCAGGCGCAGGGCCTTGCCGTCGACCTTGTAGACGTGGTCGCCGGCGTCGTCGTCGATCCAGTAGTCGTCGCCGACGGCGAGGACCTTCTGCTGCATGCGGTAGCGGGTGACCCCGTCCCCGTGCTCGAAAGCCCGGTTGGCCTGGTGGCGGGCGCGTCGTTCCTCGAACATCCCGGCGTCCTTCCTGAGCGTGCGGCGGTGCGGCGGTGCAGCGGTGCGGCGGTGCACCGCCACGGCGAACGGACGCCGCACCGTCCAGGGGTGCGGCGTCCGTCAGCCCTTCGTACCGCCGTCCGGCCGGGGCCGCACCTTTTCGGCGGGCCCGGGCGAGCCGGGCCGGGCGGGCCCAAGGGCCCTACCGGGCGCGGCGGGCCGGTGGTTACCGTCGGAGGCCCGATGCCGGTGGTCGCCACCGGATGCGCGCGGGTACGCCGGTGCGCGGGAAGGTGAGAGGGAGCAGCGCGATGTCGTCGACCGTCAACGAGCCGGGCCGGACCGGGCGGGGGCGGTGGTGGGCGCGGCCGTGGGTCGCGCCGGTGGCGGCGATGGGGCTGGTGGCGTTGGCGGACCTGCTGCTGGGGCCGTCCCTGGGGCTGCTGCCGCTGTTCGCGGCGGGCCCGGCGCTGGCGGCCGGGCGGGGTGCGCCGCGGACGGTGCTGGGTTCGGCGCTGCTGGGGGTGGTGCTGGTGCTGCTGCTCTCGGTGTGGGACGGGGTGTGGGGGCACACCCGGGTGTGGGTGGCGCTGGGCGGGGTGGTGTTCACGGCGCTGGCGGCGTGCTGGGTGTCGGTGACGCGGCGGCGGGCGGAACGGGAGCTGGTGGACGTCCGGGCGGTCGCGGAGACGGTGCAGAACGTGCTGATGCCGCCGCTGCCGCCCCGGTTGGGGCCGTTGGAGCTGACGGGTTCGTACCGTTCGGCGCACCGGACGGCCCGGGTCGGCGGTGACCTGTACCAGGCGGTGCAGGTGCCGGGCGGGGTGCGGATCCTGGTCGCGGACGTGCAGGGCAAGGGCTTGGAGGCGGTGAGCGCGGCGGCCGTGGTGCTGGGGGCGTTCCGCAACGCGGCGCCGGTCGCCCCGGACCTGGGCTCCCTCGCCGGGCAGGTCGAGCAGGCGCTCGCCGAGCAGACCTCCGGGGACCGTTTCGTCACCGCGCTGCTGGCCGACGTCCGGGAGGACGGGCGGACGACGCTGCTGGACCACGGCCACCCGGTGCCGGTCCTGCTGCGGGCGGGTGGAGCGGGAGCCACCGGCGCGGCCGGGACCGCGCCGGTGCTGCCGAAGCTCGACCCCGCCCCGCCGTTCGGGCTGGCCGCGCTGACGGGCGCGCCCGCGCCGCGGCCGACGGCACTGACCCTGCACGAGGGCGACCGGCTGCTGTTCTGCACGGACGGTCTGACCGAGGCCCGGGACGGCTCCGGCCGGTTCTACCCGCTGGCCGACCGGGCCGCGGCGCTGCTCGCCCCGCCGTGCCCGCAGCAGGCCCTGGCCCGGCTGCGGGCGGACGTGGAGGAGTGGACGGGCACCGGTCCGGACGACGACTCGGCGCTGCTGCTCTGCGACTTCCGCGCCTGAGCCCCGGCGGACGACCGGCCCGGCGTCAGCCCCGGCTCCGGCGGCGGCGGGACAGCAGCCCGCCGAGCGCGGCGCCGACCAGCAGGGTGACCAGGAGGACCAGCCACAGCGGCAGCGTGACGGTGGGGATCCACAGGCGGATCTCCACGGAGGCGGTGTTCACCGCGATGAACCAGATCGCCAGTACTCCGAGCACCAGGAACGTGATGGTCCTGATGCGCATCTCGCGGCCGCCGACCGTGACCGAGGCCGGCCGCTCCGCACTGCTCGTCTTGTCAGCCATACGGCCCATTATCGGAGCAATGTCCCACTTCGGCCCGCCGAGCCCGGCCACCGGACCCGGACCAGGGCCCGGCCGCCGGGGCGGTCCCCTCCGGCAGCCGGGGCCGGGGTCTCAGCCGCAGTTGATGATCAACGTGGTGAGCGCCGTGCAGCTGCGCCCGGCGCTGTCGTCGCTCGGGTCGGGGTCGACGGGCGTGGCGGCGGTGCGGGTCGCGGTGGCCCGGTAGGTGGTGCCGAGGCTGAGCAGCGCGACCGGGAGGCTCGCGGTGCGGCGGGCGGTGGCGCCGGGGGCGAGGTGGGTGACGGTGCAGGTGAGGCGGCCGGGGGCGGCGGTGCAGCCGGGGGCGGTGGTGGTGGGGGTGATGCTGCCGGGAGTGAAGGTCACGGTGACGGTGGCGGTGTCGGACGCGGTGGTGGTGCTGGTGTTGGTGACGGCGAGGGTGTAGTCGATCCGGCCGCCGATCAGGGCGGGGACGGCGGCGGCGTCGAGGGTGACGGCGAGGTCGGCCTCGGTGCGGACGGGGGCGGGCGGGGCGGGGATCACCAGGTCGACGGGGCCCTGGACGTTGCGGACCCGGTCGATCACGGTGCCGGTGGTGGTGTCGACCACGGTCAGGTGGTCGTTGGCCCGGTTGGCCACCCACAGCTGCCCGCCGTCGGGGGTGAGGGCGAGCGCGCTGGGCTCGTCGGGGGTCTCGACGATGCCGGTGACCTGTCCGCTGCCGGTGGCGAAGGCGGTGACGGTGGGGCCGAGGGCGCTGGTGGCGTAGCCGCGGGCGCCGTCGGGGGCGAGGGCGACGCCGTCGGCGCCGGCGTAGACCTGGACCTCGGCGGTGACGGTGCGGGTGGCGGTGTCGACGACGGCGACGATGCCGGTGTCGTACTCGGTGACGTACGCGTGCCGGCCGTCGGGGGCGAGGGCGACCTGCCGGGGTGAGCCGGGCAGCGGGAGGGTGGCGGTGACGGTGTTGGTGCGGGTGTCGACGACGGTGAGGCCCTGCGGCTGGGTGAGGTAGAGCTCGCGGCCGTCCGGGGAGACGGCGGCGTCCTCGGGGAGGAAGCCGAGCGGGACGGTGGCGGTGACGGTGCGGGCCGCCGGGTCGAGCACCGAGAGCTGCCCGAGGGCCGGGTCGCCCTGGTGGTCCCCGGCGTACAGGCGGGTGCCGTCGGGGGAGACGGCGATGGCCTGGGTGCCGGTGCGGGTGGCGATGGTGGCGCTCTGGCCGGGGGCGGCGGGGTCGACGATCCGGACGACGGGCGCG
Organism: Kitasatospora sp. NA04385; assembly: GCF_013364235.1. Lineage (NCBI taxonomy): Bacteria > Bacillati > Actinomycetota > Actinomycetes > Kitasatosporales > Streptomycetaceae > Kitasatospora > Kitasatospora sp. NA04385. Next base: position 7,432,241 of record NZ_CP054919.1, on the reverse strand, counting down.
CCCTGGTCGGTGACGTAGAGGCGGCGGCCGTCGGGCGCGGCGGCGATCCGGGCGGGCCGGCTGCCGGCCGGGAAGGCGATCTGTCCGGTCGGCTGCCGGGTGGCGGTGTCGACAGTGGTGAGGGTGGCGCAGCACTGGTCGACGACGTACGCGACGGGTGCGGCGGGCGCGGTGTTCCCGGTGGACGTCCCGGCCGCGGCGGCGGGCCCGGGCAGCGCCAGCAGCAGGGGCGCGGCCAGGGAGAGCGCCAGTGCGCCCGGAACGGCGGGCCCGCGGCCGGGGCGGCCCGGGCGGCTGACGCGGTGGGGGCGGAGGAGGGATCGCACTGCCGTCTCATTTCGGTCGCGAGGGTGGGAGCCGGGCGCACCCGCCCCGCGGTCGCGACCGGAGGCGCACGGGTGATCACCGGGAGTGCATGCTGCTGGGCGCCCGGCTCGGGCCGCAAGGGCGGGTTTGCGCCACCGGGTGCCGCCGGGAGCGGCCCGGCGGCGTTCCCGCCGGGCCCGCGGTTGCGGCGGGGCGGAACGTTCCGGCGCAGTTGTCCGAAACGCCGCCCCACCGGTCGCACCCGACCGTTTGCCCAACTCCCTTGCTCCGCAAGGGCGTTCGGAGTCCGTTCATTCGATCGGCGCAATCCCGGGCCGGGCCGCCGGGCGCGGCGCCCGCCGCGCACCGAGGCTGGGGGCAACATCCGTCCGCGATCCGGGAGTCATCGATGGCGCAGCACACCCAGCCCGAGCCCGCCGAAGCGAGCATCGTCGAGGCCAACCGCGCGGTGCTCGGCCGCTTCGCGTTCGACGACACGCAGGACTTCGAGGACGCGAAGCGGGGCTTCCTGGGGACGGCGGCCGATCCGCTGGTCAGGAGCGGCGACCGGCCCGTCTGGGACTTGGAGGCGTACGGCTTCCTGTCCGGCGAGTGCCCGGACAGCGTGAACCCGAGCCTGTGGCGGCAGAGCCGGCTGGTCTCCGACCACGGCCTGTTCGAGGTCACCGAGGGGATCTACCAGGTCCGCGGCTTCGACCTGTCGAACATGACGATCGTCGAGGGCGAGCGCGGCGTCCTGGTGATCGACCCGCTGATCTCGGCGGAGACCGCGGCAGCGGGCCTGGCGCTCTACCGGGCGCACCGGGGCGACCGCCCGGTGACCGGCGTGCTGTACACGCACAGCCACATCGACCACTTCGGCGGGGTGCGCGGCGTCCTCCCCGAGGACGCGGACGTCCCGGTGCTGGCCCCGGAGGGGTTCCTGGAGCACGCGGTGAGCGAGAACGTGTACGCGGGCACGGCGATGGGCCGGCGGGCGGCGTACATGTACGGGGCGGCGCTGCCGAAGGGGCCGCACGGGCAGGTCGGCGCGGGCCTGGGCCAGACCACCTCGACGGGCGCGGTGGGGCTGGTCCCGCCGACCGTGCACGTCACCCGGACCGGGCAGGAGGAGGTGGTCGACGGCATCCGGATGGTGTTCCAGCTGACCCCGGGCACCGAGGCGCCGGCCGAGCTGAACATCTTCTTCCCGGCGCACGCGGCGCTGTGCATGGCGGAGAACGCCACCCACAACCTGCACAACCTGCTGACGCTGCGCGGTGCGCAGGTCCGCGACCCGCACGTGTGGTCGCGCTACCTGACCGAGGCGGTCAACCTGTTCGGCGCGAACACCAACGTCGCGTTCGCCTCGCACCACTGGCCGGTGTGGGGCCGCGAGCGGGTGATCGCCTTCCTGTCCGAGCAGCGCGACCTGTACGGCTACCTGCACGACCAGACCCTGCGGATGCTCAACACGGGCCTGACCGGCCCGGAGATCGCCGAGCGGATGCAGGTCCCGCCCGCGCTGGAGAGGGCGTGGCACACGCACGGCTACTACGGCTCGGTCAGCCACAACACCAAGGCGATCTACCAGCGCTACCTGGGCTGGTTCGACGGCAACCCGGCCCACCTGTGGCAGCACCCGCCGGTGGAGGCCGCCACCCGGTACGTCGACTTCATGGGCGGCGCCGAGCAGGTGCTCGCCAAGGCCCGGGAGGCGTTCGCGACCGGCGACTACCGGTGGGTGGCGGAGGTGGTCAACCACGTGGTGTTCGCCGACCCGTCCAACGCGGACGCCCGCACCCTGCAGGCCGCCGCGCTCGAACAGCTCGGCTACGGCAGCGAGAACGGCACCTGGCGCAACTTCTACCTGATGGGCGCGCTGGAGCTGCGCGACGGCGGCGTCGGCACCCCGACCGAGACCGTCTCCCCCGACCTGCTGGCGGCGCTGACGCTGGAGCAGCTGTTCGACTCGCTCGCGATCCGGATCGACGGCCCGGGCAGCTGGGACGCCTCGCTCGCGATCCGTTGGAACGTCGACGGCCGACCGCAGCCGATCACCCTGCGCCTGCACAACGGCGTCCTCACCCACGTCGAGGGCGAGGGCCCGGCCGTCGCCGCCCCCGATGCGACGATCACCCTGGACGAGGCCGACCTGCGCGCCGTCCTGCTCGGCACCGCCGACCTCGGCAAGCTCGCCGCCGACGGCCGGGCCCGGGTCGAGGGCGACCCGAAGGTGCTGTCCGAGCTGATGGGCCACCTGACCGCCCCGGACCCGGACTTCGCCGTCGTCACCCCCTGACCCCCTGACTCCCTGACCCCCTGGCCTCCGCCTCCGCCCGCCGTCCGCCCCCGGCGCGCCGGTTCCTCCCCCGGTCCGGCGCGCTGCCTACGGTGGGGTGGTGACAGATCGCCGACGCAGCGGGTACCTGGGGGCGGCGGCCGCGTTCGCCGTCTGCATGGCCGGGACCACGCTGCCCACCCCGCTGTACGGGCTGTACCAGGAGCGGATCGGGTTCTCCGAGCTGATGGTGACGGTGGTGTTCGCCGTCTACGCGCTCGGGGTGATCGGCGTGCTGCTGCTGTTCGGCAACGTCTCGGACGCGGTGGGGCGGCGGCCAGTGCTGCTGTGCGGGCTGGCGTGCGCGGCGGCCAGCGCGGTGGCGTTCCTCGCCGAGCAGGGCCTGGCCTGGCTGTTCGCGGGCCGGCTGCTGTCGGGCTTCTCCGCGGGCCTGTTCACCGGCACCGCCACCGCGTACGTCCTGGAGCTCGCCCCGCCCGGGCGCAGGGGGCGGGCGGGTTTCGTCGCGACCGCCGCCAACATGGGCGGCCTGGGCTGCGGGCCGCTGCTGGCCGGGCTGCTCGCCCAGTACGCGCCGCGGCCGCTGACCCTGCCGTTCGTCGTCCACCTCGCCCTGCTGGCGGCCTCGTTCGCCATCACCCGGTCGCTCCCGGAGACCGTGGCCGGGGCCGGCCGGCTGCGCACCGCGCGGCCCCGGCGGCCGTCCCTGCCCGCCGAGGTGCGCGGGGTGTTCGTGCCCGCCGCGGTCGCCGCGTTCGCCGGGTTCTCGCTGCTGGGCGTGTTCACCTCGGTCACCCCCGCGTTCCTCGCCGAGGAGTTGGGCGTGCACGACCGCGCGCTGGTCGGGCTGATCGTCGCCGCCGCGTTCTTCGCCTCCACCGGCGGCCAGTTGCTGGTGCCGAAGCTGGGCGCGCGGCGGGCGGTCCCGCTGGGCTGCCTGGTGCTAATCGGGGGCCTGGGCCTGTTCGCCCTCTCGCTGGCCACCGGCACGCTCGCCCCGCTGGTGCTGGCCGCCCTGGTCGGCGGCGCCGGGCAGGGCATGACGCTGCGCGGCGCGGTCGGCGAGGTCGCGGCGGCCGCCCCCGACGCCCACCGCGGCGGGGTGCTCTCCGCCCTGTTCGTGGTCGCCTACCTGGGCATCTCGATCCCGGTGATCGGCGTGGGCCTGCTCGACGCCCCGCTCGGCCTGTCCGACGCGGGCCTGGTCTTCACCGCCTGCATGGCCGTCCTGGCCGCCGTCTCGGGCGCCTTCCTGCTGCGCCGGGCCCGCGCCCTGGACTGACCCCCACCGGTCGTCGATCTTCCCCCGGCCCGCCGTCCCGTGGTAGGAGTGCCGCAGCGCCCCGCGCAGGAAGGAGGTCCGCCATGCTGACGGCCGGCCGGACGGACCCGGAGTCCGGACACCTGTTCATGCTCTGCTGGGGGGTCGCCGCGTTCTCGATCGGCTGCTTCCTCGCCTTCAACCTGCGGGGCGCGCGGGACCGGTTCGTCGCCTTCCTCCAGGCCCAGCAGGCGCAGTCGGGCCGGACGGCGCCGCTGCGGGGCACCTCGGCCTTCCCGGTGGTGGGAACGGCGTTCGTCGTGCTCGGCGCCGGCTGCACGGTGCTCGGCGCGGCCGAGGTGTTCTCCGTGGACGCGCACTCCCTGTTCACCCGGGACCGGGAACTCGGGGCGCTGACCCTGGCCTTCCCGCTCTTCGGCCTGTTCGCGCTGTGGGGGCTCTGGCACCGCCGCGGCCCGCTGCGCGCCGCCTGGGCCACCGGCCGCGCGGCGCTCCGCTCCGCCGCCGCCCTGTGCTGCCTCGCCCTCCTCGGGCTGACCGCCTGCCTCACCCTGGGCCTCTTCACCCTGGGCGCCTTCGTCCTCGCCCTGACCGTGGTCACCGCCGCGATCACCCTGCTCGCCCTCCCCCGGCGCACCCCCGCCACCTGATCGGGGCGGCGCCGCTGCGCGCGGTGGGCGACCTCAGGGGCGCGGGGAGCGGCGAGCTTGGGTCTGCTGACGGTGCACTGCCGTCGCGCGCACCGGCTCCGGGCGCTGTTCACGTCCCGCAGCAGCACGGCCCCGCCGTTCCCCGAGCCCCTGGTTTCTCGCGTCAGGCCGCCGTGACCGACTGCGGGAAGGCGAACACCCCGTCCGGGTCGTACTGCCGGGCCACCCGCCGGAGTCGCGGCAGGTTCTCGCCGTAGTAGGCGCGCCCCCAGTCCGGCAGCGTCGCGTCGATGTAGTTGACGTACGCGCCGGGGGCACCGAGCCGGGCGAGGCCGTCGCGGATCTCGTCGACGGTGGCCCGGACCCGGTCCTCCGTCCCGGGCGTGGCGCCCGCGTAGACCTGGGCGCTGGCGAGCGAGCCGCGGTGCGGGAAGGCCGTCCCGTCGGGGGCGATCTCGCCGACCGCGCCGCCGAGCGAGTCGAGCAGCAGGTCGACGCCGGTGCGGCCGGTCATCAGCTCGGTGAGCCGGGCCGGGTCGAGCGGCCGGGGGCCGAACATCCGGGAGACCGCGACGAAGCCGGTGCGGGTGAGCCGGCCGCCTTCCCAGGTGGGGTGGCACTGGGCGATGGTGTCGTTGGCGCAGCCGGCCATGAACTTCATCGCGTCCAGGTAGTCCTTGGCGGCGACGGTGCGTCCGGTGGGCGCGGTGCCGGCCAGCCGCACCAGGCGGTCGATCTGCTGGTTCGCGCCGGCCGGGTCGCCGACCCAGCAGCCGACGATCCGGCAGGTGGGCGGGTTGCCGCCGGAGACCTGGCAGCTGGCCCACAGTTCGGGCGGCGCGTCGGCGCACCACTGCTGCCAGCCGCCGAGCACCTGGGCGACGGACCCGGCGGGGAACGGCACGACGAAGACGGTGAGGCCGGGCGCGGGCGGGGTGTCGAAGGTGAACCGGGTGACCACGCCGAAGTTGCCGCCCCCGCCGCCGCGCAGCGCCCAGTGCAGGTCGCACTCGTGCTCGGCGTCGGCGGTGAGCACGCAGGAGTCGGCGGTGACCACCTGGGCGGCGGTGAGCCGGTCGCAGGTCAGGCCGTACTTCCGGGCCAGGACGCCGATGCCGCCGCCGAGGGTGAGTCCGCCGATGCCCACCGTGGGGCAGCTCCCGCCGGGCAGCAGGCGTCCGGCGGCGGCGAGGCCCGCGTACACCTCGATCAGCCGGGCGCCCGCGCCGACCTCGGCGGTGCCGTCGGGGAGGACCCGGACGGTGTTCATCGCGCGCAGGTCGATCACCAGGCCGCGGTCGGGGACGCTGTAGCCGAGGTAGCTGTGACCGCCGCTGCGGGCGGCGATCGGGATGCCGTGGCCGCGGGCGACGTCCAGGCAGGCCCGGACGTCGTCGGCGGAGGCGCACTTGGCGACCGCGCCGGGGAGTTGACCGTCGTTCAGCTCGTTGAAGCCGAGCCGCGCCGTCCCGTACCCGGGGTCGGCGGGGAGCACCAGCCGGTCGCCGAGCCGCTGCCGCAGCGCCTGCCAGTCCGGCGGTGCGGCCCGCCACCCGCGCTGCCGGGCCGGGAACGCCCGCACCGACCCCTGTGCCCGCGCCGGGGCGGCCCCCAGCAGCAGTCCCGCCCCGACGGTCCCGCCCAAGGCCAGGAAACGACGACGATCGATGGTCACGACGCACCTCTCTCCTCCGCGCCCGGTGCGCGAAGGCCCTGCGCCGATCGTCACGCGCCCCGCCGCCCGCACCCGGCTGCGGCCCGCCGGAGTGCGTCCGATGGCGCAGCGCACACGGCGCGCGCCCGCCGGCAGGCCGGTTCGTGTACGCCGGGTGCGGCCGGTGCCGCGCGCTCCAGGTGCCTGGGTAGGGTGTCCGGACACCCGGCCCCGCCGCGTCCGCGCCCGCCCCGGGCCCGTCACGGGCCGTCACGTCCCCCACCGCGCCCCGGAGGCCGCCATGACCGACCCCGCCCCGCCGCCCGTCGTGCTGACCAAGGGTCAGAGCGGGCGGATCAGCCTGGCCAAGGACGCGCCGGACACCGAGATCACCTGCACCCTGACCTGGCGCGGCCGGGAACGGGGCGGGTCGGACCTCGACCTGTTCGCGATGTACGTCCCGGCCGACGAAGTCTCCGCGGAGCCCGGACCGACCACCGCGGCGGTCGACTTCCGCCACCCCGGCGCTCTCGACGCCGCGCCGTTCCTGCGGCACAGCGGCGACTCCACCGCCGCCGGCACCGAGAGCGTGGTGCTGCGCAACCCGGCCGCGCACGGCTACGTCCTGCTGTGCGTGTACTCGGCGGTGTCGAACGGCGCCGGTTCGCTGCACTCCTACCGGGCCGAGATCACCGTCACCGACCACGCCGGGCAGAGCGTGACCTGCGCGCTGGCCAACGACTCCGCCCACTCGTACTGGTGCGCCTTCGCGCTGATCGACCTGACCGACCCGCGGGGCGTGCGGATCCGCAACGTGGAGTCCTACTCGAAGCGGGGCGGCGAGCGTTCGCCGCTGCTGTACGCGGACGGCACCTTCGCGATGGACAAGGGCCCGCTGCGCTTCAAGGGCGTCCTCGGCTGGCTGACCCGCAACTCGAAGCCGCTCACCACCTGATCCCACCGGCCCGCCCCGCCCGGAGCACGCCGGAGGGCCGGTCCGTGCCCCGGGTACGGGGTGCGGACCGGCCCTCCGGGACGGCTAGCTGGCGGCGGGGACGGCCGTGGCGGGCGTCCGGACCGGCTTGGGGAGCAGCAGGCGCTCGGCGAGGTGGCCGAAGAGCAGGCCGAAGGACAGCCACAGGGTGAGCTGGATGGCCAGGGCCGCGGTGCGGAACTGCCAGAGCAGGGTGGCGGAGAAGTCCGCGGGGACTTCGTTGACGGCGGGCAGCAGGACGTACCCGAGGCCGATCAGCACGGCGTAGCCGAGGCCGGCGGCCAGGGTGGCGTTCCAGTTGCCCAGGCGCGGGGCGAGTTGCCGGCCGGCCACCACGGCGGCGACGGCGAGCAGCACGCTCAGCAGCATCATGAGGAAGTACAGGGTGGTGCGGTGGCCGATGGTGTCGGGGTCGCCGACGGAGGGCGGGTTGGCCGGGTACTTGAGGAAGGGCACCAGGTACACCGCGACCAGGGCCGCGCCGGAGAGCAGCAGGGCGGTGGCGCGGGGGCCGATGCGGCCGGTGCGGCCGAGGGCGAAGCAGTAGGCGAGGGCGGCGATGCCGCCGAGCGCGATGCCGTAGATCAGGATGCCGGTGGCCAGGCCGGCGGTGGACTGCAGGGTGCGGCTGACGAGTTCCTCGCCGTGTTCGTGGGCGTGGGAGTCCTCGAAGGCGATGGCGGCGTCGACGCGGGGCTCGCCCAGCAGGTAGGCGACGATCAGGGCCAGGACGCCGGCGCCGAGTCCGGCGAGCATGCCGCGCACCAGCAGGTTGCGGACGGTGTGGGAGTTCATCTCAGTGGTTCGCCCGTTCCCCGGTCAGTGGCAGGGGAAGCCGAGCAGGTGGCGTCCGTCGTGGACCCACTCGTGCACGGACTCGCCGGAGATCAGCGAGGTGGCGCCCTGTTCGGCGCCGACGAAGTACAGCAGGGTCAGCAGCAGGACGCCGAAGAACAGCGCCCAGGGCGCGATGTCCCGGACGGACAGCGGGGTGAGGGCCGGCGTGGTGACGGCGGCGGGCGCGATGGGGTGAGCCATGGCGGGGTGACCTCCTTTGCGGGAACTCGCGTCCCGGTCGTGTGGAGCAGGAAGACGACGGAGGCGGGTCTGACTCCCCCGGACGGGCCTGCCCGCCCGGGGTGCACAGTGGCGCGACCGTGCCGGATTTGCACCGGACTTCCACGCGCCGTCGTCGATATGAGGTTGTTCGCCGAGAAGGTACCGTTCCCGGACGCACCCCGCCAGGGGCACGGCGCCCCGAGGTGTCGGTGCGTGCACGGATGATCCACTGGAGGGAGGGCCTGTGACGGTCCGGGTGATGTTGGTCGCACCGGTGCTCGGCGCGGCCGGGCGCGAGGCCCGGTTCGGGGACGGCTCGGCGCCCTCGGACGCCGAGCTGGCCCCGGCGCGCGCCCTCGCCGCGCCCCGGGCCGACCGCGTCCTGGCCGCGCCGTCGCCGCGCTGTCGGCGGACCGCCGGGGCGCTCGGCCTGGCGGCGGAGGCCGAACCCGCGCTGGCCGACCTGGACCCGGGCGGCTGGCGGGGGCGTCCGCTGGCCGAACTCGCCTCCGGCGAACCGGAGTCGGTGGCCGCCTGGCTGTCCGATCCGGAGTTCGCCCCGCCCGGCGGGGAGTCCGTCGCCGCGCTGCTGGCCCGGGTCGGCGGCTGGCTGGACGCACTGCCCGCCGGGGCCGGCCGGGTGCTCGCCGTCGCCGAACCGGCCGCCGTCCGGGCCGCCGTGGTGCACGCGCTGGCGCTGCCGCCCGCCGCGTTCTGGCGGCTGGACGTCGCCCCACTGACCGCCACCTCGCTCAGCGGGCGCTCCGGGCGCTGGAACCTGCGCTGCGGTGCACCGCTGACGGCCCGTCAACTCACTTGAGCGACAGGCGGTTCGGCGGTGGCGGAGGCCGCCGGGGCGCGCCGCGCGGGCGCACCGCCCCGGCCGGGCGGGGCGGTGCGCCTCCGACCGCCCCCGAACCGTGACCTGACCGGGCGTCAATTCGGCTCCCGGTGACGTATGGTCTCCGTCTCGGCCGGTCGCGATCGCGGGTGATCACGACCGTCGCTGCCGTGCGGCTGGATGCTGCCCGGGGGGCGGGGCCGGGTCGACCGGAGCAGGCGGAGGTAGACGGGTGCGGGTTCGGATGCGGGTGCCGGGGCGGCCGGTCGCGGTCCTCCCGGCGGGGTGCGGCCGGTGACGGCCGTCGACGGCCTTCCGCCGCTGGACGCCGGACTCGGTGCGGAGCTGCGGGAGTTCACCGGGGAGCTGCGGGCGCTCTTCCTCGGCCTCGGGCCGGCGGCGGACGCGTTCGCCGCCCGCTGCGGGACGGACCCGGAGGTGCTCGCGGACTACCTGACGGCCGTCCGCGTCCCGCCGTGGGAGTTCGTCGAGACGCTGCTCGACGCCGTACGCGGGAGCGCTCCCAGTCCGGTCGTCCGCGAACGGCTGTACCGGTCGCGGATGGCGGCGCTGCGGGTGGCCCGGCCGATCGGCCGGGCGGTGTGCCAGCTGGAGGGCCAACTGCACGCCGCCGAGCGGGAGATGAGGCAGGCGGAGGAACGGGCCGAGCAGACCGGGCAGGCGCTCGCCGAACTGGACGCCGCGGACCCGGCCGGGGCGGGACGCGCCGAGCTGCTGGCCGAGGAGTACGACCGCGCCCGCGAACAGTCCGCCCGGGCCGGCGCCCGCCGCACCCTGCTGCAACGCCAACTCGCCCTGGTGGAGCGGCAGCAGGGCACCTCCGCGGCGCCGCCCGCGCCCACCGGGGCGGAGCCCGGCGACGGCCCGCCGCCGAAGATCCTGCTGGTGGACGACCGCCGGGAGAACCTGGTCGTCCTGGAGGCGCTGCTCGGCTCGCACGGCCACCAGCTGGTCGCGGCGACCTCGGGGCCCGCCGCGCTGCGGGCGCTGATGGAGCCGGACGGCTACGCCGCGATCCTGCTGGACGTGCAGATGCCGGGCATGGACGGCTACGAGACCGCGGCGCACATCCGCAGCCGGGCCCGGACCCGTGACATCCCGATCGTCTTCGTCACCGCCATCGGCAGCGAGCCCGACCACGCGGCGCGCGCGTACGCGGCGGGCGCCGCCGACTTCCTGCCCAAACCCGTCGACCCGTGGGCGGTGCGGGCCAAGGTCGCCTCCTTCGTCGAACTGCACCACGCGCGCCACCCGGGAGCCTGACCGCCCGGCAGACCGGCACACCGTCCCGCATGCGGAACATCCCCCCACGGGGGTCCGGACGGGCCGTCAGGCCGGGAAGCGGCGCGGCCGTCCCGGAGGCGCCGGTGGTGTGGCTGCGGTTGGCGCCGCCCTCCCAGGTGACGTGCCCGGCCGCGCCCTTGGCCACGCACTTGTACTCGAAGGCGGTGTCGGCGGGCAGTTGGACGCTGCCGCTCCACACGGGGTAGGCGGCCGGGGAGAGCGCGACGGCCGCGTTCGGGTCCCAACTGCCGAGCTGCGGCAGGGAGCCGACCATGTTGGCGTACCGGAAGCCGGAGTAGACCTGCGGGGTGCCGTAGCCCTCGAACGCGGCGGGCGCCAACTGGCCGCTGCCGCCCGGGAAGATCTCCCAGGGGTGGCCCGCCACCGAGATCGACTCCTGCGGCGGGGCGACCTGCACGGGCGCGGCTCCACGGACGGACACAGAAATCCGGTAGCCGACGCGGCGAAAAGGTATATGCCTCGCCACCATCCACCCGGCTCACTCCCCACGGACGGAAAACTATTCCCGCAGCTTTCAGCGAGGTGCCGCTCCCCGCCCCGCGCCCGCCCCCGGGTTAGCGTGACGCGGTGAACCACAGCGAGATCGACGACGACGGCATGGTGCGGGTGCGCGGCGCCCGGGTGCACAACCTGCGCGACGTGACGGTGGCGGTGCCGCGCGGCGCGGTGGTCGCCTTCACCGGCGTCTCCGGCTCCGGCAAGTCCTCGCTGGCCTTCGGCACCCTGTACGCCCAGGCCCAGCACCGCTACCTGGAGTCCGTCTCGCCCTACGCCCGCCGCCTGCTGCGCCAGGTCGAGGCCCCGCAGGTGGACGCCGTGACCGGCATGCCCCCGGCCGTCGCCCTGGAGCAGCGCCGCTCCGTCCCCTCCTCGCGCTCGACGGTCGGCACCATCAGCACGACGTCCAACCTGCTGCGGATGCTGCTCTCCCGCTGCGGCGACTACCCGCCGGGCGCGCCCCGCCTGGACTCCGACGCGTTCTCCCCGAACACCCCGGCCGGCGCCTGCCCCGAGTGCCACGGGCAGGGCGTGCTGCACCGGGTCACCGAGCGCTCGCTCGTCCCGGACGACTCGCTCTCGATCCGGCAGGGCGCCGTCGCGTCCTGGCCGGGCGCCTGGCAGGGCAAGAACCTGCGCGACGTCCTGGGCACGCTCGGCCACGACCTGGACCGGCCCTGGCGCGAACTGCCCGCCGCCGAACGGGAGTGGATCCTGTTCACCGACGAGCAGCCGGTCGTCACCGTCCACCCCGAGCGCGAACCCGGCCGGGTCCAGCGCCCGTACCGGGGCAAGTACAGCAGCGCCCGCCGCCTGGTCCTCAAGACCTTCGCCGAGTCGCGCAGCGAGGCCGCCCGCACCCGGGCCGCCGCCTTCCTGGAGCAGTCCGTCTGCCCGCACTGCCACGGCCACCGGCTGCGCCCGGAGGCCCTCGCCGTCACCTTCGCCGGCCTGCCGGTCACCGGCCTGGCCGCCCTGCCCGCCACCCGCCTCGCCGGCCTGCTGCGCCCGTACACCGCCGGGGGCGGCCCGGCCGCCCTGATCACCGCCGACCTCGCCGACCGCCTCACCGCCCTGGACCGCCTCGGCCTCGGCTACCTCTCGCTCGACCGGGCCGCCCCCACCCTGTCCACCGGCGAACTCCAACGCCTGCGCCTGGCCACCCAGTTGCGCTCCGGCCTGTTCGGCGTGGTGTACGTCCTGGACGAGCCCTCGGCGGGCCTGCACCCGGCCGACACCGAGGCGCTGCAGCAGGTCCTGACCGAGCTGCGGGCGGCGGGCAACTCGGTGTTCGTGGTCGAGCACGACCTGGCGGTGGTGCGCGGCGCCGACTGGCTGGTGGACGTCGGCCCGGCCGCGGGCTCCGGCGGCGGACGCGTCCTGTACAGCGGCCCGGTGGAGGGCCTGCGCGCGGTGGACGCCTCCGCCACCTGCCGCTTCCTGTTCGACCCGCCGCCCCCGCCGCCGTCCCGCGGCCGCACCCCCACCGGCGTACTGCCGCTGCGCGGCGTCACCCGGCACAACCTGCGCGGCCTGGACGCGGACGTGCCGCTGGGCGTGCTCACCGCCGTCACCGGCGTGTCGGGGGCGGGCAAGTCGACGCTGCTCGCGGCGGTCGCCGAAGCCGCCTCCTCGGCCGACGCGGGCCACCGGGTGGTGACCTTCGACCAGACGCCGCTGGGCCGCACCCCGCGCTCCAACCTGGCCACCTACACCGGCCTGCTGGACACCGTGCGCAAGCTGTTCGCCGGCACCGCGGAGGCGAAGGCCCGCGGCTACGGCGCGGGCCGGTTCTCCTTCAACGTGGCCGCCGGACGCTGCCCGACCTGCGAGGGCGCCGGGGCGATCGAGGTCGAGCTGCTGTTCCTGCCCACCGCCTGGAGCCCCTGCCCGGACTGCCGCGGCAGCCGCTACAACCCGCAGACCCTGGAGATCGCCTACCGCGGCTCCACCGTCGCCGACGTCCTCGCGCTGACCGTCGACCGGGCCGCCGCGTTCCTCGCCGACACCCCGGCCGCCGCCCGCGTCCTGACCACCCTCCAGCAGGTCGGCCTCGGCTACCTGCGGCTCGGCCAGCCCGCCCCCGAGCTCTCCGGCGGCGAGGCCCAGCGCGTCAAGCTCGCCGCCGAGCTCCAGCACGCCCGGCGCCGCCGCACCCTCTACCTGCTGGACGAGCCCACCACCGGCCTGCACCCCGCCGACAGCGAGCGGCTCACCGCCCAGCTCCACCGCCTGGTCGACGCGGGCGCCACCGTCCTGGTCGCCGAACACGACCTCGACCTGATCGCCGGCGCCGACCACGTCATCGACCTCGGCCCCGCCGGCGGCGACGCCGGCGGCCGCATCCTCGCCACCGGCACCCCCACCACCGTCGCCACCTCCCCCACCAGCCGCACCGCCCCGTACCTGGCGGCCCGCCTCGGCCTCCACTGACCCGCCGACCGTCCGGCCCCGCCGGCACCCCGCCCCGGCAAGGACGTTCAGGGGCCCGCGCAGGCGTCGCGCGGGCCCCTGAACGTCCTTGCCGGGGGGCTCAGTTGGCGAGGCTGAAGTCTCCGCCCACCGGTGCGGCGATCTTGTCGACGCCGGTCAGCGCGGTCAGCGTGGTGACCGGGGTGCTGCTCTCGGTGGTGGTGCCGTTGCCGAGCTGGCCGGAGCCGTTGGCGCCCCAGGAGCGGACGGTGTTGTCGCCGAGCAGTGCGAGGGTGTGCTCGCGGCCGCCCGCGACCAGCTGGACGCCCTTGATACCGGGCACCGGGACGGGCGTGATCCGGTAGTCGGTGGTGCCGTCGCCGACCTGGCCGGAGGTGTTCTGCCCCCAGGCCTTCAGCTTGTTGTCGCTGTCGGTGACGGCCAGGCTGTGGTTGCAGCCCGCGGCGATCTGCGAGACGCCGCCGAGCCAGATGCCCTGGGTGTCGACGGGCGTGTACCGGTTGATGGTGCTGTTGTCGCCGAGCTGCCCGGTCGCGTTGTAGCCCCAGGACTTGACGGCGTTGCCGCTGGTGGGCTTGGTGCCGCCGCTGGGCGGGCCGACCAGGGCCAGGTTGTGGTTGCAGCCGGCCGCGATCTTGGTGACGCCGGTGAGCCCGCCGACCGGGGCGGGCACGTTGCGGCTGGCCGAAGTGCCGTCGCCCAGCTGCCCGTTGATGTTGTAGCCCCAGGCCCAGACGGTGCCGTCCTCGCGCAGCGCGAGGCTGTGGTTGAGCCCGGCGGCGATCGCCACCACCTTGTTGAGGCCCTCGACCCGGACCGGGACGCTGCTGTCGCTGTTGGTGCCGTTGCCGAGCTGCCCGTAGTTGTTGCGGCCCCAGGCGACCACGGTCTGGTCGTCGAGCAGGGCGAGGCTGTGCCAGCCCCCGGCGGCGACGTCGCGCGCGGTGGAGAGGTTGACGACCTGTCCGGGCGCGTTGTGGCTGAACACGCTGCCGTCGCCGAGCTGCCCGGAGCCGTTGGCGCCCCAGGACTGCACGGTGCGGTCGGTGAGCAGCGCCAGCCCGTGCCCGGTGGCGGAACCGCCGCCACCGGCGGCGATCTTGACGACCTCGGCGCTGGTCAGGCCGAGCACGGTGGTGGCGGTGGTGCGGAAGTCGGTCCAGGTGCCGTCGCCGAGCTGCCCGGAGCGGTTGTTGCCCCACGCCTTGAGCCGCTTCTCCTGCGCGTGCGCGGTCCCGGCGGGCACGGCGGCCAGGCTGAGCGCGGTGAGCGCGGCCAGGCCGGCGGCGAGGGCCGGGCGCAAGGCGGGACGCGGGGCCGGACGCAGGACGCGACGCAGGACGCGACGCAGGGCGGGCCGCAGGACGGGCCGCAGCCGGGAGCGGCGGGCGGCGGCGGTCTGAGTGGACGTCATGGAGTGCCTTTCCTCGGTTCCTCGGCCGGGACCGGCGCCTCGAACGAACGGGCCCGGCCCCGCGGAGGGGGCGGTCAGCGCGCGAGGCGGTCAGCGCGCGAGGCTGAAGTTGCCGTTGCTCGGCGCGGAGATCAGGGAGACGCTGCCGGACTTGGCGAGCACCTGGACGGGGGTGTTGCGCTGGGTGGTGGTGCCGTCGCCGAGCTGCCCCTTGTCGTTGAGGCCCCAGGCCTGGACGGTGCCGTCGGCGAGGACGGCCAGGTTGTGCGCGGAGCCGGAGGCGATCGCCTCGATGCCGGTGACGCCGGGGACGGGCACGCTGGTGTTGCGCTGGGTGGTGGTGCCGTCGCCGATCTGGCCCTTGTCGTTGGCGCCCCAGGCGCGCAGCGTGTGGTCCTGGAGCAGGGCGAGGCTGTGACCGGCGCCGGCGGAGAGCGCGACGACGTCGGTCAGCTCCTGGACGGGCACGGGGTAGGGCTTGTTGACGACGGTGTCGTCGCCGAGCTGGCCCTTGTCGTTGAGGCCCCAGGCGTACACCTCGCCGTCGGCGAGCAGGGCGAACGCGTGGCCGGCTCCGGCGGCGATGCCCTTGACGGTGGTGAGGCCGGGGATGGTCATCGCGGTGGTGCGGGTGGCGGGCGTCGGCGCGGGGACGGGCGCGGTGGAGCTGACGGGCAGCGGGGTGACGCCGAGCTGGCCCTTGTCGTTGAGGCCCCAGGTCTTGACGGTGCCGTCCTTGAGCAGCGCCACGCTGAAGGCGTCCCCGGCGGCGATGGCCTTGACGTCGGCGAGCCCGGCGACGGTGACGGGCAGGTTGGTGTTGACGATCGTGCCGTCGCCGAGCTGGCCCTTGTCGTTGAGGCCCCAGGCCTTGACGGTGCCGTCCTTGAGCAGGGCGAGGGCGTGCGCGCCGCCCGCGGCGACGGCCTCGACGCCGGTCAGTCCGGCGACCAGGCCGGGGACGGCCGCGTCCTCCTTGGCGTCGGTGACCCCGTTGCCGAGTTGCCCCTTGTCGTTCTTGCCCCAGGCTTCGACGGTGCCGTTGCCGAGCAGCGCGAGCGCGAACCCGGCCGCCGTGGTGCCGCCGGCGGCGATGCCGTTGAGTTCGGCCCCGGCCATGCCGACCACCGAGACGGGGGTGAGCCGCTGGGTCTTGGCGCTGCCGTCGCCGAGCTGCCCGCTGGCGTTGTTGCCCCAGGCGCGCAACCGCAGGTCGTACGCGGAGGCGGTGCCGGCCGGCAGGGCGGTGGTGCACACCAGGGTCAGCCCGGCCACCATCGCGGGCAGGGTGACGGCGGGCAGCTGGCGCAGCTTGCGGTGCATCGGTGGTTCCTCCATGGACGTGCGGGACGGTGTGCGGCGGGACGTCAACGGGACGGTGTGCGGGGGACGGCGCGCTGGACGGGCCCGCCCTGGGCGAGCCGTCCGGGCGGGGGCTGGGCGGGGTAGGTCTTGTCGACGGGCCGGTGCGCGACGGGCGGGGCGCTCTGCGGTGCACTCTGCGGGGCGCTCTGCGGTTCGGGGCGGGCACCCGGCGCGGCGGCCGGGGTCGCGGCGGCCGGGGTCGCGGCGAGCAGGCAGGCGAGCAGACAGGGGGCGGCGGCCGCGAACAGGGCGGCGCTTCGGGCGTGGGATGTCATCGGTGCCTCGTGATCACGGTCGGGCGCGGCTCGGCACGGCACGGGTGGCGTGCGGCGGCGGTCCGACTCCGGTCGAATGCGAAGTCGAATCCGAATCCGAAGTCGAAGGTCGAAGGTCGAAGTCGAGAAGTGACGATCCGATCGTCGGAATGCCTAACCGCGCGCCGCCGGGTTCGTGCGGGTGCGGACCGCTTTCCATGCCAACGGCGCAGTGGATCCTTCGCCCACCCCCCGTTCGGTCCGCCCTCGGTTGCGGTGCGTAGTCGATCCGCCCAGCATGGCCAGGGATCTTGATCGTCGGAAGTCTCGACCAGCCATCAACCGATCGGCCCCGTAGCCGAGTTCAGGGAGGCACCCGTTGCTCCGGACCTCACCGGCCAGACTCCTGGCCATCACCCTCAGTAGCTGCTGCGCCCTCGCCGTCCCGGCTCCGGCGGGCGCGGAGGACACCGAGCCGGCCGTGGTGGTCAATGGCGCCTTCGCCTCCCCGCAGGTCCCGGTCGGGCAGAGCTGGGCGTACCTGGCCATCGACGGCTGGGAGGGGCCCGGCCTGCTCTCCGCCGCCCGGGCCGCCCATCCGCAAGGCCACCAGGCCGCCTTCCTGGCCACCCCCGACGCGGCCGTCCCGCTCAGCACCCGGCTGCGCGCCGTCAGCGCGGGCGCCACGGTCACCCTCAGCTGGGACGACAACCCCGACACCTGCGCGGCCAAGGGCACCGCCAAGCGGACGTACACGGTGTCGGTCGCGGGCGACGCCAACCAGCCGGGCGGCTTCGCCACCAACGAGCCCACCGGCCGGGCGAACTGGTTCGTCGGCCGGTCCTACTCCTTCACCGCGGCCGAGGACGCGCCGAAGGTCGTCTTCACCTTCGACGCGTCCAACCCGAACCCCGGCTGCCAGCCGTCGATCACCAACGTGGCCGCCCGGCAGACCGCTTCGAAGGCCCCGCCGAAGGGCACCGCCGACCCCTGCGCGGGCGACGCCGCGGGCGGCTCCCAGTGCGCGGACGTCGGCGCGGCGAAGGGCGAGATCGCCAAGTGCCCGGCCACCAGCCGGGACTGCCTGAGCAGCGTCGCCGGGGACGGCCGGCAGACCAACGACGGCATCGCCCAACAGACCACCGCCGTACCGGACTTCGGCGACATCCCGCGCGACGAGAGCCCGGACGCCGCCGCCCAGCACCTCTGCCCGCAGTCGAACGCGCTCATCGACGGCCTCCCGCCCGCGTACCTGGTCATCCCGCCGAAGCAATGGGGTCAGTGCTGATGCTCCGTCAACTCCCTTACGCCGCAAGCTCGATGCTGCTGGCCGCCGCGCTCGCCCTGACCGCCCCGCCATCCGCCGCGCACGCCGCCGACACGGTCGACGCGACCGTCCCGAACGGCACCTTCGCCGACCCGGTCGCCCCCGACGACGGCACCCGGGCCGGACACGCCGGCTGGTCGCCGGACGGCAACGGCGTGGTGTTCGGCAAGGGCCTGGCCCAGCACCCGCAGGGCTACCAGGCGGCCTCGCTGAACTGGAACGGCGCGCCGCTGACCATGCGCACCCGGCTGTGGGGCGTCAGGAAGGGCTCCACCGTCACGCTCACCTGGGACGACAGCCCCAGCACGTTCAAGGGCTGCACGCCGGAGCAGGTCAAGAACGGCCAGACGTACAACGTCTCGCTGATCACCGACGGGCCCGCGCCGGACCCGCAGGTCACCACCAGGGGCAGCGACACCGTCGGCACCGCCAACTGGACGGCGGGGCGCGCCTTCTCGTTCACCGCGACCGAGGACAACCCGATGGTCTCCTTCGACTCGGCGGAGCCCGCCGGGTCGATGTCCTGCGGCCCGTTGATCACCAACGTGGCCGCCAAGCAGACGCCCGCGCCGGTCGACCAGAAGGTCCGCAAGGAGCAGCTGCCGCCGCCGAAGGCGTACCGGGGCAACGACCCGCTGGAGCCGGGCGTGGCGGTGGACGACTGCGAGGGCTCGCCGACCACCTGCACGTTCACGGTCGACCAGCGGTACTCGTACCAGTACTACGGGCAGACCCGGATCGTCGGCGAGGTGTACCTGAACTGCACCCGCAACGCGATCACCGACGACCGCAGGCTGGAGGTCACCGAGCCGCCGTACGACAGCCTCACCCAGTACTACGCGCTCAAGGGCGCGCCGCTGCTGCCCAGCCGCTCCGAACTGGCCAAGAGCCGTCCCAACGTGGCGAGTCAGGTCGAGGCGGGCTTCGGCGTGGCGGGCGGGAACACGGCGGCGGTGTCCACCAGCAACCCGCTGACCTGGACCCGGACCACGAACAAGCCACTGAACCCGGTGATCCAGCCCGGCGAGGTGAGCTGGATCGAGGTGCAGCCGGCCCGCGAGCGGGTGACCGGCTCGTTCACCAACTCCCGCAACGGCTACCGGCTGGACGCCACCTTCGACGTCCCGGCGACCTCGCTGCCGGACCGCTACTACCAGCGCACCGGCCCGCTCAGCGAGGTCGAGCTCCAGCGCTGCGGCGCCGCCCGCCCGACCGCCGGGACGCCCGACAACACGGCCGGCCCGGACAAGCGGCTGACCCGGGTGGACCCCCCGCCGCCGGGCCTGGCCACCCGCTCCGTCCCACTCACCCCCTGAACCCCCTCCCGCTGCCCCCTCCCGCTGCCCCCCCCTGGAGCCCACCGTGCCGCTCACCCGCCCGCTGGCCGTCCCGCTCGGAGCCGCCCTCGCCCTAGCCCTCCCCCTCGCCGCACCGTGGCCGGCCGGGGCGGCGAACACCGACCCGGTGGCGGTGGCGAACGCGACGTTCTCCTCCCCGACCGTGCAGTCCGGCAACTGGACGGCCGGAGTGGACGGCTGGACCGGTCCCACCGGGGTCGCCTCCGTCGACCGGGCCGCCCATCCCAAGGGCCTGCAGGCGGCCACCCTGGGGTGGAACGGCGTCGCCGTCTCGCTCAGCACCCGGCTGCGCGGCGTGCGGGCCGGCGCGAACGTCACCCTCGTCTGGGACGACAACCCGGACTCCTGCGTCACCTCCGGTGCCGGCCCGCGCACCTACACGGTGACCGTCGCGGGCACGGCCAACCCGGTCGGCGACTTCACCACCAACGCCCCCGCCGCGAAGGCCGACTGGTACACCGGCCGCACCTACTCCTTCACCGCCGCCGAGGACTCCCCCCATGTCACCTTCACCAACACCGCCACCAGCAACCCGGGTTGCGGCGAGCTGATCACCAACGTGCAGGCGTTCCAGACCCCGCCGGAGCCCACCTCCCCCGGCTCGTCCGACCCGTGCGCGGGCGAGGGCGCGGGCAGCCCGGCCTGCACCACCGACGCAGGCAACAAGCAGCAGATCGAGAACTGCCCGGCCACCAGCCGGGATTGCCTGGCGGGCGTCGCGGGCAAGGGCGAGCAGGAGAACGCCGGGATCGCCCAACAGACCCAGGCGCTCGACGAGTTCACCAACACCCCGCGCGACCAGGACCCCAACACGGCCGCCGACGCCCTCTGCCAGGTCTCGAACGCCCACACCGGCAACCTCCAGCCGGGCGACACCGTCATCCCGCCCGGCACCTGGTGGTACTGCTGACCCGCGACGGGAGGGCGCCTGGCCCTCGCCCCCACGGTGGTTCCCGTGGGGGCGAGGGCCCGGCGCTGTCGGTCAGTCGGTGCGGACCCACTCCTGCCCGTCCGCCAGCAGGTAGCGCGCCGACGGGCGCCGGTCGGCCGGGTGCGGGGCACCCTCGTACACGGCGCCGTCCGACAGGCCGCGCTGCGGGCGCAGGGTCAGGCAGATGTCCTTGGCGTTGAAGGTCTGGGCGACCACGGTGCTGATGTTGGTGCTGGACGGGCTGGTCACCAGGATGTTCTTCACCGTCGTGCCGGTGCCGTCGACCGACAGCACGCCAACCGTCCTCGTCATCGCGCCGAGCATGCCGAACTGCAGTTCCTCGCCGATGCCGACGGTGAACTTCACCTGCGTGCTCTCGGTGTTGGTGCGTTTCCACTCGTGCGAGTAGGTGGCCTTGAAGGCCATCTGGAAGGCCGCGGTGGCGGTCAGCTTGAGCTGGCCGGAGCCGGTGACGCTGCCGCTGACGGTGGTGTTGGTGCCGTTGGTGGTGTCGGTGTTGGGGCCCTTGTCCTTGGGCGCGGTGGTGTCGGTGTGCGAGGTCTCGGTCTTGTTGGAACCGGCCGCCGTGCCGGACACGTTGGTGGTGTTGTCGATGGTGCCCTCGATGGTGGCGGAACCGGAGATCTCGCCGGCCAGGTTGTCGGTGGCGCTCGACTCCAGCACCACCGTCCGGTACACCGTGATCTTCTTGTTGGTGCAGTTGATGACGGTGTTGCCGACCGAGACCACGGCGGCGGTCCGCTCGGCGGTCAGCCCGGGGATGAACCGGAACCCGCAGCCGTAGTCGCGCCCGCAGCCGCGCACGACGGCGGCGGCGTCCGGCAGCGGCCGGTCCCCCTCGAAGGCCTGGGCGACCAGTTCCTCGGCGGCCTGCTGCGAGGGGGACTGTTGCATGGGGGAATGCTCCACGGGGGCCTGCTGTACGGGGGTCTGCTGCGCGGTCGGCTCCTCGGCGGACGCGGCGGTCGGGCCGCTCAGCACCAGCAGCGCGACGGCCAGCGCCGCGCCCCGCTTCACCGCTTGCTCCAGGTGCCCTCGGCGGTGCGGGTGTGCACGGCGTCCGGCACCCGTCCGGGCGGCTCCGGTGCCACCTCCACCGGGCCCGGTCGCGGCACCGCCCGACCGGGCGGGCGCAGCGACAGGCAGACGTCCGGGCGGGAGAAGGTCTGCGCGACGATGGAGCTGCTGGTGGCGATGGACGGGCTGTCCACCACCACGTTCTTGATGAACCGGCCGGTGTGGTCGACCGACAGCACGCCGACCACCCGGGTGACGGCGTTGATCGCGCCGAACTGGATCTCGTCGTTGGCGGAGACGGTGAACACCACCCGGGTGGTCTCCCGGACGGTGGCCTGCCACTGCTTGGAGTAGCTGGCCTGGAAGGCGAGTTCGAAGCCGGCCTTGGCGCCCAGGTGGAGGGCGTTGGAGCCGGACACCGTGCCGGTGGCGTTCGTGGTGTTCTGGAACTTGTCCTGGGTGGTGGGGCCCTTGTCCTTGTTCGGCCCGTACTGGACGGTGCCGTTGACCAGGTCCGCGGCCAGGCTGCCCTGCGCGGAGGCGGTGACGGTGGTGTCGATGCTGCCGGTGACGGTGGCCTTGCCGGAGATCGAGCCGCTGATGTTGTCGGTGCTGCTGCTGGCCACCGTCAGGGTGCGGTCGATCTCCATGTCGTCACCGGTGCAGTTGATCGCCGCGTTGCCGACCGAGGCGACGGCGCTGCCGAACAGCCCGACGACCCGGTCGGTGACCCGGAACGTGCAGGTGCCCGGCTGGTCGCACTGGGCGGCCACCTCCTCGGGCGAGGCCAGCCTGGTGCCGCCGTCGTAGGCTTCGGCCGCCGGCATCGGCGGCAGCGGCGCGAGTCCGCCGGACTCGGCAGACCCGGCAGCCTCGGACGGCTCGGCAGACCCGGCAGACCCGGCGGCCCCGGACGGCTCGGCCGTCGCGGCCGCAGCAGCGGACGGCACCAAGCCGCCCAGGACGACTATCCCGGTCAGCGCGGCCCCCGGCGCCAGCGCGGCGCACCTGCTGATCCACCTGGCCGTTCGCGCCGTTCGCGCCGTTCGCGGGCATGCGGAACCAACCACGGACGTGCTCCTCACTCGTCGACGACCCCCGGGGCCGAACCGTCCGAGCGGACACCGAGCCCGCGGACGGCCCCCCGGCCCCATCCTCCGCGACCTTCGGATCGCAGGCGAACGGTCGGTCGTCGCGGGTGCGCCATTCGATGGCACGTCACCCGGTGGGACGTCAAAGGGCGCCCAGCGGTGGCGGATCAGGCCCGGCGCGGGGCCTTGCGCAGCGGGAACCAGCGTTCGGCGGCCGCCCGCGCCTCCTCGGTGAGCACGGTGTACGGGACGGGTTCACGGCCCGCCGCGCGCACCAGGTCCTCCAGGTGGTCACGCAGCAGCCACACGTCCTCCGGGTCCGCCCCGGCGACACCCAGCACCTGCGCCAACTGCCCACCGCCGAAGCCGAGTTCCGCCCCGGCTCGCTCCGCATCGACTCCGGTCAGCTCCAGGTTGGCCCGCAACTCGGCGGCGGTACGGGCCCGCTCCTCGGCGTTCAACGACACGATGGCCCCTCTCCGGGCGAATGACTGGACGACTGCACGACTGCACGACCGGACGGACAGCCACCCTCTGCCCGGCCCTGCCCCCGCATGCTACCGAGGCGCCCGCCGCCGGGGCGCCGCCCTCACTCCTCGGCGCGGCGCCGCCGCCGGTACTCCGCCAGCCAGCCGCGCACCTGCTCCTCGTCGTGCAGGTACGGCTCGCCGGGGCCGTGTCGCAGGTCGATGCCGTGCAGCAGGTCCAGCGCCCACCAGGAGGTCTCGTCCCGCTCCCGCGCGTCGTCCGCCAGCATCCGGCCGGCCCAGCGGTCGACGGCGTCCCGGTCCGCGGTGCCGTCCGCGACCCCGGCGAGCCGCCGCTCGATCCCGTCCTCCCCCGTCACGCCCGCTCCTCCCCCGTCACGCCCGCTCCTCCCCCGCCGCCTCGGCCGCCTCGGCCGCCTCCTGGGCGGCCATCACCTGGTCACCGTACGCGAAGGCCCACGCGCCGAAGGCGTCGATGGCGGGCAGCAGGGTCCGTCCCAGCGCGGTGAGTTCGTAGGCCACGCCGGTGCTCCCGGGGCGCGGCGGGTGGCGCTCGACCAGGCCGTTGTACTGCAGGCGGCGCAGCGTCTCGGTGAGGACCTTGGAGCTGATCCCGCCGATCCGGCCGCGCAGTTCGGCGGGACGGCACGGGCCCTCGCGCAGGGCCCAGAGCAGCACGGCGTTCCAGGTGTTGGAGAGCAGGTCGAAGGCGAGGCGGGCGCGGCAGTCGGCGAGCAGTCGGTCGGCGGTCACGTACCGAATGGTGCCCGACCGCCTCCCTAGGCTCGAATCCGAGGTCGAGAACTCTTGGAACGGGAGACAGTCGATGAGGATCGGCATTCTGGGCACGGGCAACATGGCGGACGCGCTGGGCACCCACTGGGCCCGGGCCGGGCACCGGCTGACCGTCGGCGGACGCGACCTGGCGAGGGCCGGGCGCCTGGCCGACCGGATCGGGCACGGGGCGCGACCCGGCGACCTGCGGGCGGCGGCGGACGCCGAAGTGGTGCTGGTCGCACTGCCGTTCGGGGTCGGCGCAGAGGTGGTCGGGGCGCTCGCCGAACCGCTCGCGGGGCGGACCCTGATCGACTGCGCCAACCCCGTCGGCCCCGGCTTCCGCCTGCTGACCGGCCACGGCCCGTCCGCCGCCGAACAGTTGGCGGCGGCGGCACCCCGGGCCCACGTGGTCAAGGCGTTCAACCTCTGCCACGAGGACGTCTGGCGGATGCGCCCCCCGGTCTTCGACGGCCGCCCGCTCGCCGTCCCACTGTGCGGCGACGACGCCACCGCACTGGCCCGGGCCTCCGAACTGGTCCGCGACACGGGCTGCACCCCGTTCCCCGCCGGCGGCCTCGACCGGGCCAGCCTGCTGGAGGCCACCGCAGCCCTCTTCATCGGCCTGTGGGTCGGCGACGGCGCCGACGCCCAGGCCATCGCACCCCCGCTCGCGTACGCGCACGGACCGGCCGACAAGAACTGACGGTCCGTCAATTCCCCTACTCGGCAAACCCTGAACCGTCAGCCAACAGTCGCAATCCGTCCAGGAGTTCGCGCGCGTACCGGCCCTCCGGGGCGACCTCCTGGACGGTCCGCCGGGCCGCCCCGGACCGATCCGTCGCGCCGGACACCCGAACGCCCGCCCGGACCCTGAACGGTCGAACCCCGAACGGTTCAGACGGCGCGCAGCAGGTGGTCCGTCGGGGCATAGTCGATCTTCCAGTCTGCATAGACCCCCGACGCACCGTCCCGCAGGCAGCGCAGGCCCACCGTCACCCATCGCACCGATCCATCGGCGGTCAGCGAGAACGCCACTGCCGCCTCGAACTCGTCTCCCCCGCACGGGCATTCGGCCACTCCGGGTTCGGCCTCCTGCCACACCTCCGCGCTGTCCGCGAGGAACGCCCGCTCCTCGCAGCGGACGCACTCCCGCCCGGCGCACCCCTGGGTGTCGTCCACCCAGACGGTGAACGCCCGTCCGCCGCAGCCCTCGCACACGCACCCGGCGAGCAGCACGGGCCGGTACTCGGCGGCCTCGCGCAGGCACGCCGCGAGCTCCGCGGAGACGGCCGCGCCCTCCCACTGATCAGCATCCACCCGCCCATCCTGGCAGCACCCCCGGACACCCGGACCCGCCCGGGCCCGCCCGGACCCGCCGGGCCCCATCGGGTCAGGCGGCGCCGGCCCGGGCCGGGGCGGGCGCCCCCGGGCGGTGGAGCGTCCGGCGGCGGGCGACCAGTTCGCGCGCGGCGTCCGCGCACTGCGGGAAGTCGAAGGCGAAACCGGCGTCCAGCAGCCGGCCGGGGACCACCCGGCGGCTCTTCAGCAGCAGTTCGGTGTCCGACCGGAGCGCGAGGGCTCCGAGTTCGGCCATCCAGCGGGTGGCGGGCAGGCCGACCGGCACGCCGTTGGCGCGCCGCAGCTCCCGCATCAACTCCCGGTGCGGGAGCGGGTTCGGTGCGGCCAGGTTGACCGGGCCGGACAGCTCCTCCCGCTCGACCAGGAAGCGCACCGCCCGGACGAAGTCCCGCTCGTGGATCCAGGAGACGTACTGCCGCCCGCCCGCGACCGGCCCGCCCAGGCCGAACCGGACCAGCCGGGACAGCACGTCGAAGACACCGCCCCGGTCCGGGCTGAACACCATCGCGGCCCGCAGCGCCACCTTGCGGGTGTCCGGCGTCCGGGCCTCGTCCTGGGCGGCCTCCCAGTTCCGGGCGATCCGGACGCTGTACTCCCAGTAGTCCGGGACGCCCGGCTCGGCGCCGCCGATGACACCGGTCGCCTCGTCGTTCGGGGCGTCGTAGCGGTGCGCGTACACCGTGGCGGTGCTCATCTGCAGCCAGACCCGGGGCGGGCGCGCGGCGGCGGCGATCGCCTCGCCGACCACCCGCGCCGAGTCCACCCGGGAGTCCATCATCTGCCGGAGGTTCTCCGGCGTGTAGCGGCAACTCACCGTCCGCCCGGCCAGGTTGACCACCACGTCGGCACCGTCCAGCTGCTCGGCCCAGCGGCCGAGGGTCCGCCCGTCCCAGGCCACGTGGTGCGGGGCGGTCGGTGTCCGGGTCAGGATCACCACCTGGTGCCCGTCGGCGCGCAGCGCGCGCTCCAGCATCGTGCCGACCTGCCCGGTCCCGCCGGGAATCACGTACTTCACGGGAACGAACGTATACCGAACACTGAACACGTTCAATTCCTGCCCCCGAGATTCCCCCACCCGCCCCCGCACGCACCCCCTCCCCTCCACCCGTCCGAGCCGCCTGCTATCCCTGTGCCCGTGAACACCGAACAGCCGGAGCCGACCGAGCTGGCCCTCCTGCGCGACGCCTTCGGCCCCGACGCCACCGACACCACCGCCGCCCTCGGCTGGGCGGCCGTGCACGCCTTCGAGGCGCGGCACGGCGTCGTGCTGCCCGAGCCGTACCGCACCTTCGTCGCCGAGATCGCGGACGGCTCCCCCGACGGCCCGCCCGCCCACGGCCTGGTCGGGCTGGCCGAACTTCCCTCCGACTGGGGCGACGGCCGCGCCGCCCGCGACCTCGCCCGCCCGTTCCCGCTCACCGCCGCCTGGCTCTGGGAGGACGACGAGGAGACCCCCGAGGAGGAGTTCGACGCGCGCCTGGCGCAGGTCTCGAACGACGGGTCGGTCGTCCTGGGCACCGACGGCTGCGGCATGTACTGGCACCTCGTCGTCACCGGCCCGCACCGCGGCCACGTCTGGCTCGTCACCGACGTCGGCGCGGCCCCGTTCGGCGCCGGGTTCGACCACACCACCGCCGCACCCGGCTTCGCCGGCTGGGTCGCCCACTGGCACGCCGGCCGCCCGTGGTTCGACGCCGCCCCGAGCTCCGGCCCGGACGGAGAACCGAACGCGGCCCCGGACGCCCACCGGTCCCCGGACCCCGTCGCCTGACACCCCCCGCGCCCCGGCCTCCTCCCGGCTGCGACCATGGTCCCGCCGCCGACCGCACCGGGACGCCGGGGGCGTCGACGGCAGGAGGAACCACGTGGAGCTACGGCAGTTGCGCTGCTTCGTCGCCGTCGCGGAGGAGTTGCACTTCGGGCGGGCGGCCGAGCGGCTGCTGCTCGGCCAACCCGCCGTGAGCCAGCAAGTACGGCGGCTGGAACGGGAGTTGCGGGTCGAGCTGTTCGACCGCTCGCCCCGGTACGTGCGCCTGACACCGGCCGGTGAGCGCTTCCTGCCCGCGGCCCGGAACGTGCTGGCGGCCGAGGACGCGGCCCGCGCCCTCGCCGCCGACCTGGCCGCGCCGACCGTGCTCCGGCTGGGCACCGTCGGCGGGCTCGGGGAGCGGCTGGACGACATCCTGGACGCCTACCGCCGCCAGGCCCCGACGGTGCGCGTCGAACTCCACTCCGAGCCCGTCCGGGAGCGGTTGGCCCGTCTCGCGGACGGCCGGCTCGACGCCGCCTTCGTCCGCGGCGCGGTGCCCGGCGGCGACGAGCTGCGCTACCTGCCGCTCTGGCAGGACGAGTTGGTGATCGCACTGCCGGCCGGGCACCCGCTGGCCGAGCAGCCGGAGGTCGACCTCGCCGAACTCGCCGGGCTACCCCTGCTGTTGACCGAACGGCGCAACCACCCGACCCTGGTCGACCTGGTGACGGACGCCTGCGAACGGGCCGGCTTCCGGCCGCTGTTCGGGCCGCCGCACAGCACCCTGCAGAACACCCTCGCCGCGATCGGCGCCGGTGCCCCGATGTGGACGGTGGTGTACGCGGCCACCGCCCGGATGACCCACGCCCGCCGGATCGCCTTCCGCCCCTGCCGCACCCCGCTGGCACTGCCGATGTCGCTCGCCGTCCGGCGCTCCGCCCCGCCGCCCCGGCTGCTCCTGGAAGCCTGCCGCCGGACGCCCGCCCCCGCTCCGGACCAGGCACCGGCCCCGACCACGGCCCCGGCCCCGGCCCCGACCCCGACCAGCGACGATCAGGATTCGTGATCGCTGCGAGAGCGAATCGGGTCTGGGTGCGGCCGGCCGAATCCGGTGGACTGGTGTCAGCCGGAAGGACCGGCACGCAGGACGGACACCAGGAGTCGAAGATGCCGATCGTCACCATTCAGCAGGGCCCGCGCGGGATCGAGCAGAAGCGCGAGCTGGTCGCACGGGTCACCGAGGCCTTCGTGGCGGCCCTGGAGTGCCCGGCCGAGAGCGTCCTGGTCTGGATCCAGGAGTATCCGGCCGAGAACTGGGGCAAGGCCGGCAAGCTCACCGCCGACCAGTAGCACCACCGCCCCGGGCGGTTCGCACCCCCGCGAACCGCCCGGCCCGCCGACTCACTGCACCGCCGACTCCCACTCCCCCATCTCCTCACTCGCCCGGCGGCCGCACCCAGGGCGCCCGCCGCTGGCCCGGTTCCAGGTGCTCCCGCCAGTACCGGAAGACCGCCCCGGTTTCGATCTCCAGCCGCCGGGCGGCGATCAGTCCGGTGGCCGGTTCCACCCCACCGACGTCGCACTCGAACGCGACCAGCACCTCCGGCGGCCCGCCGACCGCCCGGACCACCCGCTCCGCCTCCTGCGCCGTCGCGGCGCGGAACACCGGGTCGGAGAAATCCTCCGGACACTGGACGAACACCGGTCCGTGGAAGCGCAGTTCGAGCCCGTGGTGGTACGACAGGTCGTAGTCCGCACCCAGCACGAACAGCTCCGGCCCGGTGGACACCACGTCCCAGTCCCACCAGGAACCCGTCGGCAGCTCCGGCACCACCAGCATCACGTTCCCCCTTCACCGGCTCGAACCACCAGCCCGAGCCACCGTCCCATTCAACCCGGCCCGACCCGTCCGTCCCGTCCGTCCCACCCCTGCCGCCCCAGTTCGCTCCGCCTCGAACCGAACTGACGCAACGTCAGAGATCTTCGGCCCAAGGCGGGTTGGCGCCTGGAACGGCGACCGTCCGGGCGGCGACCCGGGTGGCGAAGCGGCAGGCGCGCTCCAGGTCGTCGGGGGTGAGGGAGTCGAGCCGACCGCCGAGGTGGCCCTGGACGGCGAGGGAGTGCAGCAGCCCCGCGGTGAAGGAGTCGCCCGCGCCGACGGTGTCGACCACCGGCGTCACGGGCGCGGCCACCCGGACCCGCCGACCGTCCAGCGAGGCGAGTGCGCCGCGTTCGGCGAGCGTCACGACGACCAGCCGGACGCCCGCCGCGTGCCAGTGGTCGCAGGCGTCCTCGGGGGTGACGCCGGGCAGCAGGACGTGCAGGTCGTCCTCGCTCAGGCGCAGCAGGTCGGCCAGTTCGCACCAGCGGCCGAGCCGCTGCCGGTAGGTCTCGGGGGCGACCAGCAGGGTGCGGACGTTGGGGTCGACCGACACGGTGGCGTACGGGCGGGCTTCGGTGAGCAGGTCCTCGATCCGCGGGCCGCCGGGGTCGCGCACCAGGGCGAGCGAGCCGGTGTGCAGGCAGGCCGATCCGTCGTCGCGGGCGGTGGCCAGTTCTTCGGGGGTCCACTGCCAGTCGGCGGTGCCCTCCGCGTGGAAGGAGTACTTGGCGTGGCCGTCGCCGTCGAGCGCGGCCAGCGCCAGGGTGCTCGGTTCGGCGGCCGCGACGGTGCCCGCCAGGTCGACGCCGGAGCCGCTCAGGTGGCCGCGGAGGAGTTCCCCGAACGGGTCGGCCGAGATCCGGCCGACGAACCGGGTGGGCGTGCCCAACCGGGCCAGGGCGACCGCGGTGTTCGCCGGGCCGCCGCCGGGCAGCACCCGCAGCGCGAGTTCCCCCGCTCTGGCCCCGTCGCGCTCGACGAAGGCGTCGGCGACGCACTCCCCGACCACGGTGATCTGCCGACCCGCCATCGCAACCAGCCTCCCAACAGGACGAACGCACATCCGGCGGTCCGGACTCCATCACTGCGGCCCGCCCGTAGTCAACGCGCGGCCCGCCTCCCCGGTCACCCCGCCGTACCGCCGTCCGCCCGATGTACGTTTCAGCATGGCGTGGCGGACGACCCTCATCAAGTGGGAGCGCTCCCAATAGTCTTGACGACACCAAGGGAGGTCTGGCTTCATATGGCAAGCCCGCAAGGCCGAGAATGGGAGCGCTCCCGGACATCCCCCCACCACGACCGGGCCGCCTCCCCCTCCCCCACCCGCGGGGCCGACCACCGGCACCACGAACGTCTCGGACCACCCCACCCCCACCGGACGCCCCCACCCGCGTCCAGAGAGGAACGAGACCCATGCGCCTACGACTGCGCCGACGCCTGACGCGCCGACTGGCGGGCTGCGCCGCGGCCCTGGCCGCCGCGCTCGTCACCACGCTGACCGCCCCGGCGGTCCCGGCGGCCCAGGCCGCCACCACCGGCACGAGCACCGCCGGTACGAGCACCGCCGCGGCCGCCGCCACCGCGGGGGCCGGGTACTGGCACACCAGCGGCCGACAGATCCTGGACGAGGCCGGGAACCCGGTGCGGATCGCGGGCATCAACTGGTTCGGCTTCGAGACCTCCAACTACGTGCCGCACGGCCTGTGGAGCCGCGACTACAAGTCGATGATCGACCAGATGAAGTCGCTGGGCTACAACACCATCCGCCTGCCGTACAGCGACGACATCTTCAAGGGCACCTCCCCCAGCAGCATCAACACCTCCAGCGGGATGAACGCCGACCTGGTCGGCCTCAACTCGCTCGGCGTGATGGACAAGCTGGTCAACTACGCGGGCAGCATCGGCATGAAGGTCATCCTGGACCGCCACCGCCCGGACTCCGCCGGGCAGTCGGCGCTCTGGTACACCTCCGCGGTGCCGGAGTCGACCTGGCTGGCGAACCTCAAGTCGATCGCCGCCCGGTACGCGAACAACTCCGCCGTGATCGGCATCGACCTGCACAACGAGCCGCACGACCCGGCCTGTTGGGGCTGCGGCGACACCGCCACCGACTGGCGGCTGGCCGCCCAGCGCGGCGGCGAGGCGGTGCTGTCGGCCAACTCGAAGCTACTGGTCTTCGTCGAGGGCGTGCAGAGCTTCAACGGCAGCTCGTACTGGTGGGGCGGCAACCTCCAGGGCGCCGGGCAGTACCCGGTCCAACTGAGCGTCCCCAACCGGGTGGTGTACTCGGCGCACGACTACGCGACCAGCGTGGCGCAGCAGACCTGGTTCTCCGACCCGAGCTTCCCGTCGAACATGCCGGGCGTCTGGGACAAGAACTGGGGCTACCTGTTCAACCAGAACATCGCACCGGTGTGGGTCGGCGAGTTCGGCACCACGCTCCAGTCCACCGTCGACCAGGCCTGGTTGAAGGCGCTGGTGCAGTACCTGCGGCCGACCGCGACGGCGGGGGCGGACTCCTTCCAGTGGACGTTCTGGTCCTGGAACCCCAACTCCGGTGACACCGGCGGCATCCTGAACGACGACTGGACGACGGTCAACACGGTCAAGGACAACTACCTGGCCTCGATCAAGGCCCCGGGCTTCGGCTCCGGCGGCGGAACGGGCGGCGGCGACGTCCAAGCTCCCTCCGTACCGGGCGGGTTGACCGTCTCGGGCACCACGGCGAGCAGCGTCTCGCTGTCCTGGACGGCGTCCACCGACAACACCGCCGTCACCGGCTACGACGTGTACCGCAACGGGACGAAGGTCGCCTCGACCGCCTCGCCCTCGTACACCGACAGCGGGCTGAGCCCGGCGACGACGTACAGCTACACCGTCCGGGCGAAGGACGCGGCGGGCAACGTGTCGGCGGCCTCCGCGGCGGTGACGGCGACCACCGCGACGAGCGGCGGCGGGACGAACGCCGGATGCTCGGCGGCGATCAGCCTGAACGACTGGGGCAGCGGCCTGACCGCGACGGTCACCGTCACCAACACCGGCACCACCGCCGTCAAGGGCTGGCAGGTGAGCTGGACGTGGCCCACCAGCCTGCAGATCAGCAGCAGTTGGAGCGCGAACGTGACCCGCAGCGGGCAGACCGTCACCGCGACGAACCTGTCCTACAACGGGGCGCTGGCCCCGGCGGCGTCCACCTCGTTCGGCGTCCAGGCGACCCGGACCGACGCCTCGGCCGCGGCCACCGCGACGGCGGTGTGCACCGCGACCTCCTGACCGGTCCGCACCACCCCTGTCGCACCACGCGTTCACCGCCGGCCGGTTCCTCCGGTCGGCGGTGAACGCGCTTGTGCGCGGGCCCGGTTCAGGCCGTCCGGCAGGCCTCCAGGAAGCCGGCGCCGTCGAAGCCCCCGACGGGCGGGAGTTCACGCCCGAGTCCGGCGGCGAACCCGTCGATGGCGGTGAATCCGGTCTGCCAGCCGTGCGCGTCCAGCCAGTCGATGGTGCCGGACCCGAGACCGCCGCGCCACAGCGCGGTCATCTCGGCCAGCCCGGCCTCGGCGCGCACCCCGGACACGTCACGCCCCTGCTCGGTCAGCAGGCGGCTGCCGGGCGCCGACAGCCCGCCGACGGCGGTGAGGAGCGCGGCCGCCTGCTCGGCGTCCAGGTACACCAGCAGCCCTTCGGCCAGCCAGACGGTGGGCTGCCCGGGGTCGAACCCCGCCGCGAGCAGCCGATCCGTCCACCCCGGATCGGCCAGGTCCGCGGGCAGCGCGACGCGCTCACAGGCCGCCTCGGCCCCCCGCTCGTCCAGCACCCACTGCTTGAAGTCGAGCACCGCCGGCAGGTCGACCTCGAACAGCCTGGTCCCCGACGGCCACTCCAACCGGTAGGCCCGGGTATCGAGCCCCGCCGCGAGCAGCACCACCTGCCGGACCCCCGCCGCCAGCAGCCGGTCGTCGTAGAACCGGGTACGCATGATCCCCCGCGCCACCAGCAGCCGAGCCAGCGGCCCGGTCGGCCCCTCCGTGGGCAGCGGAGTACCGGAAGCCTCGATGAACGCCAGCGCGTAGGGGTCGGTGAACAGCGGCTCCGGCCGACTGCTCTCGTAGGCCCGGACCCGGGCCACCGCGAGCGCGGTGCGGGAGACGGGGCTCAGCTGCGCGGCGCGGTGTGCGCCGGGAGCGGGATCGGTGGACTCGTTCGTCGTCATGCCCGCCAAACTACATCGCCGCAGATGCATCTGTGAAGATGTATCTACTGCGATGGATGTTGGATCACTGGTGTCGCGACACGGGTGTCGCGTTATGCGTGTCGCGTCACGCATGACGCTGCATCGGTGATTGAGCATGGATGTCGACACATCGATGTCGGATCATGCAAGACGCGCCATCGATGCCAGGTCACCGATGCCGAGTCAACAATGTCGACACATCGACTCAGAGCCAAGATGCGCATGGCACGTCATCGATGCGCCCACACAGATGACGAGTCATCGATGCTGGAGCACGCGTGCCGCGTCATGAACGATGTATCCCCACCGATACATCAGCGCAGATACAGCTGCCCAACAGCGCGGTAGCCTGTCCGCCATGGACGGCGTACGGCTTCTGCGACTGGGCAAACGGCTCACCGAACTGGGCCGGGCGATGGTCACCGATCACGCCTCGGCGGCCCTCACCCCGGGGGAGATCGCGGTGGTCTCCGACGTGTACCAGCACCCCGGCAGCTCGGTGCAGGACATCCGGGTCCGTACCGGCTTCGCCCAGAGTCACGTCTCCACCTCCGTCGCGCGGCTGCGCGAACGCGGGTTGCTGGACGCCTCGGCCGATCCCACTGACGGGCGCCGCACCCTGCTGTCGGTCTCCGCGCTCGCCCGCAGCTACGTCCGCGCCCGGGCCGCCCGGCCCGCCGAACCACTGCTCGCCCGGGCGATCACCGACCCGGCGAAGGCCCAGCGCGCCGCCGAGCTGCTTGACGAACTGGCCACCCTGCTGCTCCCGGACCCGGGCCCGGCCCCGACCGTGTCCCAGCCTCAGTCCCGGCCGGCGCCCGCAGACCACCTGGCCCAGGTCTCGGCCCCCGCCCCCGCCCCCGAGACGTCTCCCGAGCCGCCCACCCCCTGACGCTCTGACGCCCTGACGACCACCCTCGCCGTAAGGCCGGAACGCCGCCGGTCAGGGCGAGGGTGCACGTCCGGGGAGCGTGGTGGGCCGACGTCGGTGAGCATGGAACGGATGGGAGCAGGTGGGGGGCGAGTCCAGCCGACGGAGGCCGTGAATGATTGAGATCGCCGACATCCGGGAGTGGCGCAGCCACGACGTGGTCGACCAGGACAGCAAGAAGATCGGCAGCCTGGAGAACGTCTACGTCGATACCGCGACCGACCAGCCGTCCTTCGCCACTGTCACGGTCGGCATGCCAGGTCGGCACCGCCTGGTGTTCGTGCCGATCGCGGATGCGGTGGCCGGCCCCGGTTACCTGCGGGTGCCGTTCAACCGCAACGACGTGAAGAACGCTCCCTCCATCGGCACCGACGACGTGCTGGCCGCCGAACAGGAGCCCGAGGTCTTCGCGTACTACCACCTCGACTACGTCACCGGCGCGAGCGGCGAACGGCGGCTGGCCCGGCGCTGAGCCCGCGCCCGCACAACCGCACAGTCGCCCAGCCGTGCAGTAGCTCGGCCAAGCGGCCGTGCAGTCGCGCAGCCACGTGGCCGCTTGACCACGTAACCGCGCGCCCGCTCAGGCCGACAGCAGCCCGGCCAGTCCGCCGTCCCAGTCGATCCGTTCGAACTCGCTGCCGAGCGGCACCAGTTCGACGGTGGTGGCGAGGAACTCGGCGAGCGCGACGCAGTCGACGGTGAGCGCCACCGGGCTGCCCGCGCCGCCGAGCACCAGGCACAGCGAGCCGTCGTCGAGGGGCGCGAAGTGGATGTCGCCGTCGCCGACCGGCCCGTGCAGCGCGGCGAGCAGCATCTCCCGGGAGAGCACCCAGCCGGCCCCGGCGGCGCGCGGGCCGAAGTCGATGCTCACCGCGTACGGGTCGTCGGGCCGGTAGCGCCAGTCGGTGTCGAGGTCGACGGTGGTGCCGTCGTGGGCGAGCAGGTGCAGGGTGATCCGCTCGATGACGGGGCCCATGGCGGTGCTCCCTTCCGTTTCTCGCAGGCGGGCGGACGAACGAACGAACAGGTTCAGCCAGGCAGGTCGGCAGACAGGCAGGTAGACAGGCGGGAAAGGTCGGGCAGCCGGATCGGCCGACGAACCGACCACGCGAACCAGCCAGGCAGGAGAGGTCAGGCCGGAGGGGCCAGGCGGACAGGCGGACAGGCGGACAGGCGGACAGGCGGACAGGTCAAGCAGGCCTCAGACAGGCCTCAGACAGGCATCAGGCAGGCATCAGCCAGACGTCAGGCGGCCAGGTGCTGCCGGTGGTCCTCGACGTGGGCCTTGAAGGCGGCCAGTTCGTCGATGACCCGGCGGTCGGTGAAGCCGAGGCCCTCGACCAGGTGGTCCCAGAGGCCGTGGGGTTCGGTGTCGAGCTGGAGCATCAGCCGGGTGCTGCTCTCGGTGACGCGGTGGAAGGTGACGACTCCGGAGTGTCCGGGCAGCTCGGGGCCGCCGCTCCAGGCGATTCGGTCGAGCGGCAGCACCTCGGTCGCGATGGCGCCCCGGCCGGCGCCGCCGCGCATGCAGGCGGGCAGCGTCTGGTAGTCGGTCCATTCGCGGTAGACGGTGTCGATCGGCGCGTCGATCTCGATGGACTCCTCGATCCGGCCCATGGGTTTCCCTCCTTCACCGGGGTACGGCCGCCGGGTGCGGTCCGCGTCCGGGGGCCGTGTGCCCTGCCCGCCGCCGCGCATGCGCATTCGGGCGGCTCGAACACCGGGGCATTTCCTTCACAGAAACTCCACAGAGAGGTTTGGCATGATCGAAGGACGCCCGGGTACCCGGGAACGGACCGGCCGGAGACGAGGAAAGGACTGGCATGCCTGTGCCCACTGATGAACTTCTCCTGATCGCCCCCACCGAGGTGTACTCCGACCAGGGCGGAGCACCTGTCGCGACCGTACGCGAAGCAGCTCCGTCGGCGGCGTCCGTGATCGCGGACGACCCGGCGCTCGACCCGGACGTGCTCGCCGACCCGGCGAACGCGACCCCCGCCGACGCCCGCGCGATGACCCGGGTGCTGCTGCGCCGGCTCGCCGGCCTGGAGGAGGGCACCCGCGAGTTCAGCTACGTGCGCACCACCCTGATCGAACTGAACCTGACCCTGGTCCGGTTCGCGATCCGCCGCTTCGGCCACAGCAAGGAGCCGTACGAGGACCTGCTGCAGGTCGGCTCGGTCGGCCTGATCAAGGCGATCGACCGGTTCGACCCGGACCTCGGCGTCGAGTTCACCACCTACGCGGTGCCCACCATCGTCGGCGAAATACGCCGCCACTTCCGGGACACCACCTGGTCGGTGCACGTGCCGCGCAGGCTGCAGGAGCTGCGCCTGGACCTGGCGAAGGCGCAGGACGCGCTGGCCCAGACCCTGGACCGCGAGCCGACCGTCGCCGACCTGGCCGAGCACCTCTCGCTGACCGAGGAGGAGGTGATCGAGGGTCTGGCCGCCGCTAACGCGCACACCGCCGGTTCGCTCGACCTGACCTCCCCGGGCGAGGGCGACGGGCAGCAGCCCGCCGAGCGGCTCGGCCGGGTGGACGGACGGTTCGCGCTGGTGGAGAACCTCGTCGCGCTGAAGCCGCTGATCGCGCAGCTCCCGGAGCGGGAGCGGCAGATACTGGCGATGCGTTTCTGCGAGGACCTCACCCAGTCGCAGATCGGCGCACGTCTCGGCCTGTCGCAGATGCACGTCTCCCGGTTGCTCTCCCGGACGCTGGCCAAGCTGCGTACCGGGTTGGACGCGACCGACTGACGCGAGTCGATCGACTCTCCAGGTGGTGACGGTTTCCGCCGTCCGCACCGACCGCACCGGGCACCCCGTCTCGACCGCCACGCCCATTGGTGCGTAAGGTCGAGGCAGATCGGTCGAAGGAACAGGACGAGGATGCCAGCCGAGAACATGCCCGTGGCCCCCCTGGCGGTCGACGTCCGGCGTACGCCGTCCAGCGCGGCGGTGTGCGCACTGTCGGGCGACCTGGACATTGAGACCCTGGCTCCGGCCAGGGAAGCGCTCGACCTACTGGTCGCCGAACGCCCCCGGACGCTAGTGGTCGACCTGGGACGGGTCGACTTCTGCGACTCGTCCGGATTGAACCTGCTGCTCCAGACCCGGATGGCAGCCGCCGAGGGAGGGGTTTCCTTCCACTTGGCGGCGCTGTCCGGGCCGGTTCAGCACTTGCTCGAACTGACCGGTGCGAAGGCCGTGTTCGCCATCCACGAAACGGTGGACGCGGCCATCGCTTCGGATGGCTGACCGGCCCGCCCGTACCGTCTGCCATCCGCCGGCACCGTTACTGTCGGCCGCACCGGGCATAATCCGGGCGCGGCCGGGAAATCGACCCGTGAGAACGACCCGTGAGCCTGTGAGAGCGCCGTCGAGAGCGAAGGGAACCCCTACGTGACACCGAGCCGGGGAACCCTGGACGGAGATCGTCCGGACGCCTGGGCGGCACTGCCCCCGGGCGGACAGCGGCGACGCCTGCGACTGGTGGGCGTGCCCCGCCCGGTGGCCCGTGCCAGGGCGTTCACCGCGGAGGCGCTCGGCGACTGGTCGTGGTCCGCACCGCCCGATCCGGACCTCGCCGAGGACGTCGTGCTGCTGGTCGCCGAACTGGTCGGCAACGCGATGCTGCACGCCGGCGGCCCGCTCGAGCTGGTTCTCGACGCGACGCCCGCCCGGTTGCGGATCGAGGTCTCCGACGCGTCCGACGTGCTACCGACGCTGCGCACCCCGCACCTGCCCGGCGTGCCGGGCGGGCACGGGCTGTACATCGTGCAGCGCACCGCCGACCGCTGGGGGTCCGACCGGCACTCCCAGGGCAAGTCGATCTGGGCGGAGATCGACGCCACCCGGCTGCTCGCGTAACCCGTCACCGCCCGTACCGCCCCCACGGGCGGCACGGGGACGGACCGGACAGCCCGGACCGGGCGGCCTGGAAACCCTGCACGGCACGACCCGCGAGGCAGGGGCCCAGGAGCGCAGGGCGCAGGGTCGCAGGAGAAGACGGAAGCACCACGGAGAGGCGGTCCCCCGAGCGGGGACCGCCTCTCCGTGGTGTCTGTGGGTGTTTGTGGGTGTCTGCGGTGTACCCGGCTTGCGCGCGGCGCCCGCCGGGCTCGGCCCGGGCGGCGCTCAGCGGGCGCGGACTCAGCGGGCGCGGACTCAGCGGGCGCGGGCCCGGCTGCGCGTGCGGTTGCGGTTGCGCCGGCGGCGCAGCATGCCGCGCCGTTCCTCCTCGGTGCAGCCGCCCCACACGCCGTAGCGTTCGCGGGTGGCCAGGGCGTGCAGCAGGCAGCGTTCGCGGACGGGGCAGCGGGCGCAGACGGCCTTGGCGGCGCGGTCGCGCTCGTCGTGGGCCTCGCCGCGTTCCCCCGCGGGGTGGAAGAACAGCTGGGAGTCGGCGGCCCGGCAGGCTCCGTCGAGCTGCCAGTCCCACTCCTCCTCGAGGGCGCCGGGCAGGCGGGAGATCACGGTCATCGGGTGCTCCTTCCGTCGGACGGTCGGATCAACAGCTGGACGGACGATCTGATGAACAGCTGGACGTATGTCCTGTCCGTCTAACCGGTATCCGCCGACCGAAGCACCCGGGTGCCACGCCCTCTCCCCCGGCCTCAGTCGGTCTCGGCCTCGGGCGGCGAGGAGACCGGGACGGCGAACTCGGGACCGTCCTCGGGGCCCTTCTCGGTCTCGTCCGGCGGCGGCGAGCCCTCGGCGGTCATCCGGGCTTCCGGGGTCTCGGTGGGCGGCCACTCGTCGGCCGGCGCGTCCTGGTGGGTCCCGTGCGTGTGGTGCGACATCGTGCCTCCGCGGCTTCGTCTCGGCCCCCTGTCCTCCATCCTGGTCCCCGCGCCGTCCGGCCGCCGCCCGGCCGGTACCGGCGTGTCGCGGCACCCGTCGCGGGGCCCGCCGCAGCATCCGGTACGGGGTGCGCCCCGGTTCCGGGCCACGTGTCGGCTGGCGGGTTCGGTGCGTACGGGGCACGGTGGACGGGGGGTTGTTGTGCACCGCCGCGAGAGGAGAGGCCATGTCGTCGAAGCGCCGCCGCAAGAAGAAGGCCCGCGCGAGGCGCGGAGCGAACCACGGCCGCCGGCCCCAGTGCTGACGTCCGTGCGCTCCGCACCCACCGCCGACCACTGACGACGCCGGAGCGGCCGTCGTACCGGAACCCAGCCCCGGTACGGCGGCCGCTCCGCCCTATCCGCCCCGCCTGTCCACCCCGCCCCGGCCTCGCACCACGGCGTCCCGCGTCCGCCCCGTCGTACGCCGTCGCGTCCTATGCCGTCGCGTCCTACGCCGTCGTGCCCCGCAGCGGGCCCACGGGCCGGTCGCGGTCAGCGCGTTCCGCCGCCGCCAGCCGGGACGGACGGCCGGGCCCGGGCCCGGGTGGTCGCGGCGGCGCGGATCGGGGACAGGCCGCACGCCCAGACCATGACGGTGCCGAGCAGCCGGGCCAGCGGGCGGTCCCAGAGGCGGCGCACGGCCCAGGGGCGGCGGATGTCGAGGGCCCGGCGGGCCCAGCCGGGCAGCAGGCCGATCGCCGCGTTGGTGAGCACCCGGACGGCGAGGCGTTCCCGCCGGGTGCGGCCGAAGCCGCGCAGCAGGACGACGGCCTCCAGCGCCTCGGGGGTGGTCCGCAGCGCGCCGCGCACCCCGCCCAGGTAACGGGCGAGCCCGGCCCGCGAGACGGGGACGCCGTCCGCGCCCAGGAGTTGGCCGATCTGCGCGACCTCGGCGAGGTAGTCGTCGCACTGCGCGTCGCTCAACCTGCCGGCGCCCGCGAAGACTTGGTGGCCCGCCAGGAAGCAGGCCACTTCGGCGCTGTGCACCCAGCACAGCAGGTCGGGGTCGTCGCCCCGGTACGGGCGGCCCTCGGCGTCGCGGCCGCGGACGTAGCCGTGGATGCGCCGGACGTCGGAGATCGCGGCCTCGGCGGCGGCGGAGGAGCCGAGCGTGGTGGTGGAGACGAACCGGGCGGTGCGGTGCAGGCGGCCGACCGGGTCGGTGCGGTAGTCAGAGTGTTCGGCGACGGCGCGCATCGCCACGGGATGCAGCGACTGGAGCATCAGCGCGGCGAACCCGCCGACCAGCATTCCGGCGGGGTGCCCGTGCACCTGCCACACCACGCTGTCCGGCCCGAACAGCCCGGGGT
Source organism: Kitasatospora sp. NA04385 (assembly GCF_013364235.1). Taxonomy (NCBI): domain Bacteria; kingdom Bacillati; phylum Actinomycetota; class Actinomycetes; order Kitasatosporales; family Streptomycetaceae; genus Kitasatospora; species Kitasatospora sp. NA04385. The sequence continues at coordinate 7,392,547 of NZ_CP054919.1, read as the reverse complement.
CACCGGGCGGACGGTCGTAGCGCTCCAGGTGCAGATCGGCGCCGTGCACGGTGGAGTTGATCTCCCGCAGCAGCCGCAGCCGCAGCGCCTCGGCGGGACTCGGCCACCCCGGCCGCTGCCGTTGCCGTCCCAGGGCTGGTCCGCTCGCGATCCGCCCGCTCGCGATCCGCCCGCCCGTGATCCGCCCGTCCGACATCCTCCACCGCCGTTCCGGTCCGCCCCGGGCCGTGTCAGCCCCTTGCGGCCCACTGTACGTCGGGGCGGCGCGCGGGCGGACGGGTCGGCGACGGGCGGGCCAGCGGCGGGCGGGCCGAGGGCGGACGGGTCAGGGGTGCCGGTGGCCCGGACCGGCGGAACGGGGCTGACAGTTCGGCGATCTGCGGCTACGATCACCGGCGATGACTACTCACGGATTGGAGGTCCCGTCCTTCCGAAGTGTGTGCTGATGGACACCACTTCCCTCCTGGACGAGGACACCCACAACAATTTCTGGTCGCGCGTCCGGCGTTTCGCCGTCCCCCCGGCCATGATCGATACCGCCACCGCCCGCCGCGCGCGGGGTGATTGGGGCGGAGCCTGCGCAGCGGCCGGATGCGATCCGGATGTCGAACTGCGCGCCGTCACCCGGACGTACGGGTCGGAACTGACGGGACGGCTCCGGGCCGACCTGCGGCACCTGGCCCCCGACCTGCTGCGTTGGCACCTGCCGCGGATCGCCCCGGACGGGGTGCTGCGCCCCGGGCTGACGCTGACCCTGGCACGCTACCCGCGCGACGGGGGCGGGGCACCGCTGCACCTGGTGGCCCGTACCGCACCCGGCCGCGCGGCGGCGGGCCAACGCGTCACGCTGGCGCTGTGGGACGCCGACGCCCGCCCGGACGGACACCCCGGGCCGCGCCCCGACCCGCGCTTCCGCCTGGACCTGCACCGGCACCTCTGGGACGCCCGCCGCTCCCCCGAACTCGCCGCCCGGACAGCAGGGCTGACGGACAGTCATGTCGCGGACGCGAACTGGGAGTTCGAAGCCCGGTTGGTGCGCGCGGCGGATGGTCTGCCGGACGGCGCACCCATCTCGGTACGGCTCGCCCACCGGCGGCACCTGCTGCTCGGCGGGCCGCCGAACGCGCCGGCGACGGCCCGGCGTCGGGTGCGCGGCCGCGCCGTCCTGCCGGACGCGGCGACGTGGACGCCGCCCGACCTGCTGCTGCTCCGCGCGGGGCTGATCAAGCCGGACGCGCTGCACCCACTGGTGGCCGCCGCGCTCGCGCCCGACCACCGGTCGGGCGTCCTGCGCCGCGCCGAACAGGCCGACGGGGAGCAGACGTTGACGGTGGAGTGCCGTGGCGCCACGCACCGGATCGCGGTGGTCGACGGGGTGCTCGTCCCGCTCGACCACGACCCGGAGCAGCTGTGCCGCGAGGAGCTGCTGGCGTCGTTCGGGGGGCCACCGCTGCCGTGCCTGCGGGCGATCGACCGGGCGCACCGGCAGCCGGAGGACCTGGACGCCATCCGACAGCGGCTGTTGCACGGCGACCGCGACGGGGCGCTGGCCGCCGTGCGCCGGTTGGTCGGCGCGGAGGCCGTGCTGCGCGCCGGGCCGCTGGCCGAGGCGCTGGAGGACGACGTCCAGCGGCGTTTGGTCCACAGCCTGCACGCGGCCGGACTCGAACCCGGGCGCAACCGCTACGACGCCACTCCCGCCCACCCGCCCGGCGACCCGCGACCCAACGGCAGCCCGCACCGCGCCTCCTCCCGCCCGCGCAAGCGCCGGAGCAGCCGGTGGGGCTGATGCCCCGCCGCGCCCTCGAACCTTCCGTCACCCGTTCCCCGACCCCAGGTGGATCACCCATGCCTTCTTCCGTCATGCCCCAATCCCCTTCCGCTTCCCCTTCCGCTCCGCGGCCCATCCCGTCCCGCTCACCCCAACTCGCGACTGCTGAAAGTCTGTTGGGACTCCTGAGGGAGTTCAGCACCGAGCCTCGCCAGGATCTCCAGACCGAGGCGCTGACCCTCGCCGTCGCCGCCGATCTTCCGGTCCTGCTGTGGGGGGAGCCAGGCGTCGGAAAAACCGCGGCGCTGACCCAGCTCGCCACCGAACTGGACCTGCCGCTCACCACGGTGATCGCCAGCGTGCACGAGCCGTCCGACTTCTCCGGCCTGCCGGTGATCGGTGACAACCCGGCCGCACAGGGTGTGCCGCTGGCGCCGCCGGACTGGGCAGTGCGGCTGGTCCGGCAGGGGCGCGGGCTGCTGTTCCTCGACGAGTTGTCCACGGCTCCGCCCGCCGTGCAGGCCGCGCTGCTCCGGCTGGTCCTGGAGCGGCGGATCGGTTCGCTCCAACTGCCGCCGGGGGTAAGGATCGTGGCGGCGGCGAATCCGCGCGCCTCGGCGGCCGACGGCTGGGAGCTGAGCCCGCCGCTGGCCAACCGCTTCGTCCACCTGGACTGGGTGCACGACGCGCAGGTGGTGGTGCGCGGCCTCGGCGGGGTGTGGCCGCGGGCCGAACTGCCCCGGCTCGATCCCGAACGGCTGCCCGCGGCCGTCGAGTTCGCCCGCCGCGCGGTGTGCGGGCTGCTCACCGTCCGGCCCGAGCTGACCCACCGGCTGCCGTCCGCCGAGACCCGGCGCGGCAAAGCCTGGCCTTCGCCGCGCAGTTGGGAGATGACCGTACGGCTGCTGGCGTTCGGTTCGGCGGCCGGCTCCTCCCGCGAGGTGCTGTCGCTGCTGGTGCGCGGCACCGTCGGCGACGGCCCGGGGCTCGAACTCCTGGCCACCGTCGACCGGATGGACCTGCCCGCGCCCGAGGACCTGCTCGCCGACCCGGCCGCCGCCGTCCTGCCCGAGCGCGGCGATCTGCGGCAGGCCGTGCTGGACGGCGTGGTGGCCGCCGTCCGCTCCCGTCCGACCCGCGAACGGTGGGACTCCGCCTGGACGTTGATGGCCCGGGCGTTGGAGAGCTGCCCGCCCGACGTGCTGGTGGTGCCGGTGACCACGCTCGCCTCGCTGCGCCAGGAGGCTTGGGAGGTACCGGAGTTGATCCACCGGTTCGCGGGCGCGCTGGCGGTGGTCCGCCGGGCCGAGCGCTCGACGGCCGGCGTCCCCACCGGGGCGGGCCGCCGATGAGCGCCTCCGGCTCCGTTCCCGCGCCCCGCTCCGACCCCGCGCCCGGCTCCGAACCGGCACCACCTGTCCGAGCGCCGCTGCGGCTGGACACCGAGAAGCTGTTCGCGGCCCGGCTGCACGCGGTGCGGGCTCGCCCGTACCTGGCGACCGCGCTGTTCGCGATGCACGTGGTGGAGTCGCGTTGGGTGCCGACCATGGCGGTGGACCGGTACTGGCGGTGCTACGTCTCGCCCGGTTTCGTCGACCGCACCCCGGTGGAGGAGTTGGCCTCGGTCTGGGTGCACGAGGTCTCGCACCTGCTGCGCGACCACGCCCGGCGCGGCGACCTGGCGATGCGCACGCTGGACCTGGACGGGCCCGCCGACCGGCTGCGGGTCAACCTGGCCGCGGACTGCGAGATCAACGACGACGCGTTCGGCGACGGCCTGGTCCGGCCCGCCGACGCGATCTACCCGGACACGCTGGGCCTGGTCGAGGGCCAGCTGATGGAGGACTACCTGCGGCAGTTCACCATCGACACGAAGTACCAGCGCCTGGTGTGGCTGGAGTGCGGCAGCGGCGCGGACGGCCTGGAGCGGGAGTGGGAGTTCGGCCCGGACGGCGCGCACGGCCTGGCCGACCACGAACGCGACCTGGTCCGCTTCCGGGTCGCCCGGGGCATCCTGGGGCGGCCCGGCCACGCTCCGGCGGGCTGGCGGCGCTGGGCCGAGGAGGCGCTCCACCCGCCGCAGCCCTGGCGGCAGTTGCTCAGTGCGGCGATCCGTTCCACCGTCGCCGCGGCGGGCGCCGGCGCGGACTACGACTACGGCCGCCCGGCCCGCCGTTCGAGCGGCCTGCCCGGGGTGGTGCTGCCCTCGCTGCGCCACCGGCCGCCCCGGGTGACGGTGGTCGTCGACACCTCGGGATCGGTCAGCGACACCGAGTTGGGCACCGCGCTGCTGGAGACCGCGGCGATCCTGCACGCGGTGGGCGGGCGGCGCGACCTGGTCTCGGTGGTCTCCTGCGACGCGGCCGCCCAGTCCGTCCAACAGGCCGCCGCCGCCGGTGGGTTGGCGCTCGTCGGCGGGGGCGGTACCGACCTGCGCACCGGTTTCGCCGCCGCCCTGAAGCGGCGTCCCGCCCCGGACGTGGTGGTCGTCCTCACCGACGGCCAGACCCCGTGGCCGAGCGCCCCGCCGCCGTGCCGCACGGTCGTCGGCCTGTTCCCCCGCGACCGCGTCGTGGACGAGGAGGACCCGGACTACGTCCCGGACGACCCGCCGTCCTGGGCGAAGGTCGTCACCCTCGGCTGACCCGGCCCGCCTGCGCCCGGTGCCGACGACGCCCGGTGCGGACAACGCCCCGTCCACCGGTACCCGGACCGTCAGCGCCCGGCGCCCTCCAGCCGGAAGCGCAGCGTGTCGCCGGGGCGGGCCTGCGCGGCCGCGTCCAGATCGGCGCGGCGGACCACCGCGATCACCGGGTACCCGCCGGTGACGGGGTGGTCGGCGAGGAACAGGATCGGTCGGCCGGAGGGCGGTACCTGGAGCGCACCGGCCACCATGCCCTCGGAGGGCAGTTCGCCGCTCTCGGCGCGTTCCAGCGCGGGGCCGTCCAGCCGCATGCCGACCCGGTCGCTGTCGGCGGTGACGGTGTACGGCTCGCCGCACAGGGTGCGCAGCGCGGCGGCGGTGAACCAGTCGTCGCGCGGGCCCGGGATCACCTGGAGCACGGTGGGTCCGGCCGGGGCGCGGCGCGGGGCGTGTTCGGCGGCGGGCCAGCCGGTGGCGGCGGTGCCGACGGGCAACAGCAGGCCGGCGGTCAGCCGTCCGGGGCCGAGTCCGGCGAGGGTGTCGGTGGCGCGGGAGCCCAGGACGGCGGGGACGTCCAGGCCGCCGCGCACGGCCAGGTAGACGCGCAGGCCGCGCACCGGGGTGCCGAGCCGCAGCCGGGCCCCGGCGGGCACCGCCAGCGGGGTGCGGGTGCCGACCGGGCGGCCGTTCACCCAGGCCGGGCAGTCGGCGCCGGCCAGCGCGCAGGTGGCGGCCCGACGGAACTCCAACTCGACGCCGCCTAGCGGCATTTCCAGCCCTGCGGCGTCCTCGGGGTTGCCCACCAGGCGGTTGGCGAGCCGCAGCGCGCCCCGGTCGGCGGCCCCGGAGCATCCGACCCCGAGCGCGGCCAGCCCGGGGCGTCCCAGGTCCTGCACGGTGGCGCCGTACCCGGGCTGCACCACCAGCAGCGCGGCGGGCCCGTCGACGGGGTCCGGCCCCGGCGGCCCGGACGGCGCCGATACACCGTCTCGCCCGGATACGGTGTCCTCCGGCTTCCGGTTCACGGCCGCACCGCCTCCCCGCTCTCCCCGTGTTCTCCGCTCTCCCCGTGTTCTCCGCTCTCGCCGCGCTCCCCGCGCTCGCCGTGCTGTCCGATCGCGACGAAGCGCACCGCGGTGCCGGGGCGCAGCCTGGTGGGCGGGTCGGCGGTGGGGTCCCAGAGCGGGAGGTCGGTGGTGCCGAGCAGCTGCCAGCCGCCGGGTGAGGTGCGGGGGTAGACGCCGGTGTACTCGTCGGCGACGGCGACCGCACCGGCGGGGACGCGGGTACGGGGTTCGGCCCGGCGGGGCACCCGCAGGTGCGGGTCGAGGCCGGTGAGGTAGGCGAAGCCGGGAGCGAAGCCGCAGAACGCGACGCGGTAGCGGGCGGCGGTGTGGCGTTCGACGACCTGCCGGGGCGTCAGTCCGGCCAGGCGGGCGACCTCGGCGAGGTCGGGGCCGTCGTAGCGGACGGGGATCCGCACGGTCTCGGCGGCCTCGGCGGGGGGTGCCTCGCGCAGCGGGAGCGCGGTGACGGCGGCGCGCAGGCGCTGCCAGTCGGTCGCGGACGGGTCGTAGCGGACCAGGACGGTGCGGGCGGCGGGGACGAGCTCGCCGGTGCCGGGGGGCGGGGCGTCGCGCAGGGCGGCGTGCAGCCGCTGGGCCTGTTCGGCGTCCTCGGTCTCGATCAGGACGGCGTCGCTGCCGCACCGCAGTACCCGCACCGCACCCCGTCCCGTCCGCCGCCGCATCCGGCCGCGCCGTCGTGCCCCGTCACGGGCCGTCAGCTGCCCAAGGTACCAAGACGGGCCCGGCCGCGGTCCCCGCCCGCTCGGTGCGCGGGGGTCGCGGCCGGGGCGTCCGGCGGTGGCCACGCTCCGCCACCGGACGCCGCCCCGGTCAGGCCGGGGTGGCTTCGCGTCCGGTGCCGCGACCCGTTCCGCGTCCGGGTCCGGAGCCGGATCCGGACCCGGGTCCGGGTGTCGGTTCGCGGCGCAGCAGTCGGCGGCGCCTGGGCTGGTCGGGGAGCCAGCCGAAGGCGAGGCTGCTGCCGATCAGGCCGAGCAGCAGGCCGATGAAGAAGCCGCCGAGGTTGGAGGTGACCCAGCTGCCGAGGGTGGCGAGGACGGCGAGCAGGGAGTAGAAGATCCGCTGGACGGGGTGGAAGATCAGCAGCAGCCCGCAGAGCACCATGATCGCGGGGACCACGTAGCCGGCCAGGCCGAGCATCCCGATGCGGATGACCATGCGCATCGGGGCCTTCTCGGTGAACAGGATCTCCGCGCCGGCCAGCACGACGAGCAGGCCGCCCCAGAACGGTCGGCGTCCGCGCCAGCCCGCGAAGCCACCCGGGGCGGGCGGCGCCGGGGCGGGCTCAGCGATGGCTGCGGCGGTTGCGGCGGTCACTCCGGTCGCCCCGGTCACTCCGGCCGCCGTGGTGTCGTCGTGGTCGGCGGGCCGGGCGGCCGTGGTGTCGGCCGCCCGGTCCGGTGCCGGTCCGGGTTCAGCAGCCATCGGTGCTGAAGCTGAGGTGCATGTTGGGCAGCCGGAAGGTGCCGGCGGTGGTGGCGTAGTTCTGCTGCCGGAAGTGGTCGACGGCGACGCTGTCGCCCTGCTGGCCGAACATGCCGGGCGGGCCGGCCACGCCGCCCTTGTCGAAGGTGCTGGCGTCGCGGCCGACTTCGAGGCTCTTGAACTCGGCGTCACCGCTCATCAGGTCGGAGTCGGTGGTGAGGTCCTCGGCGGTGACGGGGGTGCCCTTGTCGCCAGCGGTGATCAGCAGGTTGATGCCGCCCAGGTTCACACTCTGGCAGAGCTTGGTGAGGGAGGCCTTCTTGACCACGGTCTGGATGAGGAACAGCTGGCCGCCGGTGTCGCCGGCGTTGGGGCTGTTCTCGATCATGTTGTCGAGGGTGCCGAACTGCTCGAACCCGGTGCCGTCCAGCCGGTCGGCGGTGACCTGGAAGGCCATGCCGGAGATGGCGAACTGGGTGGCGAGGACGTTCTGCGCGGTCAGGGTCACCAGGACGCCCGCGGCCACGCAGGCCGGTACCGCCATCAGTGCGGCGCGGCGCAGCCGGACCCGGCCGCGCCCGGTCGAGGTGGCGGCGGGTTGTTCTGCGGAGGGTGCCATGGACAGCTCCAGAGGGTCGGGTGGGGGATCCGCGGCTCCGTCGGGTGCGGGCGGGTCTGGCGTGGACCCAGATCGCCAACTGTGGTGCCTGGCAGTGCAGTTGACGATCTTTCTCACAACCGGCGGGCTGACTGGAAGTTACCCCGGGGTACATGGCCGGTCAATACTTCGCGCACCGCCCGGAAATTCCGGAACGCCAGTCAACTTCTGTTACTGGAGGGGCACTTGACGGCGAAAGTCACTCGAACTCCACTCATCTCCCTTCCAACTTCCGCGCACTGCCTTGACGTTGAGCCGGAACGGCGCCTAGAACTTGGCGAGTACCCGGCGGTAACCACGGCGTCGCAGCCGTGCCCACCGGGTCGTTCCCGCTCCGGCCCGGCGCGGCCCCGTACGGGGTGCCGCGGTTCCCGGCACGACGGAGCGTTTCCCGGTACGACGGACCGCACCGGCGCGACGGTGGCAGTCGTGCGCCCCGGCCCGGTCGCTCGTGGCGTCGAGCGCCCTGCATCCCCGCACCTCGCCCCGCCCTCGCCCCGCACCGCGCCCGCCCTCGCCCCGTACTGCGCCCGCTCTCGCCCCCTGCCGTCAGGAGTGCCCCACCATGCACACCTCCCCCGCGCCCGCCGCGCCCGCCACCCCGTCCCCCGCCACGTCGCCCGCCGCGCCCCGGCGCCGCCGCCTGCTGTCGGGCGCCGCCGTGCTCGCCACCGCCGCGCTGCTGGCCGGTGTCGCCCCGGGCTCCGCCTCCGCGAGCACCGGCGCCGCCGCGCCCGGTGCGCCGTACACCGGCATGGGCAACTGTCCGCTCGCCGCGCCGGCCATGCACGATCCGGCGAACCTCCAGGTCGGCTGCCTGGTGTCGGTGACCAACGCCGGGAAGTTCACCCTCGGCAGCACGGTGGTGCCGTTCAACTCGCCGATCACGCTGCAGTTCGGCTTCTACTGGGACAAGTCCGCGCCCGAGGTGTCGTTCCCGGACGGCAGCACCGCGAACCAGTACACCGTGGTGCCGCCGACCAACGCCCCGCTGCTCAGCGCGCCGATGGTGCAGATCAACATCCCGGGCATCCAGAACTACCTGCCGGGCATCACCAGCGTCTTCGCGCAGGTCGAACTCGCGGGCCCGGTCACCAAGTTCACGCCGCTGGCGACCGGCGAGCCGTACCCGGTGTTCCAGCTGCCGATCAAACTGCACCTGTACAACGCGCTGTTCGGCGCACACTGCTACGTCGGCTCGGACTCCTCGCCGCTGCTGCTCAAGCCCACCACCGGGTCGACCGCCCCGACCGGCTCCACCCCACCGATGACCGGCGACCCGGGCACCCTGGGCTACGACCCGGACCCCAACGGGCACAACGCGCTGGCGATCTCGGAGACCAACGCCTCCCTGGTCGACAACACCTTCACGGTGCCCGGCGCCAGCGGGTGCGGCCTGCTCGGCTCGCTGAACCAGATCATCAACTGGACCATGGGCCTGCCCGCCGCCGCGGGCAAGGACTCGGTGAGCTTCCAGCAGACCAACGCCTCCTTCGTGCTGGACACCGACATCGCCGACCTGACCGCCGCGCTGAAGGACAGCGCCGCACACTGACCCCTTCCCCTCTGCCGCGGCCCCACCGCGACTCCCGAGCCGCTTCCCACCACCCCGCGCCGACTCCCCGCACCTGCAAAGGAGTTCACGCGGAGATCCCCCACCTGCCCGTGCCGTCCCGTCCCCAGCGCGGGGCCGGCACGCGCTCCGGCGAGCGCGCCGGAGCAGCTCCGTCCGCCCCACCCACCGGAAGGAACCCCCATGCGCAACCGCACCCTGGCCGGCGCCGCCGCCCTCGTCGCCGCCGGCGCCCTGCTCGTCCTGCCGGCCGCCTCGGCCGACGCGGCCGGCAGCACCCCGGTGCTGACCATCGCCGGCACCCCCACCCCCGTGGGGGTCGGCGACAGCCTGTCCGCCAACCTGGTCAGCGGCACCCTGGCCACCATGTACAACCCGGGCACCACCACCGGCGTCAAGTGCACCACCTCCACCATCGGCGGCAGCGTGAGCGCCAACCCGCTCGCCACCGGCTCCGCCACCGCGTCCGGCCCGGTCGGCACCCTGACCTTCTCCGGCTGCACCTCCAACGTGGTCGGCGTCAGCGGGGTGAACAGCCTGACCATGAGCAACCTGCCCTACACGCTGAGCATCTCCGACTCCTCCGGGTTCCCGGTGGCCCTCAGCGGCTCGATCCAGGCCGTCGTCAACCTCAAGACCCTGGCCGGCAACGCCCTGTGCACCTACTCCTCGACCGGCGGCGCCCTCAACGGCCACGCCACCAACTCGCCCGCGCAGATCACCATGACCAACCAGGGCTTCACCAAGCTGAGCGGCCCGAGCATCTGCTTCGCCGCGATCAACTTCTCGGCGGCCTACGGTCCGGTCACCGACACCACCCTGGGCGGCACGGTCTTCGTCAACTGACCCCCGCCCGCGCACCGTTCACAGGCCGCGCCCGCATCAGCGGGCGCGGCCCTTCCCTGACGGACCGTCAATCTCTATCTCCCTCAACCTTGCTGGCGGTGCGCGCCCGGACGTGCACCCGCTCCCCCTGCGGGCCGAACAGGCTCAGGAACTCCACCGGCGTCCGCCCGGCGTTGGTGAACAGGTGCGGCGTCCGGGTGTCGAACTCCGCGGCCTCGCCCGCCTTCAGCACCACCTCGTGGTCGCCCAGCTTCAGCAGCAGCTCCCCGGAGAGCACGTACAGCCACTCGTGGCCCTCGTGGGTGCGCTGCTCGCAGTTCTCCCGGCTGCCGCCGGGCGGGACGACGATCTTGTACGCCTGCATGCCGCCGAGGCTGCGGGCCAGCGGCAGGTACGTCCAGCCGTGCCGGACGAACGGGCGCAGCCGCACCCGGGGGTCGCCGGTGGGCGGGGCGTCGACCAGTTCGTCCAGGGCCACGCCGTGCGCGCGGGCCAGCGGCAGCAGCAGTTCCAGGGTCGGCCGCCGCCCGCCGGACTCCAGCCGGGACAGCGTGCTGACCGAGATGCCGGTCTGCTCGCTCAGCTGCGCCAGCGTGGTGCCGTGCTGCTGTCGGATCGCCCGCAGCCGGGGGCCGACGCCGGTCAGCACCGCTTCGAAGTCCTCGCCCATGGTCCCGCTCCTCTCCACCCCTCCATTTGCCACCTCAGCAACATTGTTTGTCAATCCGGCGAACGCGACGCACCATCGAGCCATGACCACGACGCACCAGCACGAGCACGAGCACCCGAGCCAGCACCAGCATCAGCACCCCGCCCGCCACCACGACGTCCTGATCGTCGGGGGCGGCGCGGCCGGACTCAGCGGCGCCCTGACCCTGGCCCGGGCCCGCCGCTCGGTGCTGGTCGTCGACTCCGGCCGGCCGCGCAACGCGCCCGCCGAGGGCATCCACGGCCTGCTCGGCCGCGAGGGCCTGTCGCCCGCCGGGCTGGCCGCCGCCGGCCGGGCCGAAGTCGCCTCGTACGGGGGCGAGTTCCACGACGCGGAGGTGCTGACCGTCCACCGCGAGACGGACGGCGGTTTCCGCGCCGAGCTGTCGGACGGCAGCGCCGTGCACGCCCGCCGCCTGCTTCTGACCACCGGCACCACCGACCTGCTGCCCGAGGTGCCCGGCCTGGCCGAGCGCTGGGGGCGTCAGGTGGTGCACTGCCCGTACTGCCACGGCTGGGAGGTCCGGGACCGGAAGATCGCGGTGCTGGCCACCAACCCGGTGATCGCCGTCCACCAGGCGCTGCTGTGGCGGCAGTGGAGCGCGGACGTCACGCTGCTCGCGCACACCGGCGGGCCGTTCGACGAGCAGCAGCGGCGCGAGCTGGCCGCCCGCGGGGTGGCCGTGGTGCCCGGCGAGGTGGTCGCGCTGCTGCCCGAGAACGAGAACGAGAACGAGGGCAAGGACAAGGGCGAGGGCGAGGGCGAGGGCGAGGGCGAGGGCGAGGGCGAGGGCGAGGGCGAGGGCGAGGGCGAGGGCGAGGACGCCGGGCTGACCGGCGTACGGCTGGCCGACGGCACCGTGGTGGCGTGCGAGGCGCTGGCCGTCGGCACCGAGATGACGGTGACCGCGCCGTTCCTGGCCGACCTGGGCCTGGAGGCCACCGACCTGGTCCGCGAGGGCGTCCGGTTCGCGACCCGGCTGGCCACCACCGACCCGATGGGCGCCACCGGCGTCCCCGGCGTCTGGGCGGCGGGCAACCTGACCGACCCGGCCGCGCAGGTCGCGATCGCCGCCGCGGACGGCCTGCGCGCCGCCGCCGCGATCAACGCCGACCTGGTCGCCGAGGAGACCCGGCTGGCCGTCGACGCGGTCGAGTTCTGGGAGAAGCGGTACGGCGAGAGCGAGCAGATCTGGAGCGGCCGCCCGAACGCCTCGCTGACCGTGCAGGCCACCGGCCTGGAGCCCGGCCGGGCCCTCGACCTGGGCTGCGGCGAGGGCGGGGACGCGATCTGGCTGGCCAAGCAGGGCTGGCGGGTCACCGCCGTCGACCTCTCGCAGGTCGCCCTGGAGCGGGCCGCCGCCCGGGCCGCCGTCGAGGGCGTCGCCGACCGGGTCGACTGGCAGCGCGTCGACCTGGCGCACGCCTTCCCGTCCGGCGCCTACGAGCTGGTCTCGGCGCAGTTCCTGCACTCGCCCGCCGAGTTCCCGCGCGAGCGGGTGCTGCGCCGGGCCGCCGCGGCGGTCGCCCCCGGCGGCACGCTGCTGGTCACCAGCCACGCCGCGTTCCCCGTCAAGCACGACCACCCGCACCCCGACATGCACTTCCCCACCCCGGAGGAGATGCTCGCCTCGCTGCGGCTCGACCCGTCCGCCTGGACCGTCGAGCTCGCCGAGGAGCACGCCCGCCACGACCACCCCGGACACCCCGTCACCGACCCGGACGCCCGCCCGCACCGCGACTCCACCCTGCGCCTGCGCCGCCACGCCTGACCGCCCGGCATGGGAACTGAGTCCCCCCCTCACACCGCCGCAAGAGTGGATCTGTGGCACGGAGTGTGGTCTAGTGGGGGAACTCAGTTCCCTCCCGCGTGAAAGGACAAGGTGGCCGTGAGCTTGAGGATCGTTGTCTGTGTGAAGTACGTGCCCGACGCGACCGGTGACCGTCGCTTCGCGGACGATGCCACCACCGACCGGGAGGGCGTGGACGGCCTCCTGTCGGAGCTGGACGAGTACGGCGTCGAGCAGGCGCTGCGGATCGCGGAGGCCAACGAGGGCGCCGAGGTGACGGTGCTGACCGTGGGCCCCGACGATGCGAAGGACGCGCTGCGCAAGGCGCTGTCGATGGGCGCGGACAAGGCCGTGCACGTCAGTGACGACGGCATCCACGGCACGGACGCGATCGGCACGTCGGCGATCTTGGCGGCGGCGCTGGAGCAGACCGGCTACGACCTGGTGGTGTGCGGGATGGCCTCCACCGACGGGGCGATGGGCGTGCTGCCCGCGCTGCTGGCCGAGCGCCTGGGCGTGCCGCAGGCCACGCTGCTGTCCGAGGTGTCGGTCGCGGGCGGGAAGGTCAGCGGGCGCCGGGACGGCGACAGCGCGACCGAGCAGGTCGAGGCCGCGCTGCCGGCGGTGGTGTCGGTGACCGACCAGTCCGGTGAGGCCCGCTACCCGTCCTTCAAGGGCATCATGGCCGCGAAGAAGAAGCCGGTGGCCTCGCTGGACCTGGACGACCTGGGCATCGACGCCGCCGCGGTGGGCCTGGCCGGCGCCTGGAGCAAGGTCGCCGACGTCACGGCGCGCCCCGCCCGCACCCAGGGCGTGCTGGTGACCGACGAGGGCGAGGGCGGCAAGCAACTCGCCGCCTACCTCGCCCAGCAGAAGTTCATCTGACCGGCCGCCGGGAACACAGGGATACGGAGCAAAAAACACATGAGTGAGATCCTGGTCCTGGTCGACCACGCCGACGGCGCCGTGCGCAAGCCCGCCCTCGAACTGCTGACGCTGGCCCGCCGCCTGGGCACCCCCGCCGCCGTCGTGCTGGGCGCCGGCGACGCGGCCGCGGCCATCGCGGCCAAGGCCGCCGAGTACGGCGCCGCCACCGTCCACACCGCCGACGCCGAGGAGTTCACCACCCAGCTGGTGGTGCCCAAGGTCGACGCCCTCACCCAGATCGCCGAGGCCACCGGCGCCACCGCCGTGCTGCTGACCTCCTCCGGCGAGAACAAGGAGATCGCCGCCCGCACCGCCCTGCGCCTGGGCGCCGGGCTGATCACCGACGCCGTCGACCTCGCCCCCGGCGAGGGCGCCCCGATCGCCACCCAGTCGGTGTTCGCCGCGTCCTTCCAGGTCACCTCGACCGTCACCACCGCCACCGCGGTCATCACCGTCAAGCCCAACAGCACCGCCCCCGAGGCCGCCCCCGCCGCCGGCACCGTCCAGAGCGTGCAGGTGGCGCTGAGCGGCAACGCGGCCACCGTCACCTCCCGCACCCCCCGCACCTCCACCGGCCGCCCCGAGCTCACCGAGGCCGCCATCGTCGTCTCCGGCGGCCGCGGCGTCGGCGCCGCCGACGGCTTCACCGTCGTCGAGGACCTCGCCGACGCCCTCGGCGCCGCCGTCGGCGCCTCCCGCGCCGCCGTCGACGCCGGCTGGTACCCCCACAGCAGCCAGGTCGGCCAGACCGGCAAGCAGGTCTCCCCCCAGCTCTACATCGCCGCCGGCATCTCCGGCGCCATCCAGCACCGCGCCGGCATGCAGACCAGCAAGACCATCATCGCCGTCAACAAGGACCCCGAAGCCCCCATCTTCGAACTCGTCGACTACGGCGTCGTCGGAGACCTCTTCACCGTCCTCCCCCAACTCACCGACCAGGTGAAGACCGGCTGACGGCAGTCGGGTTGACGATCCGTCGACCGCCTCCGCGGGCGACGGGGAAGGGCGCGGCCGCCGGGGCCGCGCCCTTCCGTCATTCCCCGAAGGCCGCCAGCGCCCCGGCGGCGGCCGCCCGCAGTTCCTCGTCCTCGGCGAAGCCGTGCCAGCCGCCGTGGCTGCGCAGCCGCCGGTCCTCGGCGAGGGCGGCGCGCAGCAGCGGGGCGGCGGGGCGGGCGGCGGGGCCGATCCGGGCCAGCTGCCGGACGGCGACCGGCATCACGGGGCGGTGCCGCCCCTGGTCGAGGCCGCGCAGGGCGGCGATCAGGGCCGGGACGGCCGTCCCGGTGTCGCCGGTCGCCGCCCACAGCGCGCTCGCGGCCCGCACCCGGACCCAGTCGCTCCGGTCGGCGGCGCGGACCCGCAGGGGTGCGGCGCAGCGGGCCGCGTGCGGGCCGAGGTCGCCGAGCATCCGCAGCGCGTCGTGGTCGTCCAGGTGGGCGGCGAGGGCGTCGACGGCCGCCTCCGGGTCGCCGCCGAGCCGCCAGCACGCCCAGGCGGCGGTGGCCGCCGCCACGTCCGGGCCGTTCATCCGTGCGGAGATCATCGCCCGGGCGCGTGCGGTGGCGTCGGCGCCGAGCACCGCGGGGCCGAGTCCGGCGAGGGTCTCGGCGGTGACGGCCCACACCCGGTCCTCGGCCAGCCGGGCGAGCAGCCGTTCGACGGCGGCCGGGCTCGCGGCGCCCCAGCCGGTCAGCACCCGGCCGTAGCGGTACACCGTCGACGGGTGCCCGTCCCGGGCGAGCCGCCGCTCGACCACGGGCATCAGGGCGTCCGCCTGCCCGGGCAGCCGGGCCAGCACCTCGGACAGGGCGGGCAGGGTGATCCCCTGGGTGCGGAGGCGCAGTAGGTGGTGGTCGGCGTCGCCGAAGGTCTCGGGGGCGGCGTTCAGCGCGGGTGCGCAGCGCGGGTCGCCGCCCCGGGCGAGGGCCCAGAGCGCGAGGGCGGCGACGGTGGGGTCGGCGTCGTCGAGCAGGGCCGCGATCCGGTCGGCGTGGGGGGTGACGGCCGCCGGGCCGAGGCGGGCGAGCAGGTCGAGGGCGAGCAGGCGTACCTCGGGCTCGGGGTCGTCGAGGTGCGCGGCGAGCGCGGGCAGCAGGTGCGGGGCCGGTGAGCGCCGTTCGGCGAGCAGGTCGCCGGCCTGTTCGAGCGCGGCGGCCCGGTGCGCGGCGTCGGGGTGGTCGCGGAGCAGTGCGCGGACGAACGCCGTGGCCGGTGCGGGTGCGGGGAACAGCCGCCGCGCGCGGCCGTGGACGTGCCCCGGTCCGCCGTCCTCCTCCCAGCGCCGGACTGCGGGGTCGCGCAGCGCGCGAGCGACCAGGTCGGCGTGCCGCGCCGGGAGTCCGAGGTCCTCGGGGGCGAGCGCGAGCAGCGCGCCGAGGCGTTCCTGGAGGTCGCCGTCGGCCAGCAGGGCCCGCAGCATCGCCCGGGCCCCGGGGCCCTGCGGCCCGGCGGGTTCGCGCCGCCGGGCGGCGCCGAGCGCGGTCAGCAGGCAGAGCCGGGTCACCGGGTCGTCCTCGGTGCGCAGGCGGCGCAGCAGCGCGGGCAGCAGGTCCCGGCCGGGGGTGGGGCAGGAGGTGAGCATCCGGGCGGTGTCGCGGCGGATCGCGGGCAGCGGGTCGTCGAGCAGGGCGAGGGTCTGCGGCAGGGCCCGTTCCCAGGCCGCCCACCAGGTGCCGTCGGTGCCGGGCGGGACGTGCGCGGCGGGGCGGCCGGAGAGCATGTCGAGGGTCTCCAGCAGGCTGCGGCGGACGGTCGGCGGCCGCGCCGGGTCGGCGGCCAGGCGCAGCAGGAAGGGCAGGGCGGCGGGGGCCGCCGAGCAGATCCACCCGCCCAGGTGCACCATCCGGTCGTGGATCTCGGCGGCCGCGTCCTCGGCGGCCTCCTCGTCGTCCCCGGCGCAGGCCCGCAGCAGTCCGGGCAGGTCGGCGGCGCTGCCCTGCTCGTGCTTCAGCGCGGCCCATTCGACGGTGTCCAGGTCCTCCCCCATGCCGCGGACCCTAGCACCGGGCGGTCGCTATGATCGTTCACCGACCGTCGGGACGAGGGGGAACCGTGGCCTGGGCCGTACCGCAGCACACCGCCTTCGACGCCAACGAGCGCACCGCCTGGGCGGGGCGCGGTGACGCCTACGCGGCTTCGTTCGGCCGGCTCTGCGCCCGCCCGGTGGGCGAACTGCTGGACGCGGCGGGCGTGTCGGCAGGCAGCCGGGTGCTGGACGTCGGGACGGGGCCGGGCACCGTCGCCGCCGGGGCGGGTGCGCGCGGGGCCCGGGTGACGGCGGTGGACGCCGAGCCGAGCATGCTCGAACTCGCCCGCCGCAACGCGCCGCAGGCCCGTGCGGTGCTCGCCGCGCTCCCAGAACTCCCGTTCGAGGACGGCGAGTTCGACGTGGTGGTGGCCAACTTCGTACTGAACCACGTCGGCCGTCCGCTGGTGGCGCTCGGCGAGCTGCGGCGGGTGCTGCGCCCGGGCGGCCGGATCGCCCTGACCATCTGGTCGGGCAGCCCGGCCCCGGGGCAGACCCTGGTTCCGCGCGCGCTGCGGGCGGCCGGTGCGGTCCGCCCGCCGCACCTGGGGCCGCTGGATCCGGCCGACGACTTCCCGCGCACCACCGACGGCCTGGCCGGGCTGCTCGCCGCCGCGGGGCTGCGCGAAGCGGGCTGCCGCGCCGTCGACTTCGCGCACGCCACGACGGTGGACGAGTGGTGGAGCGGCCCGGCGTCCGGCGTGGCCACCGTCGGGCTGACCCTGCTCGCCCAGCCGCCGGAGATCCGGGCCGCGGCCCGCGGCCACTACGAGCGGCTGGCCGGGGAGTTCCGCACCGGCCCGGCGGGCGGCGATGCCCTGCTGCTGCCGCACAGCGCGCTGCTGGCGAGCGCCGTCCGCTAGGGCCGGTCCGGCCCCGAGGCGGCGGCGCGTTCACCAGTCGCGGGGCGCGACCAGTTCCTCCAGGTCGGCGTCCGGGAAGCCGTAGGCCCGCGCGAGGTGGTCGAAGTCCACGGCGATGGTGTCCCGGGCGACGGTCTCGATCTCGCTGTCGGCCGCTTCGAACTCCTCCGCCAGCAGGTTGAACTCCTCCGTGGCGGCGTGCGTCAGTACGTACAACTGCGCGAGGTCGCGCGGCGGTTCGGCCTCGATCCGCTCGCACAGCGCGTGCAGGATGTCGCCGCCCCTGGCGACCAGGTGCGCCGGGTAGTAGCCGTCGCCGCGCATCGGGCGGAGGAACTCGTACCCCGCCATCCGCTCGTTGGTGATCGCCATCCGCCGCCGCTCCGTCCGTCCGTGGGGTTCTTCCGGCCGATCATGCCCCCGGGCACCGACAACCGGAACTGACAACCAGGCGCTGACGACCGGGCACCGGCGGGCGGGCACTGACGACCGGGCACCGGCAGAGCTACCGGAGGGCAACTACCCACGCCCCTCGGCGGGGTCGCGCAGCAGGTCGTCGACGTCCCGGCGCGGGGTGGGCGCCCCGGGCGGGCCGTAGCCGACCCGCAGCACCACCTGCACGGTGCCGATGCCGCTCTCCGGGTCGCGCAACCGCCAACGGGTGTCCGGGAGTTCGACGGCCTGGTGGAGCACCGAGACCCGCAGCCCGCGGGCGGTGGCCACCAGCCACACCCGTTCCATCGCCTGTCCGGCCCGCAGCCAGTCCGCCGCCGTGTCGCCCCGGGTGGCGAGCGTCGCGACCTGCGGCAGCGCCTCGAAGCGCTGCGCGTGCGCGGGCCCGTGCCCGGCGAAGTCCCGTACCGGAACCCGGACTTCGTGGTCCTGTGGCCCGAGGGCGCGCTCCGGGACGCCGTCCCGGGCCGGTGCGGCCCGCACCCAGCCGTCGGTCTCGGCCCGGCGGGCGGCGTCCCCGGCGATCCGGGCCTCGGCCTCCGCGGTCAGCGCCAGCACCCGACGCGCGCCGTCCTCCTCCAGCACGTCCAGCACGGTGTCCTCGTCGGCGGCGGCCTCGATCAGCTCGCCGATCACCGCCTCCGGCACGTCCCGGTTCCCGAACGGTTCGCGGCTGGAGTGCCGTCGGCCGATCTCCTCGGCCAACTCGGCGAGTTCGCAGGGCGCTCCGCGCGGCCCGAAGCGCACCACCGCGACCGGCCGGTCGTCGCCGATCGGCTCCGGCATCAGGTCCAACTCCTCGACGGGGAGCCCGAGTCGGGCCGCCGCCACCCGCAGGTTGAACAGCGCCGCGCCGACCGACACCAGCATGGCCCGCCCGTCCGGGTCGGCCAGCGGCACCGCCCGCGCCGGGTCGGCGTACACCAGCACGCCGGGCCCGTCCGCGGTCGGCCGGAACCGCCACGGCTGCGTGTTGTGCAGCGAGGGCGCCGCCCCGGCCGCCGCCACCAGTGCCCGCAGTTCCGCCGCGCTCGGTCCGGCCGGCGCCCCGTCCACCGGGCCGCCCGGCATTGCGGGTGCCGTCCTCGCCGGCACCGTCGACTCGGTCATCGCGGATCACTCCTCGCCGCATCCTCGTCGCGTCCCACGCCTTCCGTGCCTCGATCCTGCTCCCGCCCGCGTCCCGCCCGGTAGGGCCCAAAGACCCGGGGCGGGCGACCTCCGCCCCCTGTGCCGGCTTCCCGCGTCGGTGCCCGCCCCGGCCGCCGCCGCTGGCGTACCGTACGGACCATGGAATTCCGCCACCTGGGCCGCAGCGGCCTGATCATCAGCGAGATCGCGTACGGGAACTGGCTCACCCACGGTTCGCAGGTCGAGGAGGACACCGCGGCCGCGTGCATCCGGGCCGCCCTCGACGCGGGCATCACCACCTTCGACACCGCCGACGTGTACGCCGAGACCCGCGCCGAGTCGGTCCTCGGACGGGCGCTCAAGGGGGAGCGCCGCGAGGGGTTGGAGATCCTCACCAAGGTGTTCTGGCCGACCGGGCCCGGCCGCAACGACCGGGGGCTGGGGCGCAAGCACGTCCTGGAGTCGATCGACGGCTCGCTGCGCCGCCTGCAGACCGACTACGTGGACGTCTACCAGGCCCACCGCTACGACCCCTCCACCCCGCTGGAGGAGACCATGGAGGCGTTCGCCGACGTGGTCCGCTCCGGCAAGGCCCTGTACATCGGCGTCTCCGAGTGGACCGCCGAGCAGATCCGGGCCGGCCACGCGCTGGCCCGCGAGCTGCGCGTCCCGTTCGTCTCCAGCCAGCCGCAGTACAGCGCGCTGTGGCGGGTCATCGAGGGTGAAGTGGTGCCCACCTGCGAGGAGTTGGGCATCGGCCAGGTGGTCTGGTCGCCGATCGCGCAGGGCGTGCTGACCGGCAAGTACAAGCCGGGCGCCGAGCCGCCGGCCGGCTCCCGGGCCACCGACGAGAAGGGCGGCGCGAACTTCGTGGCGCGCTGGCTGCGGCCCGAAGTCCTGGAGCGCGTCCAGCAGTTGCAGCCGCTCGCCGCGGAGGCCGGGCTCTCGCTCGCCCAACTCGCCGTCGCCTGGGTGCTGCAGAACCCGAACGTGTCCGCCGCCATCATCGGCGCCTCCCGCCCCGAGCAGGTCACCGAGAACGTGAAGGCCGCGGGCGTCAAGCTGGAGCCCGCGCTGCTCGCCCGGATGGACGAGATCCTGTCGCCCGTCGCCGAGTTCGACCCGGCCCGGACGGCGGAGAACGCTCCCAAGACCCGCCCCTGAACCGTCCCTGATCCACCCCTGAACCGCCCCTGGCCCGCCCCCGGCGGGCGGCCGCCGGAAGGAACCCTCCGACGGCCGCCCGCCTCGCACACACCGAGAATCCGCCGACTCACCGCGGCAGTTCGCCCCCGTCCCCCGGCCCCACCTCCGGCAGCCCGTCCGGGCCCGCCCGGTCCGCCCGGTCCACCCGGTCCGCCGTCGGCACCTCCTGCTGGGCCCAGATGGTCTTGCCGTGCCGGGCGAACCTGGTCCCCCAGCGCTGCGCCAACTGCCCGATGATGAACAGCCCGCGGCCGCCCTCGTCGGTGGACTTGGCCCGCCGCAGGTGCGGGGTACTGTCCGAGCTGTCCGACACCTCGCAGATCAGGCCCCGGTCGTTGATCAGCC
Organism: Kitasatospora sp. NA04385; assembly: GCF_013364235.1. Lineage (NCBI taxonomy): Bacteria > Bacillati > Actinomycetota > Actinomycetes > Kitasatosporales > Streptomycetaceae > Kitasatospora > Kitasatospora sp. NA04385. Next base: position 7,372,094 of record NZ_CP054919.1, on the reverse strand, counting down.
GCAGCCGGATCGGCGACTTCCCGTACCGGATGGCGTTGGTCACCAGCTCGCTGACGATCAGGTCGGTGGAGAACTCCAGTTCCTCCAACCCCCAGGCGGCGAGCTGGTGTTCGGCCAGCCGCCGGGCGGTGCGGACCACCGCCGGGTCCTCCGGCAGGGTCCACACCGCGACCTTGTCGTCCGGCAGCCCCATGGTGCGCACCAGCAGCAGCACCGCGTCCTCGCGCTGCCGTTCGGGCAGCAGCGCGTACACCGCCTGGTCGCACAGCTGCGACAGCTCCTCCTCCCCGGCGCGGGCCAGCACCCGTTGCAGGACGGCCCGCCGCCCCTCCCCCGGCCCGGTCGGCAGCATCTCGTCCAGGCCGCCACGCTCCGGGCCACCGCGCCCCGGACCACCGCGCCCCGGGCCACCACCGCCCGCCCGCCCGGCCGGGTGCTCCGCAGCACGCCCGTCCCGGTGCCCGGCGGCGCGGTGCGGCGGCCCGGACATCAGCCCGCTGGTGTACAGCGCCAGGACGCTGCCGACCGGCAGTTCCGCGATCCGCGTCTCGTAGCAGCCGTCGCCGCAGCCCAGCGGCAGGCCGGGTTCCACCGGGAACGGCACCGGCACGCCGTCGGGGCCGACCACCACCGGCCCGGGGTGCCCGGCCGAGGCCGCCGTGCAGGTCCGGCCGATCGGGTCGTAGACCAGGTACAGGCAGGACGCCAGCCCGTCCGGCAGGCCGGCCGCGCCGGCGGGCAGGCTGCCCTGCTGCTCGTGGGTGAGGACCCGGGCCGCGTCGTCCAGCCGCACCAGCAGTTCGTCGGGTTGCAGGTCCTGGACGGCCAGCGTGCGCAGCGCGGTGCGGACCTGGCCCATCACGGCGGCGGCCTCGATGCCGGTGCCGGTGACCGAGCCGATCGCCAGGCCGACCCGGGCGGCGGACAGCGGCACCACGTCGTACCAGTCGCCGCCCGGCCCGACCACGCCGGGCAGGTACACCTGCGCGCTCTGCACCGCGCTCAGTCCGGCCGGTTCCCGGGGCAGCAGCTGGCGCTGGAGCGTGGTGGCGATCGAGCGCTCGCGCGCGTAGCTACGCGCCTTGTCGATGGACATCGCGCCGCGCGCGGCCAGTTCGACGGCCAGTTCCAGGTCGTCCTGGTCGAACGGTTCGGTCCGCCGGTGCCGGTACAGCGCCAGCACGCCCAGCACGGCGTCGTGCACCACCAGCGGCGCGACGATCATCGAGTGCACGCCGAGCCCGGTCAGCCGGAGCGCCCGCTCCGGGTCGGCGGCCAGCCACTCCTCGTCCCCGCCGAGGCCGCGCACCAGCCGGGCCCGCCCGTCCACCAGCGCCTGGCTGTACGGCGTGGGCGCCCCGTACGTGGACAGCGCGCCGTGCGGGACGGGCCCGGGCGAGGGGCCGGCGGGGCCGGTGCCGTGGACGAAGCGGTAGGCGGCCCGGCGCAGCGGTGCGCCGGGGTCGATCGGGCCGGTGCGCAGCGGCAGTCCGCGCAGTGGCTCGTCGAGCAGGTCGACGGTGGCGGAGTCGGCGAAGCGCGGGACGGCGACGTCGGTGAGTTCCTGGGCGGAGCCGATGGCGTCGAGGGAGGCGCCGAGGCGGCGGTGGGCGCTGTGCAGGATGTCGAGCCGGTCGAGGGCGGTCTGCCGGTCGGTGACGTCCTCGACGGCGGCGACCAGGTAGGGGCGGCCGGTGTCGGAGACGATCCGGAAGAAGGAGATCGCGCCGACCATCTCGCGCCCGGGGTCGGTGGGCATCCGGCCGCGCACCAGGTGTTCGCGGACGTAGCCGCCGTCCTGGAGGGCCTGGCGGGCGAGTTCCTCGAGTTCGACCGGGTCGAAGCCGGGGGCGAAGTCGGCGGGCTGGTGGCCGACGATGTCGGTGCTGGGCATGCCGCGCACGCCGCGGGCGGCGGTGTTGTAGCGGATCACCCGCAGGTCGTGGTCGAGCAGGTACAGGCCGAGCGGGGCCTGGGCGAACAGGGCGTCGAGCAGCGCGGCGTCGACGTGGTCGCCCTGGCCGCTGCCGGTGGGCGTGCCGCCGCTCGCCGGTCCGCCGCTCGCCGGTCCGCCGTTCGCCGGTCCGCCGTTCGCCGGTTCGCCGTTCCCCGGTGCCGTCTCCTCCACCACGCCGTCCGCCTCCCCGTCCGCGGCGCCGCCGCTGTCACCGTTCCCGTTGCCGTTGCCGTTCCCGTTGCCGTTCCCGTTGCCGTTCTCGCCGCCGCCGCTGCTAGCGCTGCCGCCGCGCCGGTCCTCCCGGTAGCCGTCCACGCCGTCCCCACCGTCCACGCCGTCCCTCCGGCTTCGACTCCGACTCCGCATCGCGCCCCCGTCCGCCTGCCGGCGGCCCTGCTCCTCGTCCCCGGGCCCGTTCACGGCCGTCCCCCTCGCTTCGGCGGGCGGAGGGCGCCGGGTGGCGGCGGGTCCGGCCGGAAGGCGATCACCGCGATGTCGTCGCGGATGTCGGCGACGCTGGCGACCAGGTGCTCGCAGAACTCGGCGAGCGGTCTGCGGCGGGCGGCGGCGGCGGTTTCGCAGAGCCGGGCGATGCCGACGCCGAGGTGTTCGCCGGGTACTTCGACCAGCCCGTCGGTGTAGAACAGCAGGGTCTCGCCGGGCCCGACGGGGTGCCGGTGGGTGACCCGGGGCCGGCCCGGGTCCACGCACAGCGGGACGTCGGCGTCCTCGGCGGACAGCAGCCGGGGCGGTCCGTCGACGGGGAGCAGCACGGGCGGCGGGTGTCCGGCGTTGGTCCACTCCATCTCCCAGCCGCCGTCCGCGCCGTGCCGCACCAGCCGGGCGTGCACGGCGGTGGCGAAGCTGCCGACGCCCAGTCCCTCGGCGGCGGTGTCGAGTTCGCGCAGCGTGTCGGCGGGGGTGTGGGCCTGGCCGCGGGTGTAGGCGATGGAACGGAGCATGGCGCGCAGCTGGCCCATGGTGGTGGCGGCGGCGAGGTCGTGTCCGGCGACGTCGCCGATGGTCATGGCGAGCGAGCCGTCGGGGAGGACGAAGGCGTCGTACCAGTCGCCGCCGACCTCGGCGTTGCGGCTGCCGGGCTGGTAACGGGCGGCGACGGCGGCGCCGCCGAGGGAGGGCGGGGTGGTGAGCAGGGCGCGTTGCAGGACGACGGCGGCGTGCCGGGCGCGTTGCAGGGCGAGGGCCTGGCGCAGCGGTGCCTGGGCGCGTTGCAGGACTTCGTGCTGGAGGTCGATGTCGGCGGGGGCGGGCGGGGGCGCGTCCTCGCACCCGGCGGTGGCGGCGAGGGCGACGACGGCGCCGTCGACGACGATGGGCAGCAGGGTGAGGCTGGTGGCGCGGGCGTCGTACAGCCAGCGGGCGGAGATCTCGGGGACGGCGCCGTCGGGGACGTTCCCGTCGGTGATCTCCAGCAGGGTGGGGGCGCGGTCGGTGACGGCCTGCCGGGCGCGGTCGCCGAGGGTGAAGGTCTGCCGGTCGAGCGGGGGCAGCGGGGGCAGTCCGGGGCGGGCGACGGAGGCGATCCGGGTGGCGGTGACCTCTCCGTCGGCGGCGTCGGGCCCGGGCAGCAGGTAGACGGCGCACACGTCGGTGAGGTCGGGGACGAGGGTGGCGGCGAGGGCGGCGAAGGCGTCCTCGGCGCGTTCGGCCTCGGTGACGGCGCCGGCCCGGGCGAGCAGGCGTTCGCGCAGGCGGCCGCGCCACTGGTCCTCGATGTCGGCGGTGGTGCCGATCCATTCGGGGCCGCGGCCCTCGCGCAGGACGGGGACGGCGCGGGAGCGGATGTGCCGGTAGCCGCCGGTGGCGCTGCGCACCCGCAGGGTGTGTTCGAAGACGGGGGGCAGGTCGCGGACGGCGGCGGCCCAGCGGGCGGCGGCGTCGGCGCGGTCCTGGGGGTGGACGACGTCGAGCCAGCGGTGGCGGTCGGCGGTCGTTCCGGGGAGGGGCTGGCCGGTGAGCTCCTCCCAGCCGGGCACGAGTTCGCTGACGGTGCCGTCGGCGCGGGCGACCCAGACCATCTGGGCGGCGGCGGCCATCAGCGCCTCGTAGCGCTGGAGCGCTTCGAGCCGTTCGGCGGACTGGCGTTCGGCTTCGAGTGCGGAGTGCAGTTCGGCGGTGGTGTCGATGGCGGCGGCGAGGATGCCGGGGCCGTACCGGGTGGCGGCGGGCGAGCAGGAGTAGACGAAGTGCCGGTGGGCGGGGGCGCCGGTGGGGCAGGCGAGGGTGCGGTGGGCGGTGACCTGCCGGGCGCTGCCGTCGGCGAGGACGGCGTCGAGGGTGGCGAGGAAGCGTTCGCTGCCGGGGTCGGTGAAGGCCTCGCGGGCGGGGGCGCCGAGCGGGCGGTCGCCGAACAGGTCGCGGAAGGCCTCGTTGTAGTAGACCATCCGGTGTTCGGGGCCCGCGGTCAGGGCGATCGCGACGACGGCGCGGTCGAACACCTCGGGTGTCAGTTGCGGTTCCGGCACCCCGGTGTCCTCCTCGTGTCGGCTCGTCGGTCCCGTCCGCCCCGGCTGTCCCGGCTGTCCGGCCCGGGCCGTCGGCCCGTCGGCGGGGTCGGCGGCGGGGTCGGCGGCGGGGTCGGGGGCGGCCTTCCGGCGGGTGCGCGCGTCGGCCCGGGCCGGCGCGGGTGGGGTTCCCGCTCCGGCCCGGGCTGCGTGCGTGCGCCGTCCGATGTCCGTGGTCCGTCCGTAGGCTCGCCGGTCCGTCCGCGCGGGCTCAGGCGAGCAGCTTCTGCTTGGCCCTCTCGAACTCCTCGGTGGAGATCGCGCCGCTGTTCTTCAGGTCGGCGAGGCGGGCGAGTTCGTCGACGTGCCGGGGCCCGGCGTTCTGGTCCTCGGTTCCGGCGGCCTTCCTGATGTAGTCCTGGAAGTCGCCCTCGGCCTTGGCGGCGAGGGCCCGGTCGCGTTGGCCCATCTCCTTGCCGCGGGCGATCAGGTACACCAGGACGCCGAGGTAGGGCAGCACGATCACGAAGATCGTCCAGCCGGCCTTGCCCCATCCGCCCATGTCGTGGCTGCGGAAGATGTCCGTCAGCACCTTGAACATCAGGAAGAACCACAGGATCCACAGGAACAGCCAGAGCATGGTCCAGAACAGGTTGAGCGCCGGGTAGTCGTCCATCGACTGGCTCCCTTCCACAGGTCCTTCGAGTGGTATCACCACATTCCGGACATCGCATGTCGGCAGCCGCCCCCTGCACGCCGCCCGCGCGCTTCCCGCGCCCCTCCCGCGCGCCCCTCCCCCGCTCCCGGAGCGCGAGCGGCCACCCGCCGGGCGAGGATGTGAGCGGGTGTCAGGTTCGACGGCTCGGGAGGCGCGGATGGACGGCGGGCGGGCGGTGCGTCCGGACGGGGGCAGCCAGGAGGCGGCGCCGCTGGAGCGGGTGACCGCGCTGCTGGCGCGGCTGACCGGGATGCTGCTGGCGGCCAGCGGCGAGGGCGCCTCGGAGATCGAGCAGGCGGTGGCGCAGGTCGCGACGGGTTTCGGCGCCCGCACCTCGATGGTGCTGGTCCCGGACGGCGCGACGCTGACCGTCTCCCTGGGCGGGGGCACCGAGACGGTCGCGGTGCGGGCCTTCCCGGACGTCGCCCGGCTGGACCGGGTCGCCGCGCTCAAGCCCTGGGCGCACCGGGTCTCGCTGGGCGGCACCCCCCTCGCCGAGGCGGAGCGGCGGCTGGCGGCGATCGACGACTCGCCCGCCCCGTACCCGTGGTGGCTGAAGGGCCTGGGCATCGTGCTGTTCTCGGTGGGTTTCGCGCCGCTGATGCAGCCGACCTGGTACGAGATCGGCAGCACGGCGGTGCTGGGCCTGGTCACGGCGGTGCTGGCGGTGGCGGCGGGGCGGTGGCCGCGGCTGTCGCGGGTGCTGCCGCTGGTGGCGTCGGCGGCGGTGTCGGTGCTGGTGCTGGAGGTGTTCGCGCGGACCCCGGCGCACGGCGGGGCGGTGCTGCTGATGCTCCCGGCGCTGTTCTACTTCGTCCCCGGCGACCTGCTGTCGGCGGCGGCCGCCGAACTGGCCGCCGGGTTCCTCACCACGGGCGCGGTGCGCCTGGTGTACGCGGTGTTCCTGCTGCTGCAGCTGTACCTGGGCGTGATGCTCGGGGTGTACGCCACCGGCGGCGACACCTCGGCGCTGTTCGACCTGGCGGCGCACGCCGACCTGCCGCGCTGGGCGACGTTCCTGTCCTGGGTGCTGTTCACGGTCGGCACGGTGCTCGCCTTCGCGGTGCCGTGGCGGCTGCTGCTGCCGTTGCTGGGGACGGTGTACCTGACGGTGGCGGTGCAGTCGGGGGCGACCAAGCTGGTGGGCGAGGTCGGCGGGACGTTCGTGGCCGCCGCGGTGCTGGGCGCGCTGGCCACGCTGGTGGCCCGCGGGCCGGACCGGCCGCCGCGGCTGCTGCTGGCACTGCCCGGGTTCTTCACCCTGACGGTGGGCTCGCTGGGCATGCGCGGCCTGACCAGCCTGGCCGGGGGCCATCCGGTGCGGGGCTTCCACGACCTGCTGTCGATGGTGACCACGGTGGTGGCGATCTCGGTGGGCCTGCTGCTGGGCGCGGTGCTGGCCCAGCGCCCGCGGCCGCTGCCCTGAGACACCCTGGCGCCCTGGCGCCCCGGGGCCGCTGTCCTGAGGCGGCCCGGGCTCTCCCCGGGGCCGCTACCAGCCGGCCCCGCGGTAGTGCGGCAGGTCGAGCGCGGCCGGGTCCATCGCGGCCAGCCACTGGCCGCCCCGGCGCAGCACCGGCGTCAGGACGATCTCCGGTCCGCCGTCGTACCCGGTCTGCACCAGGGCCTCGTAGCGGACGGGCCGGTGGGCGGCCGTGCCGGGGGTGGGCCGTTCGTCGCGGTGGGCGCGGGCCTGCGCCTCCAGGGCCCGGTAGGCGAGGCGCAGGTGCGCCTCCCAGCCGGGCAGGTCGTGCGGGTCGGCGGGGACGAGGTAGCGGGCGCCCCGGTCGACGAGCAGGGCGACCAGGCGGCCGAGCGCCGCGGTGCGGTCGAGGCCGGGCGGGATCAGGTCGAGCGCCTCGGCGAGCGGGCCGGTGACGCGCAGCAGGGCCTCGTTGAAGTCCAGTCCGTGTTCGCCCTCGGCCTGGACCAGCAGGGCGCGCTGGTCTCCGGCGAGGTGGAGCCGGCAGGGGTGGGCGGCGCCCTCGGTGAGCAGTTCGGGCTGTCCGCGCCAGACGACGGGGGTGTCGCCGAGCTGCGCCCACTCGGGCCAGGTGACCTCGCCGCCGGGGTGCGTGACCGCGTGTCCGAGCGGGTGGTCGCCGACGGTGAGGATCTCGATCCGGGCGCCGACCACCCGGGCGGGGGCGGGGCGGGCGACCAGCTGCTGCCGGGCCGCGTCCCAGTCGAGGCCGCCGGTGTGCGCGCCGACGGGTTCGGTGGCGGCGAGGGTGAGCGGGCCGTGCGGGTGGGCGTCGTGCATGTGGGCGACCGTGACGGGGACCAGGACGGCGGCGCGGAGCACGGCCTGCCGGTCGGGGAACGGCCTGGGCTGGACGGCTTCGGTGGTGAGGTGCTCCGTCATGCGTCGTGCCCTTCCCGCGCCCGCACGGCGCGCACCCCCCGCGGGGGTCGGCGCGTCGGCCGGCCGCCCCGCGGTCTGTCCCGTCGGCCGCCCGCGCGGCCAGGGGGACAGCGTACGGGGCGCGGCCGGTTCGGGGAACGCTGTCGGCGCGGTCCGGAGCGAATCGTGACCGGCCGCAACCTCCTTGCGCTCAGCGGTCGTTGGGCGAGATCCGCCAGGCGAGCAGGACGACCAGGAAGGACGCGGCGCTGAAGCCGGTGCACCACCAGGCGGTGGCCACCCGGCCGCTCATCCAGGCGTTGGTGGCGGTGTTCAGGGCCCACAGCTGGCCGATCACGATGGTGACGGCCAGGCCGACCCGGGCGGACAGGATCGCCGACCGCTCGGGCTGCTGGTCGGTGCCCGCGCCGGGGCCGGGGCCGGTCGCCGAGACCCGCGGGTCGGCGTAGCCGGAGGTGGCGCGGATCTGCGGGTACCGCTCGCGGACGGGCCGGTTGAGCCGGGGCTCGTCGCTGCCGGGGCGGTAGCCCTCCGGGTAGTGGCCTTCGGGAACGCTCATCACGCGCCTCCACGGGTGGGTCGACGGGCCGTCGGTCGGCTCCGGGTGCCGGTCATCTGCCGCTCCTGCGGGTGGCGCAGCCGGCCGCTTCGGCGAGGGCGGGGTTGCGTTCGCGCAGGCCGCGGCAGAGGCCGGCCTCCTCGCTCTCGCCGGAGCGGGCGGTGCCGACCGCCCACACCGCGCCCTGGGCGTCCTCGACCACCACGACCTTGGGCAGCGGGCGGGGCGGCGGGCCGCCGGTGACCTCGCCGGTGCGGGAGTCGAACTGCCCTTCGTGGCACGGGCAGTAGAGGTCGCCGTCGGTGCCGTGGTCGCGCCGCCAGAGCACTCCGCAGGCGAGGTGGGTGCAGACCGTGGAGTAGCCGACCAGGGTGCCGTCGGGCAGCCGGATGGCCATCGCCCGGTCGTCCTCGCCGGGGTAGTCGAAGGTGACCGCCTCGCCGCGCTCCAGCCGCTCGGCGACCTTCAGCGGGGCGGCGCTGCCGTCCCCGTGGCGGTGCAGCACGCCGGCCGAGACCACCGTGGAGCCGACCACCAGGCCGCCGGAGACGGTGGCGACGATCCGCAGGTAGTCGCGCCGGGTGGTCAGCGAGTCGGCGCTGATCCGTTCCTTCAGCGCGCTCTGCTCGGCCCGGTGGTCGTCGGGGCCGCCCTCCCGGCCGTACGGCTGGGGGGAGTTGCCGGGGCTGGTCACGCCCTCGCTCCGTTCCCGGGCGTGGGGCGCCCGTTGACCTCGATCAGGTTCAGCATCCCGCCGGGGACGGGCGCCCGGTGCTCGCCGGGCACCACCATGGCGACGCCGGTGGAGACCACGGTGTCGCCGAACGCGAACATCGTGGAGACGTCCACGCCGGGCCGCTCGGCCTGGAGTTCCTCGACGGTGCCGTAGAACAGGGCGCCGGTGGGGCAGACGGTGGCGCACATCGGTGCCAGGCCGTAGGAGGTGCGGTCGTAGCAGAGGTTGCACTTCATCTGGAGCTTGGCCTCCAGGTCGATCTTGGGCACGCCGAACGGGCAGGCGTTGACGCAGTTCGCGCAGCCGATGCAGCGGGTCGGGTCGGCCTCCTGGACCACGCCGTCCGCGGTGATCAGGATCGCCTCGGCCGGGCAGACCTCGGCGCACGGCGCGACCGGGTCCTCGCAGTGCATGCACACGGTCGGCAGCGAGGCGACGGTGTGGCCCTCGTCCGGGTAGTCCAGGTGGATCATCGACTTGCCGCGGTGCGAGTCGCACTCGCGGCAGGCCGAGACGCAGGCCTGGCAGCCGATGCAGCGGCCCGGGTCGATGAAGATGGTGCGTCCGAGCATCTCGGTCAGCCCCTCTCGGCGGTGCCGCGGCCCTGCGGCGCGGTCGGCGGCAGCGGGTCGGTGCGGGAGACCTGGGCCTCCGGGTACGGTTCGCGGCCGGGCGGCACCGGCGGTGCGGGCACCGGGTCGATCGCCTCGGCCCGTTCGATCCGCACCGCGCACACCTTGTACTCGGGGATCTTCGAGCGCGGGTCCAGCGCGTCGATGGTCAGCACGTTCGCCGCCGTCGGGTAGGGCCAGTGGTAGGGCACGAAGACGTGGTCGGGGCGGATCGCCTCGGTGACCAGCGCGGGCAGCACCTCGCTGCCGCGCCGGGTGACCACCCGCACCGGGTCCCCGTTGCGGAACCCGTGCGAGGGGTGGATCTCCACCCACGGCCGGGGCGTCTGCTCGACCAGTCCGCCCAGGCGCCGGGTCTGGTTGCCGGACAGGAAGTGCGCCACGGTGCGCCCGGTGGTCAGCCGCATCGGGAACTCGTCGCTGAACGGGTCGGCCGGCGGGTGCCACTCCACCGCCTGCAGGTGCACCCTGCCGTCCGGGTGGTAGGTCCGGCCGTCCTCGAACAGCCGTGGCGTGCCCGGGTGGTCGAGGCTCGGGCAGGGCCAGGCGAGGCCGCCGGTGGCCTCCAGGCGCTCGTACGTGATGCCGTAGTAGTCGATCACCGTGCCGGCCGAGGCGCGGCGCAGTTCGTCGAAGACGTCCCGGGAGCCCTCGAAGGCGAACTTGCTTCCCTCGCCGAGCCGTCGGGCGATCTCGCACAGCACCCAGGTGTCGGTGCGCACGCCCTCGGGCGGCTCCTGGGCCTTGTTGTGCTTGACCACCCGGGCCTCGGCGTTGGCCATCACGCCCTCGTCCTCGGCCCAGGTGGTGACCGGGAAGACCACGTGCGCGTTGGCGGCGGTCTCGGAGAGGAAGAAGTCGAACTGGGCGTGGAACTCCAGCTTGTCGTAACCGTCCTTGACCACCGCGTAGTTGGGCAGCGAGACGAACGGGTTGTTGCAGACGCCGATCAGGCCGCGGATCTCGCCGCGCTGCATCTGCCAGACCATCTCCATCATCGAGGTGCCGGCCTGCGGGAGTTCGGACTCCTCGATGCCCCAGATCGCGGCGATCTGCCGGCGGTGCACCGGGTCGTTGATGGAGCGGCCGCCGGGCAGCAGGTCGGACTTCTGGCCGTGCTCGCGGCCGCCCTGGCCGTTGCCCTGGCCGGTGAGGGTGCCGTAACCGGCGCCCGGGCGGCCCAGGTTGCCGGTGGCGGTGCACAGGTTGATGACGGTCAGGCAGTTCTCCACGCCCTGGGTGTGGTGCTCGATCCCGCGCGCGTGGCAGGCCATCGCCCGCTCCGCCCGCCCGAACATCCGCGCCACCTGGACGATCTGCTCCGCGGGGACGCCGCAGATCTCGGCCGCCCGGTCGGGCGGGTACGCCGCGACGGTGGCCTTGACCTCCTCCCAGCCGGTGGCGTGCTCGGCCAGGAACGCCTCGTCGGTCAGGCCCTCCGCGACGATCACGTGCAGCACGGCGTTGAAGAACGCCGCGTCGGTACCGGACTTGAGCGCGACGTGGACGTCCGCGGTGCGGGCGACGGCGGTCTCCCGCGGGTCGACCACGATCAGGGTGGCGCCCCGGTCGCGGGCCCCCCACACGTACTGGGTCAGCACCGGGAAGCACTCGCCGACGTTCGCCCCGGCGATCAGCAGGCAGTCGGTCTGCAGCATGTCGGAGAACGGGTTGCCCGCCCGGTCGATGCCGAAGGCCAGCTTGTTGGCGCCCGCCGCGCTCACCATGCACAGCCGGCCGTTGTAGTCCACGTGCCGGGTCTTCAGCGCGACCCGGGCGAACTTGCCCACCAGGTAGGTCTTCTCGGAGAACAGGCTGGCCCCGCCGAGCATCCCAAAGGCGTCCCGGCCGTACTGCTGCTGGATCCGGTTGATCTCGGCGACGGTGTGGTCCAGCGCCTCGTCCCAACTCACCTCGCGGAACGGCTCGTCGCGGCTGCGGCGCAGCAGTGGCGCGGTCAGCCGGTCCGGGTGGTTGACCTGCTGGTAGGCGTTGATGCCCTTGGGGCACAACCGCATCCGGTTGATGTCGTGGTTGCGCGGCTCGACCCCGAACACCTTGCCGCGCCCGTCGACCCGCAGGTACATGCCGCACTGCACGCCGCAGAAGCAGCAGTGCGTGGGGACGAGGGTCTGCTCGGTCTGGTCGGCCCGCCAGGCCGCGGCGGGCAGGCCGCCCGCGTCGCGGAAGTTGCGCGTCCCGAGCGGGGCGACGCTCGGGTCCAACGGGACGTGCTCGGTGCTCACTTGAACCCCCGCTTGACGTTCGACAGGTAGGCGGTGCCGCGCAGCACCCGCTTGCAACGGGGGCAGTACTCGGCCCACTCGTCGAAGCCCAGCTTCAGGTCGCGCATGGTGGCGCGCAGGTTGTCCACCGCGGCGGCGGTGTCGATCGGCTGGCCGCAGCGCTTGCAGGACTGCAGCTCCTCGGCGTCCGAACCCTTGCGCCGCGCCGTGTACTTGAACAGCTGCATGCCGACCGCGGCCGGGCGCTGCACGATGTGGAAGAACTTGCCGAACGGCAGGTAGACCAGGGTGAGGACGACCGAGGCCATGTGCAGGACGGCCAGGAACTCGTAGCCGCCGCCGTGCAGGAACATCTCCGAGAAGGTCAGCAGCAGGCCGGTGACCGAGATGGTGATCAGCGCCAGCAGCGGCAGGAAGTCGTAGCCGAAGCGCTGGCCGGTGGTCGCGGCGCGGTCGCGCATCCGCCGCCACAGGAAGTAGCCGGCGCCGCCGATCACCATCACGGCGGCCAGGTCCAGGCCGTGGTAGAGCGCCCAGCCGAGGAAGCTGCCGGAGTCGAAGCCGAACAGCTTGAAGCCCCACAGGCGCATCTCGTAGCCCGGGCCGGCCGCGCTGGAGGAGGTGAAGGTGAACCAGCCCCAGGTCAGCGGGAAGGTGATCGCCGCGGCCAACAGGCAGCCCCAGAAGATCAGTTGGTGGGCGGCCCAGCGGGCGTGCGAGCGGGCGCCGAGGAACTTCTGGAAGCCCAGGTAGGTGGCGGCCATCTTCGGCAGCGCGGCGGGCGAGCGCTTGAGGTTCTCCCAGGACAGCGCGGACTTCCAGCCCTGCACGAACAGTCGGCGGGCGGCGGGCGCGGAGACCCACACCACGTAGCGGTAGACCACGCCGAAGGTCAGGAACACCGAGGCCACCGCGTACGGCACCAGCGCGGAGTCGAAGTCGCGCAGCAGCCGACTGCCCAGCACGATCGCCACCACCAGCAGGACGCTCGCCCCGGCCGCGATCACCGAGGCGCGCGCCGCCGTCGACCTGGTCGCCGAGGCCACCACCCCCGCCGCACCGCCCTCGGCCTGACTGCTCCCGGTCGGTCTGCCCTGCGGGGGCGGCGCTGTCCCGGCCACGCGCACTCTCCTAGCGCTCGACGAGCCACTCGATCTGACGTCCTCTGCGCCGGACGCTAGCCAGCACCCCCGTCCGGCGCCCGCCCGCTGCGCCGCCTGCGGCGCGTCGCTGGGCCGGACGGGTGAGCGGTCGGCGCGGCGTGGTCGGCGTGGTCGACGTGGTCGGTCAGCCCTGCGGGCTCTCCGCGCCGAGCGCGTCGACGGCGGCGCGGAGGGCTCCCGGGTGGTCCAGCAGGTCGGTGCTGTCGGCCCACTGGTCGACCGCACCGGTCAGCGGGCGGTCCCGCAACTCCGGTGCGGTGACCGTCCGTTGCAGGGCCCGGGCGAAGCGGTCGGCGTGCAGCACCAGGTACGGGCGGCCGTGGTAGCGGCGGCGGGCCGGGTCGAGCGGCCCGGTCAGGCCGAGCGCGTTGTGGGCCCGGGCCGCGGCCTCGTACGCCTCGCACAGGTGCCGTTCGCGGGCCCGCGGGTCGGGGGCGGCCAGCGCGGCGCGCAGCGCGGGGGCCAGCGCGGGGTCGGTGTCCAGGCGGGCGAAGGCGCTGCCGAACCACTTGCCGTAGGGGGCGTAGCGGCGGGCGGTCAGGAAGGCCAGCCGCATCAGGTCGCGCACCAGGCGGGCGGTGACCAGGGCCGCGCCGAGGTCGTCGCCGGCTTCGGCGCAGCGGCCGACGAAGGCCTCCTCCTGGGCGATCCGCTGCCACTGGCAGGCCAGCAGGTGGCGCCACACCTGCTCGGGGTACCAGTGCAGGCGTTCGCGGGCGGCGGTGAGGGTGCCGGGGCCGTCGTGGAAGACCGCGCCGCCGGTGAACTCGGCGAGCCGCTGCTGCGGCAGGGCCAGCCAGTCGAGGGGGCCGGGCGCGGCGTCGGCCCAGGCGGCGGCGGGCGGGCCGAGGCGTTCGGCGAGCCAGCCGGGCAGGTCGTGGACGGTGACCCGGTGGTCGACCGGGCCGTCGGCGGGCGCCGGTTCCAGGTGGCTGACCGGGTCGTCCGGGTTGCCGGTGCCGCGGTAGTGGGTGGACCAGCCGCGGATCTCGCCGGGCAGGCGGGCGGCGAGCAGTTCGCGGACCGCCCGGCCGTGCCGCCGGGTGTCGGCGGGGGCGAGGAAGAGCTGGAGGCGCGGCCCCCAGTCGTGGTCGGTGGAGCGGGCGGTGTCGAAGCCGAGCACCTCCGACCCGGCGCCGATCCGCGCGGCCGCGTACCGCAGCCCCGGGTGGGCGCTCGCCAGCAGCGGCCGGACCGCCTCCTCGTACAGCGCCCGGGAGAGGTCGAGCCCCGGGACGAAGGGCGGCTCGGGCGGCTCGGACGGCGGGCCGGACGGTGCGGGCGTGGTCATGCGGCCCACTGTGGCAAAGCGGCGTCCGGCGGGTCCACCGCTTAACGGGCGCCTCGTCCGGGTGGCCGTCGGGCGCAGGGGAGAGCCGCGGCGAAGTGGTCGGCTCCGCGCTCGTGGCCGCGGTGAGCCGGGAGGGCGCGGTGCCCCGGCGGGCGGTGCGGGCCGGGAGGGTTCCGAAACACCTCCTTCACCTGGGAGGCGTCCGGGGGAAACGGCCGCTGCCTAGCGTCTCCCGCCATGGACACAGGGCTGTATACACCCCCGGACACACCGCACCTCCCGCACCGCGAACGGGTCCACGCCGCCCTGCGCGAGGAGTTGATGTCCGGTCGGATCGGGCCGCGCGAGCGGATGACCGAGGAGCGGCTCGCGGAGCGGTTCGGGGTCTCCCGGACGCCGGTACGGGAGGCGCTGACGAGGCTGCGGTCCGACGGCATGATCGAGCGCGGCGACGGCGGCTACTACCCGGTCGTCCCGAACCTCCCGCAGCTGCGGGACCTGTACGAGCTGCGTGTCACGCTCGAACTGCGCGGCGTGGCGCGGGCCCTGGAGGACCCGTCGGTCCGGCACGACCCGGCGGTCGTCGAGGCGGAGCTGCTGCGCTGGTACGCGATCCGGGAGGCGCCCCCCGAGCCGGACCCGCGGTTCGTCGTCCTCGACGAGGAGTTCCACGTCGCCCTGTCCCGGGCCTCGGGCAATCCGGCGCTCACCGAGGCGCTGGTCGCGGTCAACCGGCGGATCCGCCGGGTCCGGATGTACGACTTCCTGACCCGGGACCGGGTGGACTCCACGATCACCGAGCACATCGCGATCATGGAGCTGGTCCGGGACGGCCGCCTGGACGAGGCGTACCGCGCCCTGCACGACCACGTCGGCGCCTCCATGGACGTCGTCCTGGAGCGCGCCCGGCGCGCCCTCACCCAGATGGCCCTGCACGGGGACCGCGTCTGACCCCCCGCCACCCGTCCCGCCCCTGCTCGGCCCCCTCTCGTACGGCGCGCCCGCACGCCCTCACACGCGCGCCCGTCCCCCCTTCCGCACGGCAAGGAGGCACCGCATGAACGTCGAGCCACGCCTGGTGAGCACCGCCGAACCCGGCCCCCCGCAGGCCGCGGCACCGGCCGCCGCCACCGACCAGGCGGCCGCGGAGACGCTGGAGGACTACACCCTCCGCTTCGCGCCCCGCAGTTACCGCCGCTGGACCCCGATGGTGGTGGCCACCACGGCCCTCGGCGGCATCGCCTACATGGCCGACTTCTCGATCGGCGCCGGCATCGGCCTGGCCCACGGCACCGGCAACGCGCTGGTGGCGATCGCGGTGGCCGCCGCGGTCATCTTCGTGACCGGCTACCCGCTGGCGTACTACAGCGCCCGCTACAACATCGACCTGGACCTGATCACCCGCGGCTCCGGCTTCGGCTACTACGGCTCGGTGCTGACCGGCGTCATCTTCGCCAGCTTCACCTTCGTCTTCTTCGCCCTAGAGGGCTCGATCATGGCGCAGGGGCTGAAACTGGGGCTCGGCCTGCCGCTCTGGCTGGGCTACCTGGTCTCCACGCTGATGGTGATCCCGCTGGTCGTGTACGGCATGAAGGCGCTGAGCAGGCTCCAGGTGTGGACCACCCCCGTCTGGCTGGTCCTGATGGTCTCCCCGCTGGTGTACCTGATCTGGACCGACCCCGGCAGCGTGGACCGCTTCCTGTCCTACCCGGGCACCGACGGCGAGGGGGGCGTCAACACCGCGTCCGTGCTGCTGGGCGCGGGCGTCTGCCTGTCGCTGATCGCGCAGATCGGCGAGCAGATCGACTACCTGCGCTTCATGCCGCCCCGGACGGCGGCGAACCGGCGCGGCTGGTGGACCGCGGTGGTCATGGCCGGCCCGGGCTGGGTGGTGATCGGCGCGCTGAAGCAGGCGATCGGCGTGTTCCTCGCCGTGCACATCCTCGCCGCGGCCGGGCCGGGCCTGGCGCCCGAACCGATCCGGCAGTTCAAGGGCGCCTTCGACGCGATGCTGCCGTCCTGGCTGGTCGTCCCGCTGGCCGTGGCGCTCGTGGTCGTCAGCCAGATCAAGATCAACGTGACGAACGCCTACTCCGGCTCGCTGGCCTGGACGAACTCCTTCACCCGGGTCACCCGGCGCTACCCCGGGCGGATGGTCTTCGTGCTGGTCAACCTGGGCATCGCGCTGGTCCTGATGGAGGCCGACATGTTCAGCTTCCTCAACAGCGTCCTGGGCTTCTACTCCAACTGCGCGATCGCCTGGGTGGTCACCGTCGCCACCGACATCGGCGTCAACAAGCACCTGCTGCGGATCTCCCCGCTCCGCCCCGAGTTCCGCCGCGGCATGCTGTACGCCGTCAACCCGGTCGGCGTCGTCGCCTTCACCGCCGCCTCCGGCCTGTCGATCGCCATGTACTTCCACGCCCTCGGCGACACCCTCCAGCCGTACTCCCCCGTCGCCGCCGCCGTGATCGCGTTCGTCCTCACCCCGCTGACGGCCCTCGCCACCGGGGGCCGGTACTACCTGCGCCGGACCGACGACGGCCTCGATCTGCCGATGCTGGACGCCGAGGGCAACCCGAGCGCGGTCACCCTGGACTGCCACGTCTGCCACCGCTCCTACGAGCGCCCCGACCTGGTCGCCTGCGCCGCCCACGGGGCCGCCGTCTGCTCGCTGTGCCTGAGCACCGACCGGACCGGCGCCCACGTGCCGCCCGCCCAGCCCGCCCAGCCCGCCCAGTCCGCCCAGTCCGCCGCCGTGTGACCACTCCCCCCACCGCCGGCACGGGGAGGACCAGTCACCCGGCCCTCCCCGTGCGGCCCGCTCCCGAGGAGCCGCCGTCGTGTTCGACACCCTGCTCGTCGCCAACCGCGGCGAGATCGCCTGCCGCATCATCCGCTCCGCGGCCGCGCTCGGCCTGCGGACCGTCGCCGTGTACTCCGACGCCGACCGCACCGCACCGCACGTGCGGATGGCCGACGAGGCCGTCCGGCTGGGCCCGGCCCCGGCCGCCGAGAGCTACCTGCGGGCCGACCTGGTCCTGGCCGCCGCCCGGGCGACGGGCGCCGGGGCGGTCCACCCCGGGTACGGCTTCCTGTCCGAGAACGCGGCGTTCGCCGCCGCCGCGGAGGCCGCCGGCCTGGTCTTCGTCGGCCCCACGCCCCGCCAGCTGGAGGTCTTCGGCGCCAAGCACACCGCCCGCGCGGCGGCCGAGGCCGCCGGGGTCCCGCTGCTGGCCGGCACCGGGCTGCTGGCCGACCCGGAGGAGGCCCTGCGCGCGGCCGCGGAGATCGGCTACCCGGTGATGCTCAAGGCCACCGGCGGCGGAGGAGGCATCGGCATGCAGGCCTGCGGCGGACCGGACGAACTGCGGGCGGCCCACGCCCGGGTCACCCGGCTCGCCCGGGGCAACTTCGGGGACGGCGGGGTCTTCCTGGAGCGGTACGTCGCCCGGGCCCGGCACGTCGAGGTGCAGGTCTTCGGCGACGGCACCGGACGGGTCGTCAGCCTCGGCGACCGGGACTGCTCCCTGCAGCGCCGCCACCAGAAGGTCCTGGAGGAGGCCCCGGCCCCCGGCCTCCCGGCCGCGCTGCGCGAGGAACTGCACCGCAGCGCCCGCGAGTTGTGCGCCTCCGTCGGCTACCGGTCCGCCGGAACGGTGGAGTTCGTCTACGACGCCGACCGCGAGGAGGCCGCCTTCCTGGAGGTCAACACCCGCCTCCAGGTGGAGCACCCGGTCACCGAGCAGGTCACCGGCGTCGACCTGGTCGGCTGGATGCTGCGGCTGGCCCGCGGCGAACGGGACCTCCTGGACGGCGTCGGCCCCGACGGCCCTCCCGCGCGGGGGCACGCCGTCGAGGCCCGGCTCTACGCCGAGGACCCGGGCCAGGACCACCGGCCCAGCTCCGGCCTGCTCACCCGGGTCGAGCTCCCCGCCGACCCCGACGGCGGGGTGCGGGTCGACGGCTGGGTGGAGACCGGCCAGGAGGTCTCCCCCGCCTACGACCCGATGCTCGCCAAGGTGATCGCCACCGGCCGCGACCGCGACGAGGCGTTCGCCCGGCTGGCCGCGGCCCTGGACGCCGCCCGGATCGACGGCGTGGAGACCAACCTCGGCCTGCTGCGCGCCGCCTGCCGCACCCCCGAGGTGCTGGCCGCCTGCCACACCACCGCCACCCTCGCCGGGGTCGTCGACCCGCGCCCGCGGATCGACGTCGTCCGCGGCGGCACCCTCACCACCGTGCAGGACTGGCCCGGCCGCACCGGCCTCTGGGAGGTCGGCGTCCCGCCCGGCGGCCCGATGGACGACCTCTCCTTCCGGCTCGGCAACACCGCCGTCGGCAACCCGGAGGGCGCCCCCGGCCTGGAGTGCACCCTGGAGGGCCCGGCGCTGCGCTTCTCCCGGCCGGCCGTCGTCTGCGTCACCGGCGCCCCGGCCCGGGTCACGGTCGACGGCGCCCCCGCCGCCCAGTGGGAGCCCCTCGCCCTGCCCGCCGGCGCCCTGCTGGAGGTCGGCGCCCCCGAGGGGCCCGGCATGCGCACCTACGTCCTGCTGCGCGGCGGGCTCGACCTGCCCGCCCACCTCGGCAGCACCGCCACCTTCCCCCAGGGCGGCTTCGGCGGCCACGCCGGACGCGCCCTGCGCACCGGCGACGTGCTGCGGCCGGCCGACCCCGCCCCCGGGGCGCCGGAACCCGCCGCCGTCCCGCCGCTCCGGCGCCCGTCCCTCACCTCCCACTGGCGGATCGCGGTGTCCGAGGGCCCGCACCCCGCGCCGGACTTCCTGACCCGGGACGGCCTGCGGACGGTGTACGGCGCCGAGTGGAAGGTCTCCGCCCAGTCCGCGCGCACCGGCGTGCGGCTGGTCGGCCCCCGCCCCGAATGGGCCCGGCCGGACGGCGGCGAGGCGGGGCTCCACCCCTCCAACGTCCACGACACCGCGTACTCGGTCGGC
Organism: Kitasatospora sp. NA04385; assembly: GCF_013364235.1. Taxonomy (NCBI): domain Bacteria; kingdom Bacillati; phylum Actinomycetota; class Actinomycetes; order Kitasatosporales; family Streptomycetaceae; genus Kitasatospora; species Kitasatospora sp. NA04385. The sequence goes on along the minus strand of NZ_CP054919.1, from coordinate 7,353,007 downwards.
GCCGTCAACCTCACCGGCGACACCCCCGCGATCCTCGGCCCCGACGGCCCCAGCCTCGGCGGCTTCGCCTGCCCGTTCACCGTCGTGTCCGGCGAGCGCTGGAAGACCGGCCAGCTGCGCCCCGGCGACACCGTCCGCTTCGTGCCCGTCACCGAGGCCCGGGCGGACGAACTGCGCCGCGCCCCGGGCCTGTTGCCGCTGCCCGGCGGCGGCCCGGACCGCGACGACGGCGTCCTCGCCCGCCGCCCCGCGACCGGCTCCGCGCCCGAGGTCGTCTACCGGCGCGGCGCCGACGACAACCTGCTGGTCGAGTACGGGCCGATGGCTCTCGACCTGGGCCTGCGGATGCGGGTGCACGCCCTGGCCGGGCACCTCGCCGCCCACCGCCCGGCCGGCCTGGTCGACGTCACCCCCGGCGTCCGCTCGCTGCACCTGCACACCGACCCCGACGTGCTGCCGCTGCGCACCCTGCTCGGCCTGCTGCAGGAGGCCGAGGAGCAGCTGCCCGCCGCCCGCGAACTCACCGTGCCCAGCCGGGAGGTCCACCTCCCGCTGTCCTGGGACGACCCGACCGTGGACGAGGCGATATCCCGCTACCGCGCGTCGGTGCGCGACGACGCCCCGTGGAACCCCTCCAACATCGAGTTCATCCGGCGGATCAACGGCCTCGACTCGGTGGACGACGTCCGCCGGACGGTCTTCGACGCCCGGTACCTCGTCCTGGGCCTCGGCGACGTCTACCTCGGCGCGCCCGCCGCCACCCCGCTCGACCCCCGCCACCGCCTCGTCACCACCAAGTACAACCCGGCCCGGACCTGGACCGCGGAGGGCGGCGTCGGCATCGGCGGCTCCTACCTGTGCGTCTACGGCATGGAGAGCCCCGGCGGCTACCAGCTGATCGGCCGCACCGTCCCGATCTGGGGCGGCCTGCGCCCCGGCCGCTCCTTCGCGGACGGCCTCCCCTGGCTGCTGCGCTTCTTCGACCGGATCGTCTGGCACCCCGTCTCCCCGGCCGAACTCCTCGACGTCCGCGCGGACCTGGCGTCCGGCCGCCGGGCGCTCGACATCCGCCCCGGCACGTTCTCGCTGGCCGAGCACGAGCGCTTCCTGGCCGACCACGCCGAATCGATCGCCGCCTTCCGCAGCCGCCAGTCCGCCGCGTTCGCCGCCGAGCGGCGGGCCTGGGAGGCCGCGGGCGAACTCGCCGACCGCGCCGAACCGGCCCCCGTACCGGTGGCGGCACCCCGCGCGCTGCCGCCCGGCGCGGGGCTGGTGGAGGCGCCGCTCAGCTCCAGCGTGTGGAAGGTGGCCGCCGGGCCCGGCACCCGGGTGTCGGCGGGGCAGCCCCTGGTCGTCCTGGAAGCCATGAAGATGGAGGTCGTCGTCCGGGCCCCGGCCGACGGCGTCGTCACCGACGTCCTGGTCGCCCCCGGCCAGCAGATCGACGCCGGGACCCCGTTGACCGTCGTCCTCCGGGAGGAAGCAGCGTGAACCCCACCGCCACCGCCACCACCACCGCCCCGGCCACCGCCGCGGAGCGGGTCGCCGCCGCCTACTGGCGCATCGAGGAGGCCGACCGGCCGGAGATCTGGATCACCCTGCGGCCCCGCGCGGAGGTGGAGGCCGAGGCCCGCGCCCTCGACGCCCGGACGGCCGCCGGGGAACGGCTGCCGCTGGCCGGGCTGGTGTACGCCGTCAAGGACAACATCGACGTCGCGGGCCTGCCCACCACCGCCGCCTGCCCCGCCTACGCCTACCGCCCCGAGGCGTCCGCCACGGCCGTGCGCCGACTGGCCGCCGCGGGCGCGATCGTCCTCGGCAAGACCAACATGGACCAGTTCGCCACCGGGCTGGTCGGCACCCGCAGCCCGTACGGGGAGGTGCGCGCGGCCCACCACCCGGAGCGGATCTCCGGCGGCTCCAGCTCCGGCTCCGCGGTCGCCGTGGCGCTGGGCATCGCGGACTTCGCGCTGGGCACCGACACCGCCGGCTCGGGCCGGGTGCCCGCCGCGCTGAACGGCGTCGTCGGCGTCAAGCCGACCCTCGGCCTGGTGCCGACCACCGGGGTCGTCCCCGCCGCCCGCCCCTACGACGCGGTCACCGTCTTCGCCCGCACCCTCGCCGCGGCCGTGCCGCCGCTGGCCGTGATGACCGGCCCCGACGGGGCCGACCCGCGCAGCCGCGCCTGGCCCGACGCCGTGCGGCTGGCGGCACCCGAGCGGCCGCGGGTCGCGCTGCCCCGGGAGGAGGACCTCGCGCCGCTGTCCGCGCAGGCGCGGGCCGCGTTCGGGGCGGCCGCCGACCGGCTGCGGGCGTCCGGCGCGGAGACCGCCGCCGTGGACGTCTCGCCGCTCCTGGAGGCCGCCCGGCTGCTGTACGACGGCGCCCTGGTCGCCGAACGGTACGCGGCCGTCGGCGCGTTCCTCGCCGGGGCCCCGGCGGGCGCCGACCCCACCGTCTCCGCCATCGTCCTCGCCTCGGCCGACCTGCCCGCGCACGCCCTCGCCGCCGACCAGGAACGCCTCGACCGCCACCGGGCGGCCGCGGCCCGCCTGCTGTCCGGCTTCGACGCCCTCCTGCTGCCGACCACCACCGGGCACCCCGCCCTCGCCGACGTCCGGGCCGACCCGGTCGGTGTGAACCGGCGGCTCGGCACCTACACCAACTTCGTCAACCTGCTCGACCTGGCCGCGGTCGCCGTCCCGGCCGGTGCGGCGGACGGCGGCTCCTTCGGCGTCAGCGTCGTCACCCGCGCCTTCGACGACCAGGTGGGCCTCGACGTCTCCGCCCGCCTCACCGGCGAGGAGCCCCCCGGCCCGCTGCCCGGCAACGGGATCGACCTGGCCGTCTTCGGCGCCCACCGGCGCGGCCAGCCGCTCTGCCACCAGCTCACCGGCCCCGGGGCGCGGTACGCGGGGCCCGTGCGCACCGCCGCCGCCTACCGGCTGGTCGCGCTGCCCACCGAACCCGCCAAGCCCGGCCTGGTCCACGTCGGCCCGGAGGGGGGCGGCGCGGTCACCGGCGAGCGGTGGACCCTCTCCCCGGCGGCGCTGGGCCGCTTCCTGGCCGAGCTGCCCGCGCCGATGTCGCTCGGCCGGATCCGGCTCGACGACGGCTCCGGGGTGCTGGGCTTCCAGTGCGACCCGCACGCCGCGGCCGCCGGCACCGACATCACCCACCACGGCGACTGGCTCGCCTACCTGGCCGCCCGGCCGGACCGCTGACGGGCGCGCGGGGCGTCACGCCGGGGTGTGCGCGGTGGGGTCTGCGCGCGGTGCGGCGCAACGGCTCCCCGCGGCCGGGGACGTGGACGGTGGCGGGGACGTGGACGGTGGCGGGCCCGGCGGGCCCCTCGGTGGTCAGGCGTCGGGGGCGTGGTGGACGCGGTGCCCGCCGACGAAGGTCTGCAGCACCCGGGTGTCGGCGATCTCCTCGACGGGCCGGGCGAAGGGGTCGCGGTCGAGCACGGCGAGGTCGGCGAGCTTGCCGGGGGCGATCGTGCCGGTGTCGTCCAGGTGGTTCACGTGGGCGCTGCCGGCCGTGTAGGCGGCGAGGGCCGCGGCCAGGGTGACGCGCTGCTCGGGGAGGAAGACCGGGCGGTCGGAGCCGGGCTGGTGGCGGTTGACGGCGGTGTGCAGGGCGGCGATCGGGTCGGGGCTGGAGACCGGCCAGTCGCTGCCCGCCGCGAGGGTGGCCCCGGCGCGCACCAGGTCGGCGAACGGGTACTGGCGGGCGGCGCGGTCACCGCCGAGGAAGGGGATGGTGAGCTCGTCCATCTGGGGTTCGTGGGCGGCCCACAGGGCCTGGACGTTGGCGGTGGCGCCGAGCGCGCGGAAGCGCGGGACGTCGGCGGGGTCGACGACCTGGAGGTGCGCGAGGTGGTGGCGGTTGTCGCGGCGGCCGTTGGCCCGCAGCGCGGCGGCGACGGCGTCGAGGGCCTCGCGGACGGCGCGGTCGCCCAGGGCGTGGAAGTGCACCTGGAAGCCCTCGGCGTCCAGGGCCGTGACGATCCCGGCGAGTTCGCGGGGCTCGATGAAGGACAGGCCGGAGTTGCCGGTGGCGCAGCCGCAGGCGTCCAGGTAGGGGGCGAGCATCGCGGCGGTGCCGTTCTCGGCGATGCCGTCCTGCATGATCTTGACGGTGTGGGTGTTCAGTCGGCCGACGGTGAACTCCTCGCGCTTGCGCAGGAGTTCGGGTATCTGCCCGAGGCCCTTGTCCCGCTCCCACCACAACGCGCCGCGCACCCGGGCGGTGAGCAGTCCCTCGGTGGCGGCGCGCCGGTAGACGGGGGCGGCGTCGGCGGTGGAGGCGTGCTCGCCGAGCAGGGCGTCCTGCCAGGCGGTGATGCCGTACCCGTGCAGGACGGCCTGGGCGCGCAGCAGCGCGGCGAGCTGCTCGTCGGCGGTGACCGGGGGGACGTGGTCGGCGACCAGGTGCATGGCGCCTTCCTGGAGCGTGCCGCCGGGGGTGCCGTCGGCCTCGCGCTCGATCCGGCCGTCGGCGGGGTCGGGGGTGCGGCGGTCGAGTCCGGCGAGTTCGAGGGCGCGGGTGTTGGCCCAGGCGCCGTGGTGGTCGCGGTTGACCAGGTAGACGGGGCGGTCGGGGACGAGGGTGTCGAGCAGGTGCCGGTCGGGGGTGCCGCCCGGGAAGGACTCCATGGACCAGCCGCCGCCGGTGATCCAGGGCCGCTCGGGGTGGGCGTCGGCGTAGGCGCGGATCAGGGCGGCGTACTCGTCGGCGCCGGTGGCGCCGGACAGGTCGCACTGGCCCATCTCCACGCCCGCGCCGACGGGGTGCACGTGGGCGTCCTGGAAGCCCGGGACCAGCAGTCGGCCGTGCAGGTCGACGACCTCGGTGGCCGGTCCGATCAGCTCGCGCACCTCGTCGTGGCCGACCGCCGTGATGCGGCCGCCGCTCACCGCCACCGAGGTGGCGTACGGGCGGACCGGGTCGACGGTGTGGACCGGCCCTCCGGTGAACACGAGGTCGGCGGCGGTGGCGGCGGCGTGCATGCGGTGCTCCAGGCGGGTGCGGAGTGCGGACGGCGGGGACGGCGGGGACGGCGGGGGCGGCGGGGGCGGCGGGGACGGGCCGGGTGTCAGCCGGTGGTGTCCATCGGCAGGGCGATGGCGTCGGCGTCGGTGCCCCGGCCGGTGGTGAAGTACGGGGAGCGGCGGTGCCACTTGGCGACGGCGGCGACGACCAGGCCGGAGCCGACGATCAGGGCCGGGATCAGCAGCATGAACCAGCCGTTGTCGGGGGTGGCCTCGAAGTGGTCGCTCATGGTGGCGTACTGGTAGGCGAGGTAGCCGCCGAGGCCGAACAGCACCAGGGCGCTGAGGCCGGGCACGATGACGCCGCGCAGCGCCGCGGAGGGGCCCTCCCGCAGGTCGGCGCGGAAGCGGACGGCGCAGGCCAGCGCGGTCAGGCCGTAGTAGAGCGCGACGATCAGGCCGATGGAGTTCACGGCGGTGAGGATCATCAGGTTGATCTTCGGGATGCCGACGGCGAGGACGGCCACGGCGGCGGACATCGCCATGATCAGCAGGGTGCCGACGGCCGGGGAGCCGTAGCGGGGGTGCACCCTGGTCCACAGCCGGCCGAGCGTCTGGTCCCGGCCCATCGCGAGCGCGCCGCGCGCGGTCGGGATGACGCTGGACTGGAGCGAGGCGAACGCCGAGCACATCAGCGCGGCCAGCGGGAGCGAGGCCCACGGCTCGGGGGCGAGCTTCGCGCCGAGGTAGGTGAGGGCCTGCGGGCCCTGGGCGACGAGTTCGTCGTTGCCCATGAGGCGCTGGAAGGAGATCGCGGCGAACACCAGCAGTCCGAGCATCGCCAGCAGGGCGATCAGGCCGCCGCGGGAGGCGTCGGAGGCGTTCTTGGTCTCCTCGTTGACGGTGAACGCGGCGTCCCAGCCCCAGAAGACGAACACGGCCAGCACCAGGCCCTGGGCGAGGGACTGGAAGGAGCCGATGGCGAACGGGTTGAGCCAGTTCCAGGAGAAGGACTCGTGCCCGGAGACCAGCGCCCAGGCGCAGAACACCAGCAGGACGGTGTACTCGAAGGCGAGCAGGACCCACTGCAGGCGGGTCGCGGAGCGCACGCCGGTCACGGCGGTGACGGTGACGGCGACCAGGGCGACCAGGCCGACGACGGTGCTGATGCCGGTGGAGCCCGGGTCCAGGTCGATGCCCGGCAGGCGGTGCAGGCCGGCCTTGTTGACGAACTGCAGGACCACCGAGCCGGTGATCGCGCTGGTGTAGGCCATGAAGACGACGTTGGCGACGAGCACCACCCAGCCGGTCAGGAAGCCGGGCCAGGCGCCGACGGACCGGCCGACCCAGGTGTAGCCGTTGCCGCAGTTCGGCTCGGTGCGGTTGAGCCGGGCGTAGGAGAGCGCGATGCCGAGGATCGGCAGGAACGCGACGAGCAGCAGCGCCGGGGTCTGGCGGCCCGCGTACACCGCGAGCGCGCCCATGCCGATGCCGATGCTGGTGGTGGCGGCCGTGCTGGAGGCGGCGATGGCGACGCCGTCGCGCACGCCGAGGGTGCGGCGCATCTCCGGTGCGGGGGGTCTGACGGGGGTGCCGGCGGCCATGTCGGGCTCCTCGGTTCGCGGGGGGGACACTCCGCCCGCGCCTGAGCGGCACGGAGCGGGCGGAGGGGGGTGACCCGATGAAACAACCCTGCCATAGTTACGTCAATAAGTTGTCGTAAGGGTGCCCCGCGGCACCCCGCCCGCCGTCCCCGTCCCCCGTCCCCAGGAGCCCGACGTGCCGGAACCCGCCCGCATCCCCGCCGAACGCCGCCGCCGGCGCCCGACCAAGAACGGCACCGTGCTCACCGAGGAGGCGATCGTCACCGCGGCGCTCGAACTGATCGAGGCCCCCAGCGGCAACGCCCTCACCGTGCGGCGGCTCGGCACCGCCCTCGGCTGCGACCCCTCCACCGTCTACCGCTACTTCGCCGACACCGACGCCCTGCTGCTCGCCGCCGCCGACCGGCTCATCGGCGACTCCCTGGACGGCTTCGTCCCCGACCCCGACTGGCGGACCGCCCTGCGCGACTTCGCCGTCCGCGTCCACAGCTCGGTCCTGCGCCACCCCCGACTGGCCGCCGTGCGCGCCTCCCGGATGACCGCGGGCCCCGCCGAGCGCCGCGCCGTCGACACCGGCATCGGGCTCCTGCTGCGGGCGGGCTTCACCCCCGCCGAGGCGGTCGGCCACTACCGCACCTTCATCGACACCGTCCTCGCCCACGCCACCCTCGACGCCGACGTCCTCAGCCTCTCCGAACGGCAGCGCACCCAGCAGGCCGAGCTCTGGCGGGCGGCCGACACCCTGCCCCCCGAGGAGTACCCGCACCTGCACGCCGTCCGCGACCACCTGCCGGACCTCGCCGCCTCCGCCTTCCCCGAGACCCTGGACATCCTCCTCGCCCACCTGGCCGCACGAGCCCCCCGGCGCACCGCCCCCACCGCCTGACCCCGCTGCGGGCGCACCGTCGCCCGGCGCGGCGCGGGGCCTCAGCCGACGGGGGCGGGGCGGCGGCCGGCGGGGCGCGGGAGGCGGGCGGCGGCGGGGTGCTCCGGCCGGTCGGGTCCGTCCGGCCCGGGCCCGTCGGGGCGCGGCCGGATCGGGGTGGCGAACAGCAGGCCGAGGGTGAGCAGGGCGTAGGCGCTGCCGCCGAGGAGGGTACCGAGGTCGCGGCCGTCGGGGCGCCAGAGCCACACCATGCCGCTGGAGACGACGAGTTGGAGCAGCCAGCACAGGGCGAGCCGGCCGCGGCGCCGACGGGTGCGGTCCAGGGCGGCGTCGGCGAGGACGACCAGGGCGGGCAGCATCCAGACCAGGTGGTGCACCCAGGTGATCGGGCTGACCAGGCAGCAGGCGATCCCGGTGAGGCTGTACGCGGCGAGGCTGTCGCCGGAGGCGTCGGCGCGGCGCAGGCGGTGCGCCCAGACCGCCAGCACGGCCAGTGAGGCGGCCACCCACAGGGCGCGGCCCGGGAGTTGGGGGCCGAGCCGGGCGATCAGCCCCTGCAGGGACTGGTTGGACATGTTGGCGAAGCCGCCGACCCGGTCGGTGTCCCACAGGGTGACGGTCCAGAACTGCCGGGAGACCCCGGGGCCGATCAGGAAGCCCGCGCCGGTGGCGGCCAGCGCGGTGGCGGTGGCGGTCGCCGCGGCCCGCCAGCGGCGGGTGAGCAGCAGGTGGACGATGAACAGCGCCGGGGTGAGCTTGATCGCGGCCGCCAGCCCCGTCCCCACCCCGGCGAGCAGCCGCCACCTGCCGTGTGCGAACCGGCTGCCCGTCAACTGCCGGTCGGCGAAGACCAGCGCGACCAGCAGCAGGTTGACCTGGCCGAAGCTGAAGGTGTCGCGGACGGGGTTGCTCAGGCCGAACAGGCAGGCCGCGAGGCCGAACGCGTACCAGCGGCACCAGCCCCGGCGGCGGGCGATCGGGTCGACGGTCCAGTACAGCAGCAGCGCGGTGGCCGCGGCGGACAGGACGACGCCGACCGCGATGGCCGGGTGCCACCCGAACAGCCGCATCGGCAGCATGCAGACGGCGGCGAACGGCGGGTAGGTGAACCCGTAGGCGGTGCCGGGCCGGACGTAGTCGTAGAGCTGTCCGGTGGCGGCCCAGTGGCGGACGGTGCCGTAGTACACGCCGATGTCGAACCAGCCCCGGTGGCCCGGGATGACCGCCAGGACCAGGGCGGTGACGAGGACGCACCCGGCGAGGACCGCGATCCTGGCGGTGGTGGTGCCGCGGGTCAGCACGCGGGCTGCCTTTCCTGGAAGGTGATCTGACGCTCCGTCAGGAACACGGCGACCGCCCCGGCGGCGAGGCCGCCCGCGGCGAGCACCAACTCGGCGGCGTCCGGCTCGAATCCGTCCGGCATGACGGTGAACGCGAGTGCCGCGCAGGCGAGTTCGATCGCCCTCCGGGCGGTCTCGGCGGGTACGGCGAAGGCCGCCGGGACGGCGCACCACAGCGCGTACCAGGGGCGGAAGGCGGGCCCGAGGACGACCAGCGCGCCGAACCCGAGGGCCAGGGCCGCCAGCGGTTCGCTCCCCCGGCGGACGACCCGGGCCGCCAGCAGGCCGAGCACTCCCGCCGCGGCCGCCAGCCCCAGCAGCCGGGCCCCGGCGACCGCGTCCTGCGGCGCGGTGCCGGTCAGTCCGGCGAACAACCGGCCGAGGCCGCTGGTCGGCGACCAACTGCGGTCGGTGGCCGGGGTGGTGAGCGCGGCGACCCAGCCGTAGCCGGTGCCCGCCACGGCGGTGACCGCAGCCGTGGTCGCGGCGACGGCCGCCGCCATCGCCACGGCGAGCCGGAACCCGCGCCCCCGCCCGCCCGGGCCACCCGCCGCACCACCGCCGACGACCGCCGACCGGCCCGCGGGAGCGAACCACCCTCTCCGGTCGGCGAGTTGACCCAGCCGCTGCGCCGAGAACCCGGCGGCGGCCGCCGCCATCGCCACGGCGAACCGGAGCCCACGCCCCCGCCCGCCCGGATCACCCGCCGCACCGCCCGCCGCACCGCCGCCGACGGCCGCCAACCGGCCCGTGGAGGCGAACCAACCTCTCCGATAGGCGAGTTGACCCTGCCGCTGCGCCGAGAACCCGGCGGCGGCCGCCGCCATCGCCACGGCGAGCCGGAACCCGCGCCCCCGCCCGCCCGAGCCATCCGCCGCATCGCCGCCGACGACCGCCGACCGGCCCGCGGGAGCGAACCAACCTCCCCGGTCGGCGAGTTGACCCAGCCGCTGCGCCGAGAATCCGGCGGCGAGCCACCAGGCGGCGGGGAGGGCCAGCGCGGCGGGCGCCTTGACCAGGGTGGCGAGCGCGATCAGGACGGCGGCGAGCAGGGGGCGGCGGCGGGTGGCGGCGAGCAGGGCGGCGAGCAGCAGGGCGAGCGGGACGGCGTCGTTGTGGGCCCCGGCGACCAGGTGCAGCAGGACCAGCGGGTTGAGCGCGCCCAGCCGCAGCGCGGCGGCCGGGTCGGTGCCGAGGCGCCGGGCGAGGGCGGGCAGCAGCGCGGCGAGGGCGGCGACGGCCAGGACGGCGCTCAGCCGCAGCAGCAGGACACCGGCGTACGGGTGGGCGGCGAGCGGCGCGGCGGCCCGGGCCAGCAGCAGGAAGCCGGGGCCGTACGGGGCGGGGGTGTGCTGCCAGACCTGCGGCACCTGCTGGGCGACGGGGCCGCCGAGCGCGGCCGGGCCGTCCGTGTAGACGTCGAACCCGCTTGCCAGCAGGGCTCCTTGGGCGAGGTAGCTGTAGACGTCGCGGCTGAACAGCGGGGGCAGGAGCAGCAGCGGGGCGGCCCACCAGGCCAGGGTGACGGCCAACCAGCGGGTGGCGGAGGGGTGTCGGCCCTCGGCGCGGCGGCCGGAGGTGCCCAGCAGCAGCCAGGCGGCGGTGAGGACGGTCAGGCCGGCGAAGACCAGGACGGTGCCGGCGCCGCCGGAGGCGCGCAGCGCGGGGCCGGTGGCGGCGGCGGGCAGGGCGCCGGAGGTGAGTCCGCCGGCGGCGAGGGCGAGCGAGCCCAGGAGTCCGAGCCACCGGTACCGGCCCGGGTAGGCGTTCGCGCCCGTGTTCGGCATGTCGGGAACGCTGGCAGAGCGGCGTGGCCCCCGGGGGAAGAGTCGGCGTCCGCCGGGTGTCCGCGGGGCGTCCGGATGCCGCGGTGCGCAGGCCGCGGCGGGTAGCGGTTCCGAACTACCCGCGGGGGCCGAACCGGCCATTCAGCAGGTGCACATCTGGTCTCCCTCGGCCGGTCACCTCAGGGCCAGGCGGGTCGGGGAGACATACGGGTGCCGCCCGTGGCCGGCGCCGCCCGACCGGCGGCCCGGGTGCGAGCGCCCGTGTCGTCGCGTGTCGTCCCGTGCTGTCCGTCGCCACCCTATCGCGCCCCGAGATCCCGGAGATTCCCGCCATGACCACCGCCCCCGCCCGTTCCGGACCCGTCCCCGCCCAGTCCTCCCGGCTGTCGTCGAACCGGCGGCCGGAGCCCCGACAGCCCTCGTACCAGCTGGCGTTCGCCCGGACCCCGGAGGACGTGGAGGCCGCCCAGCGGCTGCGCCACCAGGTGTTCGCGGACGAGATGGGCGCGGTGCTGGACTCGCCGCTGCCCGGCCTGGACGCCGACCCGTTCGACGAGTTCTGCGACCACCTGCTGGTGCGCGAGCAGCCCTCCGGCGAGGTGGTCGGCACGTACCGGCTGCTGCGCCCGGAGCAGGCGCGCCGCGCGGGCCGGACGTACTCCGACACCGAGTTCGACCTGGCCCGGCTGGGCGGGCTGCGGGACGGCATGGTGGAGGTCGGGCGGTCCTGCATCGCCGCGGCGCACCGCGGCAACGGCGCGGTGATCAACCTGATGTGGGGCGGCATCGCCCGCTACATGACCGCCACCGGCAACGCCTGGCTGGCCGGCTGCTGCTCGGTGCCGCTGTCCGACGGCGGGACGACCGCCGCCGGGGTGTGGGACGCGGTCTCGGCCAAGCACCTGGCCCCGCCGCAGTACCGGGTCGCGCCGCTGCGCCCGTGGTCGGCGGAGGGCGTGGTGCGGGCGGGCCGCACGCCGATCCCGGCGCTGCTGCGCGGCTACCTGCGGCTGGGGGCCTGGGTGTGCGGCGAGCCCGCGTACGATCCGGACTTCGACGTGGCGGACCTGTACGTGCTGCTGTCGCTGGAGCGCACCGATCCGCGCTACCTGCGGCACTTCCTGGCGGCCGCGGCGGACCTGCCGATCTCCGCGATCATCGGCGGCACCTCGGGCGCCCCCGTCGGCGCTTCCACCGGCGTTCCCGTCGGCGCTCCCGCGATCCCCGCGATCCCCGCGCAGGCGACCGCCCCGGCGGCCGGGCCCGGAACGGCGACGGCGGCATGAGCGCCTGGCTGCCGACCGCGCCGTGCACGCCCGGTGGCTGCGTGCGCGTCACCGGGCCCCGGGCGGGCACCGCGCGGCGGGTGCTGCGGCTGGCGTGCTGCCTGGCCGTGCTGGCCGCCGGTGCTGGCGGCGCCGCTGGTGCGCGCGCTGGCCTGGCTGCCGGCGGAGCGGCTGGTGCGCCGGTGGGCACGGCTGCTGCTGGCCTCGCTGGGCGTGCGGGTGCGGGTGGGCGCCGGTGCGGTGCCGGGCCGGTCGACGGGGGGTGCGCTGTTGGTGTCCAACCACATCTCCTGGCTGGACGTCCTGCTGATCGCGGCCGTCCGTCCGGGCCGGATGCTGGCCAAGACCGAGGTGGGCCGCTGGCCGGTGCTCGGCCCGCTGACCTCCTGGGGCGGCACGATCTTCATCGACCGGGACCGGCTGCGGGCGCTGCCCGGCACGGTCGGGGAGATCGCCGCGGCGCTGCGCCGGGGCGAGCGGGTGGTGGTCTTCCCGGAGGGCAGCACCTGGTGCGGGCGGGGCGGCGGGCGGTTCCGTCCGGCGCTGTTCGAGGCGGCGGTGCGGGCCGACGTGCCGGTGCAGCCGCTGACGCTGCGCTACCGCGGCGCGGACGGGCGGCCCAGCACCGCACCGGCGTTCGTCGGGGAGGACGGGCTGGCGGCCTCGCTGTGGCGGGTGGTGTCGGTGCGGGGGCTGACGGCGGAGGTCGAGTTCCTGCCGCAGCTGCCGCCCGCGCTGTTCCCGGGGCGCCGGGAGCTCGCGGCGGCGGCCCAGCGGGTGGTCGACCGGCGGCGCCACCCGGACGGCGGCCCGTCCGACGGCGCTGACGGCACTGACGGTGCTGAGGGCTCCGGCTGCGCGGCCTGCTCCACCGCCCGCCCGGCGGTTCGTCCGGCGGTTCGTCCGACGGAGGGCGCGGCCGGTGTCCGGGTGCCGGTCCCGGTGGAGGCCGGGCGGTAGCCGGGCGGGCCGGTGGGGGCGCCTCCCGTATGATCGGGCGAGTTCAGAAAAGGGCGAGGAGGTGCTCGATGCAGGTGGACGAGGAGGCCGTGGGCGCGGTGCTGAACCGGCTGCGCCGGGCCCAGGGCCAGCTGTCCGGGGTGATCGCGATGATCGAGGCCGGACGCGACTGCAAGGACGTGGTCACCCAACTCGCCGCCGTCTCACGGGCGTTGGACCGGGCGGGCTTCAAGATCCTGGCCAGCGGCATGCGCCAGTGCCTGGCCGAATCCGAGGAGGGCACCGCCCCGATGACCGAGGCGGAACTCGAGAAGATGTTCCTGACCCTGGCCTGATCCCGCACGAACGCCTGGGCTCTCGGGGAAGATGATCACTCAGCTTCAGGGCGATCGGCTCCCGCGGTGGATCAAGGCGGTCCCCGCCGACGACCTGCCCGGCCTCACGCCGCCCCACGGCTCCGGCGCCGTGACCACCACCGAGCCCGTCCCTGACGGGGTCTCATGTCCGCCAAGGTTCTGCCAGAGGCAAGGCCTTGGCGGGGCTCTGAAAGACTCGGAGCATGCAATCGTTCCCTGCGAACCCCGACAGCCTGAACGACCCCGTGACACTGCTCGACGAGCAAGGGACCCGCTGGGTTCTCCACCGCAAGCGCCTGGACCTGCGCATCGTTCGTCGGCTGGTCAAGGACGCGGCGACGCCGGTCGTGTGGGGGGACATGGGCGGCATCAGCCCTCGACTCGCAGCCGAAGCCGAGCGGCCCATGCTCTGGAACCGGATCAAGGACGAGTACCAGGGCCCCGGCGGGTCCTGGTCGACCGGCCGCTACTTGGCCCACGAGTTCCGCGCCGAGCCGGGACAGCGCATGCTCTACATCGAAGATCACTGCTGAGCGAACCGGCGGATTCCGGTGACGGAGAGTTGTTGACCGCAGAAGTTGGACCGGCGGCAGGACCCGCACGCACCGCGCCGGAGCGCGGTGCGTGCGGGCGTTCGGGCCTGCGCGGCCCCGGGCCGTCCGGGCTCAGGCGAGGGCCAGGAAGAGCTTCTCCAACTCGGCCTCGGTCATCGGGGCGGCGCCCTCCTCGGATTCGGCCAGGCACTGGCGCATGCCGCTGGCCACGATCTTGAACCCGGCCCGGTCCAACGCCCTGGAGACCGCGGCGAGTTGAGTCACCACGTCCTTGCAGTCGCGTCCGGCCTCGATCATCGCGATCACCCCGGCCAATTGGCCCTGGGCCCGGCGCAGCCGGTTCAGCACCGCGCCGACGGCCTCGTCGCCCACCTGCATCGGGTCTCCTCCTCGTCCTCGGCGGGTGCTGGTCGCCGCCCGCCCCCGTGTTCCGTGCCGGGTGCCGGTCGGTACCGGTGCACCGCGCCACGTGTCGTGACACCTCGCGCATACCCCCGCCCGTATCAACCCATCCGGCGGACGGCGCATTCCCCCGTCCGCCGGACGCCTCCGGCTCCCGGCCCCACTCCCCGGGCGTCGCGGCGGGTTCAGGCCGCGGCCGCCCAGGCGCCGTAGCCGCCGAGCAGGTCGGAGGTCAGCGGGTGGCCGTGGTGGCGCAGCAGGCTGGCCGCGATGGAGGAGCGGTGGCCGCCTGCGCAGTGCACGACGACGGGGCGGTCCTGCGGTATCTCGGCGAGGCGGTGCGGGAGTTCGGCGAGCGGGAGGTGGACGGAGCCGGGGATGTGGCCGTCCGCGCGCTCGCCCTCGCCGCGCACGTCGAGGACCAGCGGGGGTTCGGCTCCGGCGAGTTCGGCGCGCAGGTCGGCGACGGTGCGGCGGGGGGCCCGGCGCAGCTGCTCGGGGACGGCGCGGAAGGCGGTCCCGGGGTCGGCGAGGTACCCGGCGACCCGGTCGAAGCCGATCCGGGCGAGCCGGGTGACGGTCTCCCGCTCGCGGCCCTCGGGGGCGATCACCAGCAGCCGCCAGGCCGGGTCGAGGACGGTGCCGGACTGCTCGGCGAAGCGCCCGTCGGCGGGGACGTTGACGGCTCCGGCCAGGTGCCCGGCGGCGAAGTCGAGCGGGTCGCGGGCGTCGACCACCACCGTGCCGGTCTCGGCGCGGCGGGCCAGGAAGGCGTCGGCGTCCAGCGGGACGGCGAGGGCGGCGGCGTCGAACAGGTCGCGGTCGCGGCGGTTGAGGTCGGCGTCGTAGCCGAAGTAGCCGGGGGCGGTGGGCTGTCCGGCGGTGACGATGGCCACGAACTCGTCCTCGGTCATCGGCGCGCAGGCGTAGTTGGTGGCGCGCTGCTGCCCGATGGTGGACTGCCGCTCGGTGGACAGGTTCTTGCCGCAGGCGGAGCCGGCGCCGTGCGCGGGGAAGAGCCGGACCTGGTCGGGCAGCGCCATCAGCCTGTGCTGGACGCTGTCGTACAGCATCCGGCCGAGCCGGTCGGCCGTGACGCCGGCGGAGGCCAGCAGGTCGGGGCGGCCGACGTCGCCGATGAACAGCGCGTCGCCGGTGAGCACGCCGTACGGGACGGTGTCGTCGGCCTTCTCCCGGACCAGGACGCTGATCGACTCGGGGGTGTGGCCGGGCGTCTCCAGGACCTCCAGGACGACGTCGCCCAGGCTGATCCGCTCGCCGTCGGCGAGCTTGCGGATCGGGTACTCGGTCTCGGCGCGGCGGCCGTAGCCGATCCAGGCGCCGGTGCGGGCGGCGAGTTCGAGGTGGCCGGAGAGGAAGTCGGCGTGGAAGTGGGTGTTGATGACGCCCTCGACGGTGAAGCCGCGGGCCGCGGCCTCGGCGAGGTACTCGTCCACGTCCCGGCGCGGGTCGACCACCACGGCACGGCCGGTGGTCTCGTCCGCGATCAGGTACGAGGCCTGGGAGAGGCAGTCGAGGTAGTACTGGGCGAAGAACACGGGAGTCCTCTTCTCTGCGGCTGGGCGGGCGCGCGACGGGGCGCGCCGGAGGGGTGGCGGGTGTGGTCACCGGCTCGGGCGTCCCGCTCGGGCGTCCTGCTCGGACGCGGGCGCCGACCCGCGGACTCGGATACCCCCACGGGTATTATTACCGGCAGTTCCCTGCCGGGAGGCCTGGCCAGTTGATACCGGTGGGGGTATATGCTCGAAACCAACGATATACCCCCACCGGTATCTTCCCGAGGACGGCCGAGCCGCCCGGGCCACCGGAAAGCCCGCCCCGCCCCGCCCGAACCCCAGGAGGACACCGTGGCCCGGACCCCCCGGCCGCCCGCGCCCGCACAGATCGACCCCGCCCGGGCGCACCGCCTGGCCGCCGCCGGTGAGGCGCTGCTGCTCGACGTGCGCGAGCCCGAGGAGCACGCCGAGCTGCACGCACCCGGCGCGGTCCTCGTCCCGCTCGGCGGCCTCAGCGCGGCGGCGGCCGGCGCCGGGGCCCTCGGAACTGTGCGCGCGGCGAGTGGCGGGCGGCTGGTGCTGGCGGTGTGCCGCTCCGGGAACCGCTCGCAGACGGCCACCGAGTTGCTGAACGCGCACGGGGTGCCGACCGTGAACGTGGTGGGCGGGATGCGCGACTGGCTGCGGGCCGGACTGCCCGCGCACCGGGGCGCGTGTCGCTGCGGCGGCGCGATATGAGCACCGTCCTGCTGGCGCTGATGGCCGGCGCGGTGGTCGGCCTGGCCCTGGGCGGGCTCGGCGGCGGTGGCAGCATGCTGGCCGTCCCCGCGCTGATCTACCTGATCGGGCTGACGCCCGGCACCGCGACCACCGCCAGCCTGCTGATCGTCGCCGCGACCTCGCTCACCGGCCTGGTCGCGCACGCCGGGGCCGGACGCGTCCGCTGGCGCGAGGGGCTGCTGTTCGGCGCGGCCGGGCTGCCGTTCGCCGCGCTCGGCGGTGCACTCTCCCGCCACCTGCCGGGGCCCGCGCTCACCGCCGCGTTCGCGCTGCTGGCCGGGCTGGCCGCCTGGCGGATGCTGGCGGGCGACCGGCGCGGCGGCGAACGGGCGGACGACGGCCTTGGTGATGTCGGCAGCGGCGGTGACGCCGGTCGCGCGCCGCGCCCGGGGCCCGGGCGGCCACTGCCCTCCGCCCTCGGCCCAGCAACGGTCACCCGGGCGCTGCCCGGTCCGGCCACCGCCGACCCGGCGTCCGGAACCACCACCGGCCCGGCGGTCGGCGCTACGGCAACCACGGCGTCCGTCCCCACCGGGATGATCCCCGCACAGACGAACCTCGATCCGCGCCCGGGGCCCGGGCAGGCACTGCCCTCCGCCCTCGGCCCAGCAACGGCCACCCGGACGCTGCCCGGCCCGGCCACCGCCGACACGGCGTCCGAAACCACCACCAGCCCGGCGGTCGGCGCTACGGCAACCACGATGTTCGTCCCCACCGAGATGATCCCCGCACAGACGAACCTCGATCCGCGCCCGGGGCCCGGGCGGCCACTGCCCTCCGCCCTCGGCCCAGCAACGGCCACCCGGACGCTGCCCGATCCGGCCACCGCCGACCCGGCGTCCGGAACCACCACCGACCCGGCGGTCGGCGCTGCGGCAACCACGGTGTTCGTCCCCACCGGGATGATCCCCGCGCGGACGGACCTCGATCCGTGCCCGCCCCCGGCCGCCGCCGAGCCCATCGGCACGCCCTCCGCTGGGCCCTCCGCTGGGCCCTCCGCCGGGGCGCCCGCCCCGGCGCGGCGGGCCGCGCTGGCGGGGGCCGGGCTGGGCGCGGCGACCGGGGTGCTGGGCGTCGGCGGCGGGTTCCTCGCGGTGCCCGCCCTGGTGTCCTTCCTGGGCTTCCCGATGGCCGAGGCGATCGGCACCAGCCTGCTGGTGATCACGCTCAACTCGCTGGCCGCCCTGCTGCCCCGGCTGGGCGCTGCTGCCGAGATCCCCTGGTCGACGGTGGGGCCGTTCGCCGCCGCCGCGATCCTGGGCGCCTGGGACGGCAAGCGGCTCGCGGCGAAACTGTCCGGCCGCACGCTGCAACGGCTGTTCGCCGGTGCGCTGCTGGCGGTGGCCGCCCTGATGCTGGTGGACGCCGTGCTCTGACGCCCCGCCGCACCGCCTCCACCGCACCGCCTCCGCCGCCGCTCACCTGCGGTGGCGCCACGCGCCCGGCCTTTCCGGTTCCCGGTGCCGCTCGGGCATCCTTGGGCACTCCACGCCCGGTTCCATCCGATACGCCGCTTTCCTCCCGAGTTCCCTGTTCCCCTCCCCCTCCCCCCGCCCGGCCCGTCCGCACGTGCCGGGGCAGTCTCCTCCCGAAGGGTTCACCGCTCCGATGACCACGCCCCTGACCGTCGACCAGCTCCAGCCCCGCCTGCACCAGCTGACCGTCATCGACGTCCGCTCCCCCGGCGAGTTCGCCGGGGGCCACATACCCGGCGCCCACAACGTGCCGCTCGACCAGCTGGCGCAGGCCGTGCCCGCGCTGCGGGCCGCCGCCGAGCGCGGCGAGCTGGCCGTCGTCTGCGCCTCCGGCGCCCGCGCGCTGAACGCCTGCGAGCAGCTCGCCTCGGCCGGCGTGCAGACGCTGCTCGTCGACGGCGGCACCTCGGCCTGGACGGCCAACGGCGGCCCGCTGAACCGGGTACCCGGCCAGAAGCCCCGCTGGGCGATGGACCGGCAGGTCCGGCTGGTGGCCGGTTCGCTGGTGCTGGCGGGCGTCGTCGTGGACGTCGCCGTCCCCGGCGTGCGCTGGGTGTCGGCCGCGGTGGGCGGCGGCCTGCTGTTCTCGGCCGTCAGCAACACCTGTGCGATGGGCTCACTGCTGGGCAGGCTCCCGTACAACCGCCCGCGCAACTCGGGCGCCGCGCTCGACGCGACGCTCACCGCGCTGCGCGACGGCGGCAAGTGACGCGTACGGCCTGACGGCCGGTCAATCTCCTTGCCCCACAAGGGAGTTCGGCCCCCGACACCTCTTCCTCACCAGGGGGTGCCGGGGGCTTTCGCCTGCCCGCCCACCTGCCACTCGCTCGCCCGCCACCCGCGCACCACCCGTGCCCCGCACGCCTGGCGGCCCGGAGCCGTCCGGGGTGGTCGGCAACGCGGTTGCGGCGAACGGGTGTTCAGCGGCCGACGGCCGCGCCCTGGGGGCCGGGGGTGGACGTGCCGGTGGTGGCGGCCGGGTCGCAGGAAGCGGCGGGGGCGGCGCCGTAGTGGCTGGCCAGCCAGAAGCCGGCCAGCAGGCCCGCCACGGCGAGTGCCTTGTGCCGGTTGCGCTTCCACCACGAGGGCGTACCGGCGGCCATGAACCGCAGGTGGGTGAAGTCGGGGTGTTCGCTGGGTGGTGCGTCCTTGAACATGCCCATCACGGATGATCCTCCTCTCGCGTCGGGGAGTTCATGACCATACGCCCGGTTCCGCCCTGACCGCAGGCAATTAATCCCGATTCCCGGGCCTGCGCGCGCCCCCGCGCGCCCCCCTCGCGCGCCGGGCGGCCGGTCTCACCAGCGCGCGGGGCGGGCCAGTCCGGGGCCGAGCCGGGTGGC
The DNA here is from genome assembly GCF_013364235.1 of Kitasatospora sp. NA04385. NCBI lineage: Bacteria > Bacillati > Actinomycetota > Actinomycetes > Kitasatosporales > Streptomycetaceae > Kitasatospora > Kitasatospora sp. NA04385. The sequence goes on along the minus strand of NZ_CP054919.1, from coordinate 7,333,723 downwards.
CGGATCGCCCTTGGCGGCGTTGAGTTGGGCCTGGGTGAGGAACAGCGCACCGGTCAGGTCGGCGCCGCGCAGGTCGGCGTCCCGCAGGTCCGCACCGATCAGGTCGGCCTCGCGCAGGTCCGCGCCGGACAGGTCGGCCGCGATCAGGTAGGCACCGCGCAGGTTGGCCCCGCGCAGGTCGGCGCCGCGCAGCCGGGCCCCGATCAGGTCGGCGCCCCGGTGGTTGCGCCGCTTGCCGGGCAGCGCCTTGCGGGTCAGTTCGCTGGCCCGGAGCAGGAGTTCGTTCGCCCCGGCCCGGATGCGGGGCACGTCGGCGGCGATCAGCGCGGCGGCGTCCCGGCGGGTCAGCTCCTCGATGTCCTCGTACGCCCGGCTCAGCTCGGCGTGCACCGGCCGGGCCTTCGGCAGTTCCAGCGCCTCGGCCAAGTACCAGAGCAGCTCGTGGAGTTGGCGCATCACCGGGAAGGTCTCGAACATCTGCCCGGCGGTCTCCCGGTCCTCCCGCCAGCTGCGCCCGCCGAAGGTGTGCCGGGAGACCTTCTGCCCGGCCCCGAAGCAGTCGAAGACGGTGCAGCCCTGGTAGCCGCGTTCGCGCAGGTCTGAGTGGATTCCGCAGCGGTAGTCGGTCTGGAGGTTGCGGCAGGGCGTGCCCGCGTTCTTGTTCGCCGCGAAGTCGGCGGACTTGGCGAAGGGCAGGGCGACGCAGCACAGCCCGAAGCAGGCGGAGCAGTCGGCGAGCAGGTCGAGTCGACGGCCGGTGGGGGCGGTGTGCTGCTGGTCGGTCACGGTGCGGGGTCTCCTGCGGTGGGGGTGCCGGTAGACCCCCATTCTCCCTCTCCGGCCACCCCCGCCCGGACCGCACCCGGACACCCCCGGGGGCGCGGACCGGCCGCGCTGCCGACGGCGCACGCCACCGGGCCGGTCGACGTCCCCGACCGGGTCGCCGCCGGGCACCGGCGTCGGCGGTGACGGGCGGACCGCGCGGTCCGTGCTCGGGCTCCCCTCCGACGGCCCGCTCGACACCCTGCCGGACGCCGCCCTCGCCGCGCCGGCACCGGAGGACGCCGGGAAGGAGAGACCGCCCGGCCCGCGGCCCGGGTCCGCCACCGCCCGTCCTGCCCCGGCACCACCCGGACCATCGGCACCGCCCGGACCGCCGGCACGGACGCGTCGGGTCCGGGGCCCGCTCGGGGCCGGTCGGCCGCTTCCACCGGCCCCACGGGACCAGCGCGGCCGTCAGCACGCCGAGCGCGGCGGCCGGGCCCGTGGGCGAACCCCCCCACGGCGCCGCGCCTGCCCCGCTCCGTCGTTCCCTGCCGCATGGTCCCGGAGGTTCCGGCTTTTCCGGGGCCGGCGCCCGTTCCGGAGGTCGGACGGACCGTTCCCACTGGACCGCACGGGTGGAGTCATCCTCCCCGTGGGCGTAGCCGAAGGGGCGGGTGGGCGGGAGCTGTGTTCGTCTTATCTCGGGCTTACACCTGTGAGTAGTTGATGCGTGCTCAGGTCCGCCCCCGTGCCGTCGACCACCGGAACCGACGGTTCGGAACGCGCTATGCCCGATCGGGCCGCGCGGTGTGATCCGGCTCCTCCTTCACGAAAGACAGGCCATGCAGCGTCCGCCGTCCCTGAAACTGTCGTCCCTCGCCCGCCGTTCCGAGAAGCCCATGGCGGGCCTCGGGGTGCTGGCCCTCGCCGCCGCCGGCGCCCTCGTCGGCCTCGCCCCCGGCGTGGGCCACGCCTCCAGCCACCGGGAGGCCCCGCTGATCGCGGGCGACCCGCGGGCCGACAACACGGACGTGTACGCGTTCGTCAGCCCGGACAAGCCCGACACCGTCACCCTGGTGGCGAACTGGATCCCGTTCGAGGAGCCGAACGGCGGCCCGAACTTCTACCCGTTCGCCGACGACGCGCGCCACAACATCAAGATCGACAGCGATGGTGACGGCAAGCCCGACACCACCTACACCTGGACCTTCGCCAGCCACTACCGCGACGACGCCAACCAGTTCCTCTACAACACCGGCGTGGTGAAGTCGCTGGACGACCAGACGCTGAACTTCCGCCAGACCTACACCCTCACGGTCACCGGCCCGGACGGGAAGTGCAAGGTCCTGCTCAAGGACGCGCCCGTCGCACCGTCGAACGTCGGCAAGGCGTCGATGCCCGACTACGGCTCGCTGCGCAAGCAGGCCGTCGTGGACCTCCCCGAGGGCGGGCAGAGCTTCGCCGGACAGGCCGACGACCCGTTCTTCCTCGACCTGCGGGTCTTCGACCTGCTCTACGGCGGGAACCTCAAGGAGTCCGGCCACGACACCCTGACCGGCTACAACGTCAACACCATCGCCCTCCAGGTGCCGAAGACGGCCCTGGCGCTGAAGGGCGACGCCGAGCACAACCCGGTCATCGGCGTGTGGTCGACCACCGACCGCAAGGGCGCCGTCGTCACCGACAAGGGCGGCGAGGGCAAGCCCGGCGGGGACAAGGGCGGCGAGGGCAAGGGCGGCGAGGGCAAGGCCGAGGGCGACTGGCGGCAGGTCTCCCGGCTCGGCAACCCGCTCGTCAACGAGGTCGTCGTGCCGATCAAGTACAAGGACGCCTTCAACGCCCTGACCCCGGACAAGGACCACACCGTCACCCCGGTGGTCGACAAGGTCAAGGACCCGATCGTGCCCAAGCTCGTCCAGAGCATCTACGGCATCCCCGCCCCGGCCACGCCGCGCAACGACCTGGTGGAGATCTTCCTGACCGGCATCTGCAAGGCGTGCGGCCCCGTCCAGGCCGACCTGAACTCCCAGCTGCTCAACAAGGACGTCAAGAAGGACGCCTTCGTGCCCTCCGAGGAACTGCGCCTGAACATGGGCGTCGCCCCCGCCGCCGCCCCCAACCGGCTCGGCGTGCTCGCGGGTGACCTCGCGGGCTTCCCCAACGGCCGCCGCCTGGCCGACGACGTCGTGGACATCACCCTGCAGGCCGCCGAGGGCGCCGCCCAGACCGGCACCCTGGTGCCCGCGCTGGCCGCCGGTGACGGCGTGAACGCCAACGACCACGCCTTCGGCCACCACTTCCCCTACGTGGCGCTGCCGAACACCGCCGCCGTCAACCAGGCCGTCTCCGACAACCCCGGCGGCTCCGTCGAGGCCGGTTTCGGCGGGCTGGCCGTCGGCGGCTTCCCGGTCGCCGGTGCGGCCGCGATGGCCGGCGGCACGCTGCTGTCGGCGGCCGGGGTGGTGGCGCTGCGCCGCCGCCGCTCGGCCCGCTCGTGAAACTGCCCGAACGGGCCGGTCGGCCGCTCCCCGCGAGCGGCCGGCCGGCCCTCGTGCGCGCCCGGCTCGTAGCCGCCCTCACGGTGTCCTTCGCCCGGGCGAAGGACACCGCCGCCCGGACAGGTGCCGGCGCGGCGCGTGCGGGTGCTGCGCTGCGGGCGGCCGGGCCCCGTCGCCTGGTGGGAGCGGGTGCCGTGGCGGCGGGGCTCGCACTGGCCGGGCTCGGCACGGCGGCCGTCACCGACCGGCCGGCGGCGCCCGCCCCCGCGCGGGTCGCCGACGTCGGCGAGCTGCCCGCCACCGTCCACGGTGCGGCCCCCACCGCCGCACCGACCGGCTCCGGGCCGGAAGCCGCCCGCACACCGGTCGCCCCGCCCGCCCGGCTCCGCATCCCCCGGATCGGTGTCGACACCGCTCTCGGCGAGCTGCAGGTCCAGGACGACGGCCACCTCGCCGCGCCCGCGGACCCGGACGTGGCGGGCTGGTGGAGCCAGGGACCTGCCCCGGGCGGCCCCGGCACCGCCGTCATCGTCGGCCACGTCGACTCCCGCACCGGCCCCGCGGTCTTCGCGGGCCTTTCCGTCCTGCGCCCCGGCGACGCCATCGAGGTGCAGGCGGTGGACGGAACGATCACCTCCTTCACCGTCCAGGCCCTGCGCAGCTACGACAAGCAGGCGTTCCCCGACGAGCAGGTGTTCGGCGACACCGCCGGACCGAGCCTGCGCCTGATCACCTGCGGCGGCAGCTACGACCGCGCGCAGCAGGCCTACGACGCCAACCTGGTGGTGTTCGCCGCGCCGCCGACCCGCGGCAACGACACCCCGACCGCATAGATTCCGTTCCGCCCACGACCGCCTGGAGTACCGCAGTGAACCGACGCCGTCGCCTGCTGCCCGCCGCCGTCGCCACCGCCCTCGGCGTGGGCCTGTTCCTCGCCGGGGGCCTCGGCCTCGCCCCGCAGGGCGGCGAAGCCCCCGCCGGGCAGGAGCGGAGCGCCGGGCAGGACAGCGCGGACACCGGCCTGGCCGCGGACATCCGCGGCCTGCAGGACCACCTGAAGCAGACCCCGGGCGACGCCCTCGCGATGGCGTCCCTGGGCCTGGCCTACGTCCAGCAGGCCAGGATCACCGTCGATCCGTCGTACTACCCGAAGGCGGAGGAGGTCCTGACCCGCTCCCTGGCCACCGACCCCGCCGAGAACTTCACCGCGATGGCCGGGATGGCCGCCCTCACCGCGGCCCGCCACGACTTCGCCGCGGCCCTCGACTGGTCGCAGAAGGCCGTCGCGATCAACCCCGACAACTCCACCCTCCAGGGCACCCTGGCCGACGCCTACACCCAACTCGGCCGCTACCCGGAGGCGTTCGACGCCGTCCAGCGCATGGTCGACCTCAAGCCCGGCACCCCCTCCCTGGCCCGCGCCTCCTACACCTGGGAGCTGCGCGGAGACACCGCCGCCGCCACCGCCACCATGCAGCGCGCCCTGGACGACGCCGACACCGCCGCCGACCGCGCCTTCGCCCTCTACCACCTCAGCCTGCTCGCCCTGGGCTCCGGGGACGCGAAGACCGCGCTCGCCCGGGCCGAGGCGGGCCTGCGCGCCGCACCCGGCACCGCCTCGCTGCTGGAAGCCGAGGGCCGGGCCGAGGCCGCGCTCGGCAACACCGACGAGGCCGTCGCCGACCTGCGGCGCGCCACCGCCCAGGTGCCGCAGCCCGAGTACGTCCTCGAACTCGGCGAGCTGCTCCAGTCGCTGGGCCGCACCGAGGAGGCCGAGCAGCAGTACCGGGTGCTGCGCGGCGAGTGGAAGCTGTTCACCGACAACGGCGTCGCCCTCGACGCGGACGCCGCCCTCTTCGAGGCCGACCACGGCGACCCGGCCACCGCCGTCACCATCGCCGAACAGGGCCTGCGCACCCGCCCGTTCCTGGACACCCACGACGCCTACGCCTGGGCCCTGCACGCCGCCGGCCGCGACGCGGACGCCCTGGCGGAGTCCGACGAGGCGCTCGCGCTCGGCACCCGCAGCGCCCTCTTCCACTACCACCGCGGCGTGATCCTGCGCGCCCTCGGCCGGAACGACGAGGCCCGCACCGAACTCGGGACGGCGCTGGCGACCGACCCCGCCTTCCACCCGCTGCACGCCCCGGCCGCCCGCGCCGCCCTGGCCGAACTCGCGCCGCCCCCGTCCGGCCGCTGAGCCGACTACCGCGCCGCCGGTGCGGCGACGTGCCCCGCGCCGCCGCCCAGGTCGGTGTAGAGCCGCGTCCACCGGAGGTCGGTGTCGGTCGGCGGCTTGCCGTCGCAGTACGCCTTGGTGCCGTTGGCGGTGTAGAAGCGCATCATCTCCAGCACGGCCGTCGGATCGGACTTCTCACCGCCGGTGTACCGGCTGCCCGGCTCCTGCCCCTGGTGCTGGAGGCAGGTCGGCGACGGTGTGCCGGGCTGGGCGTCGAAGCTCCCGTTCTGCGTCCCGCTGCTGCAGCCGGTGAGCAGTGCGGCGGTGAGGGCGAGGAGCAGGAACGGGCGGGTGCGGCGGGGGTCCACGGTGGTCGTCCTCCGGTGGGTGCGGGCGTTCACAGGGTCGAGGGCAGGCTGCGGACGACCAGTCCCAGCCCGACGGTCAGGATCAGCGCCGCGGTGAGCAGGGCGCTGTACGGGGCGATCCGCTGGACGCGCGCGGCGATCGGCCCGCGCTGCGCGGAGGCGAGCCGGTCGCCGACCCGGACCAGGAGCAGGCCGACGGCGGTGAGGGTGGCGGCCATGCCCACCCCGTACGCGACCACGAGGGCGGCGCCGAACAGCGTCCGGCCGAGCGCCACCGCGCCGAGCAGCACCACCAGCGCGGACGGGCTGGGGACCAGGCCGCCGGCGATCCCCAGGCCGATCAGGCTGCGCCGACTCGTCGGGGCGGGGTCGTGCCGGTGGTGGCCGCCGAACAGCCCGTGCCGGTGGCCGTGGTGACCATGCGCCAGATCACCGACCTGGCCGTGGACGTGCGGGTGGCCGTGGTCGTGGTCGTGCTGGTGACCGTGCCCGTGATCGTGCGGATGGTCGTGCTCGTGACCGTGGTCGTGGTCGTGACCGTGGTCGTGCGGGTGCGGGTGCGGGTGGCCGTCCGGTTCGGGGTGCGGGTCGTGGTCGTGGTCGTGCGGGGTGCCCGCGGCGTGGGCGGCGGCGTGCGCGAGTTCCCTGGCCTCGGCGTTGTCGAGGCCGGGCTGGGGCTGCGGGAGGTGGGCGGACGCGCGGGGGCGGCGGGAGCGGCGCACGGCGTCGCGCAGCAGGCCCGCTCCGACCAGGGCGACCAGCGCCCCGCTGAGGACACCCAGCCAGCCGAGCAGCACGTCGCCGGCCAGCGAGGAGAAGGTGGTCAGGCACAGGCCGATCACGATGACCCCGGCGGTGTGGGTGACCGTGACGGTCGCACCGACGGTGACGGCGTCGCGGGTGCGCCCGCGACGCCCCGCGAGGTAGGCGGCCATCACCGTCTTGCCGTGCCCGGGCAGCAAGGCGTGTCCGGCGCCGAGCACGATCGACAGCAGGACCGCGAGCAGGCCCAGCGGCACGGTCAGGCGCTCGGCGGCACCGATGCCGGTGAGCCGGGCGTCCAGGCCGGACAGCCAGGCCGTCGGCCCGGAGCCGTCCGCCCGGACGGCCGCGGCGCCCGCGGGGGCCGCGCCGCCGCCGGGGCGGGCCCGGAACTGGGCGCGGGTGACACCGCTGGGGCTGTCCAGCAGGTCCCGCGGGTAGTCCCGCAGCTCCTTGGAGACCGATTCGGCCGGCACGTCGGAGCCCTCCAGCGTGACACCGTCGCCGCGCGCGGTGATCTCGTTCCACCCCACCCGTCCGGAGTCGTTCCCGGCGTCCACCCGGATCGCGCTCCCGTCGGCGGGCAGGTGGAGACCGGCGTGCAGCACGCACTCCAGGCGGCTGGTGCGCAGCCCGGCGGAACCGTCCTCGTAGCGGAACCGCGCCGAGTCGGCCCGCCAGGCCAGCGGTCGGGCGTCCTGACCGGCCGTCACCTGGAGGTGCTGCGCGATCAGGCCACACTGCTCGGTGGCCCAGGCCGCGAGTTCGGCGTCGTCCGCGGTGCCGTCCCCGTTCCGGTCGACCTTCGGCTGCTCCTGGAGGGTGGGGATCTCGGCGGCGTCGGTGACGGCCAGGGCCTCGACGGCGTCCGGCCGGACGGTGAGGCCGAGGTAGTGGTTGAGGGAGAAGTTGCCCAGCGGGTGGGCATCGGCGGCGGGCGCACCGAGGGCCAGCAGGCACAGGGCCGCCGCCGCGACGGCGCCCGCTCGGGCGAGGGGTCGTGCTGTCTGCACGCGAGCCTCCAGGAACACGGCCGGGCGGTCCACGGCCGACGGGCCCGGTGGGAGAGGGAACGGGGCGAGATGCCCCGCGACCACCTTCGCGCCCGCCCGCCTCGCGGGGAACAGGTACCACCCCGACCTGCCGGGGGATCACCCGCACGGGGCAACCACCCGGCCGGGGCCCGCCCGGGCCGGAGCCGGAGGCCGTCACCCCCGCTCTCCCGGTGGACCGGACGCCGACCGCGCACTCTCACGCGCCCCCGGCGCGCCCCCTGACAGGCCCCCCTTCTGCGGTGATAGTGCAAGTACGAGTCGTACGCACCCGAGCGGACACTCGCTCCACGCCGGAAGGACGCCCGTGGCCTCCTCGTCCGCACCCCTCCCCCCGTCCCTGGCCGCCGCACCCGCGAAAGTCCCGATCACCCGTCAGGAGTGGCGGCGGCTGGGCGCGATGGCCGCGTTCATCGTCGCCCTGCACGTCATCGGCTGGGTCACCCTGGTCGCCGTCGTCGCCCCCGAGCACCACGCCCTGGGCACCCAGACCTTCGGCGTCGGAATCGGCGTCACCGCCTACACCCTCGGCATGCGCCACGCCTTCGACGCCGACCACATCGCCGCCATCGACAACACCACCCGCAAGCTCATGGAACAGCGGAAGAGGCCCCTGTCGGTCGGCTTCTGGTTCTCCCTCGGGCATTCGTCCATCGTGTTCGCCCTCGCCGTCCTGCTCTCGCTCGGCGTCAAAGCCCTGGCCGGCCCGCTCCAGAACGACGGCTCCGCTCTCCACCAGGTCACCGGCCTGATCGGCACCGCCGTCTCCGGCGCCTTCCTGTACCTGATCGCGATCGTGAACCTCGTCATCCTCGTCGGCCTGTGGAAGGTGTTCCGCCAGATGCGTGCCGGCCACCTCGACGAAGCCGCGTTGGACGAGCGGCTCGACAAGCGCGGCCTGATGAACCGGCTGCTCGGACGCGTGACGAACTCGGTCGGCGAACCGTGGCACATGTACCCGCTGGGCATGCTCTTCGGCCTCGGCTTCGACACCGCCACCGAGATCGCCCTGCTCGTCCTCGCCGGGTCCGGCGCCGCGTCCGGCCTGCCGTGGTACGCGATCCTGTGCCTGCCGGTGCTGTTCGCCGCCGGCATGTGCCTGCTGGACACCATCGACGGCTCGTTCATGAACTTCGCCTACGGCTGGGCGTTCTCCAAACCCGCCCGCAAGATCTACTACAACCTGACCGTCACCGGCCTGTCGATCACCGTCGCCCTCCTCATCGGCACCGTCGAGCTGCTCGGCCTGCTCGCCGACAAGCTCGCCCTGCACGGGCCCTTCTGGGACTGGATCTCCCGACTCGACCTCAACACCGTCGGCTTCGCGATCGTCGGCCTGTTCGTCGCCACCTGGCTCATCGCGCTCGCCGTGTGGAGGTTTGCGCGGATCGAGGAGAAGTGGAACGTCCCCGGCCCGGCCATCGCCCCTGCAGCGGCGAACGAGGGCTGACAGCACGGCAGTCGCCGGTGGGTGTCTCCGAACGCGCCTGCCGGGTACGGGTGTTCACCGGCCGCCTCGCCGGATTTCCCTACGATCGTGCCTGGTTGCTCGGGTTGGACTCTCCTTGCGTCCTTGCGGCCTTGCGGGAGGCGCTGACGGACCCTGGTCCCCGCGGTACGGCATCGCGGGACGATGCCCGCGGGGAAGCGGGTTCACCGCCCGGGAGCGGCCGCACCGGAAGCGGGTGCGGCCGGGGGCCAGCTGCGGTGGTAGCCGGCCGAGAGGGGGCCGCCGGCCAGGGCGAGGACGGCTTCGGCGGCCGTCAGCAGGGCGGCGGGGTCGCCGGTCTCGGACAGGGCGCGGTGGGCTTCCAGCAGGTCCCGGCCGAGGTCGGGGTCGGCGGCGAGCAGGCGGCGCGGGAACCACTTGCCCGTTCCCGTCCAGGCCCGGTGGTGGTCGCTGAGCAGGTCGGCGGCGGAGCGGAGGGTGTCGGCGCCGACGGCCAGTGCCTCCAGGCGGTCCGGGGCGTCGCGCAGGTCGTCCAGCAGGTCGGTCAGGGCGTACCGCAGGTTCTCGCGCTGCTCGGCCGTGAGCGGGGGCGGTCCGGCCCGCAGTTCGGCCCGGCAGTCCTCGACGATCCGGGCGGCGTGCCCGTCCCGGTCGAGCAGGACCAGTCCGGTCGCGTACAGCTGCTGGACCACCCCTCGGCGGGAGGCGGCGTCGAAGGCCCGCAGCTCGTCGAGCCCGGCCCGGGTGTGCGCGAACACCTCGGCGATCCGGCCCTCGTGGCGCAGTGTCGCGCGGTGGGTGTCCCGGCCGTCGGGCAGCAGGACGGCCAGGTCGAGGTCGCTGCCCGCCCGGGCCCGTCCCGCGGCCACCGAGCCGGCCAGCACCACGGCCGACGCGTCGGGGTGAAGCTCGGCGACGAGTCTCCTGGCCTGTTCGATCAGCATCTCCCGCATGCCGGTCAGCCTGTCACACGGCTCGCCGCTCGCTCCCGGCCACCCGCGCCGTCCTGGACCGTTCACCGATTCGGGAGCCGCCCTGACGAATCACCGGCGGGGTGCGTCGTCGCGCCCGTCCGGGCGGTGGGCGCCGTCCGGGCGGCGCGGCCCTCGGGAGCCGCGGGCCCGGCGGGCCTGGTCGGCAGCGTAGGCCGCGCCCGCGGCGAGGGCGAGCAGGAGGGCGGTGGCGAGGTGTCCGCCGGCCAGGTCGAGGCCGAGGAAGAGCACGAACAGGAAGGCCGCGACCGGGACCAGCAGGGCCAGCAGGGTCTGCCCGAGGACGGCGATGGTGGCGGTGCGGGCGTACGCCTCCTCGGGCTGCCGGGCGGCGCCGGGCGCGGCCGTCTCCCCGGGCCAGTAGAAGGCGGTGGCGCGCCGGGCGAGGGCGGTGGTGGCCCGGACGTTGGCCCGCCCCATGACGGGAATCCACACCACGGGGAAGGCGAGTCCGACGACCACCAGCAGGCCGGTGCCGACCCAACCGGCGATCCGGCGGACCGGGCCGCGGTGGTCCTCACCGATCGCGACGAGTCCGAGCAGGTAGATCATCCGCCGGACCATGTCCAGCCGGGACGGGCGGGGCGGGCGCGACGGACGGGACAGCGGACCGGGCTCGGGGGCGCCCTCGAGGGTGGCGGCGGTCTCCGCAGCGGTGGCGGCCAGGGCGGCGCGGCCCTCGGCGACGGTGGGGTACACGCCTTGCAGGACGAGGAGTTCGGCGCTGCGCTCGGCGTCGTCGCCGTCGGCCCCGGCGAGGGCGGCGAGTGCGAGGACCATCCGGGCCTGGGCGAGCATCCCGGCGCAGAACGCCACCGGCACGAGGAGGATGAGCGGTCCGCCGACCACGCAGCCCTCGACCAGGTTCAGCCGGATGCCGTGGGTGATCACCGTCGTGCGCCGTTCGGCGACCGTCCCGGACAGCCCGGCCACCGCTTCCGCGGCCCGCCCGGACTCCTGGCGCACCGCCAGTGCGGCCAGGTTCTCGGGGAGGCGCCCGGCGTCGTGCCGGACGGCCCGCCACAACTCCCCGGCCGCCCCGCCACCCACCCGGCCCCCGGGGACGGCACCGGCCGCAGCAGCATCGGCAGCAGCACCGCCACCATCCTGCGTTCCGGGCGCGGACGACGCCCCGGGCGCGGGCGGTCCGCCGCCGGGCTCGTTCGCCGGTGGCCCGTCGGCAGGTTGCGCCGCTTCCCCGCCCGCCCGCTCCATTCCGCCAGCCTACTCGGGCAAAACACCGCAAAGCACCCGTCGGAGGGCACTCCGTCCGGGCGGACGGCCCAAGGCCCGCTTCCCTCAGCCGACCCCAGCCCGCCATTCACACACCAGTGCGGAAATGGCGGCAGACGTTCGTCTGCGCGAAAGATCCCTTTGGCTGACCGCACGCCCGGATTGGCAACAACGTTGGCATGCGAGTCGCCATCGTCACCGAGTCCTTCCCGCCCGAGGTCAACGGCGTGGCCCACAGCGTGCTGAGGGCTGCCGAGCACCTCGTCCGGCGGGGTCACCAGCCCCTGGTGATCACCCCCGCCCCGGCCCGGGGTGCGCACTGCCCGCCGCAGTCCTTCGGCCCGGACCGGGAGCCGCTGCCGGTGGTGCGGGTGCCCTCCGTCCCGCTGCCCCGCTACCCGCAGGTGCGCATCGCGCTGCCCAGCCGCAAGCTGGCCGCCGCGCTGACCGCCCACCAGCCGGACGTGGTGCACCTGGCCAGCCCGTTCATCCTCGGCGCCCGGGCAGCCCGGCTCACCGAGCGCCTGAACCTGCCGACCGTGGCGGTCTACCAGACCGACCTGGCGGGGTACGCGCAGGCGTACCGGATGGGCCGGGGGGTCGGTTCGGCGATCGCCTGGGCCCGGATCCGCTCGGTGCACCGGGCCGCCGCCCGCACGCTCGCGCCGTCCACCCCGGCCGCGCAGGACCTGACGGCGCACGGGGTGCGCCAGGTGCGGATCTGGGCGCGCGGCGTGGACTCGGTGCGCTTCCACCCCGACCACCGCGACGAGGCGCTGCACCGCTCGCTGGCCCCGGGCGGCGAGGTGCTGGTCGGGTACGTCGGACGGCTCGCCCCGGAGAAGCGGGTGGACCTGCTCGCCGAGGCGTCCCGGCTACCGGGCGTGCGGGTGGTGGTGATCGGGGACGGTCCGAGCGCGCCCGCGCTGAAGGCGGCGATGCCCGGCGCGGTGTTCCTGGGCCGCCGGACGGGAGCCGAACTCGCCCGCTGCTTCGCCTCGTTGGACCTGTTCGTGCACACCGGCCCGCTGGAGACCTTCTGCCAGACCATCCAGGAGGCGATGGCCAGCGGCGTCCCGGTGGTCGCCCCCGCGGTCGGTGGGCCGCTCGACCTGGTCGGCCACCGACGCACCGGGCTGCTGGTCGCCCCGCGCGACCCGGGCGCCGTCGCCCGGGCCGTCGCCGAACTCGCCGCCGCCCCCGAACTGCGCGCCCGGTACGGCGCTGCGGGCCAGGCCGACGTCACCGACCGCACCTGGGAGGCGGTGGGCGACCAGTTGATCCGGCACTACGAGGAGGTGCTCGCCGAGCACCGGCAGCGCACCCGGGCCACCGCCCCGCTCAGCGCCACCGCCCCGACCGCCGCCGATGCCGTTGCCGCCACTGCCGCCCCGGTCGCGCTCACCGCGCAGCCGCTCCTCGGCGGCATCCCGGCGCCCCGCCAGGCCGGGGCCGGAACCCCTGCCCCCGCCCCCGCCCCCGTTCCGCTCTCGGTCGAGGAGCAGCCCGCGTGAACCCCCAACCGGCCCGCGCGGACGGCGGGTTGTGCATCGTCCGGGTGGCGAACTTCGTCACCCCGGTCTCGGGCGGCCTGCGGACGGCGCTGCGACACCTCGGCGCCGGCTACCTGGCGGCGGGCCACCGGCCGGTGCTGGTGGTGCCGGGGCCGGCCCGCCGCGACGAGTGGACCGAGCAGGGCCGGGTGATCACGCTGCCCGGCCCGCGCGTGCCCGGCACCGGCGGCTACCGGGTGCTCCGCGACAGGCGCCGACTCGCCGCGCTGCTGGAGGAGTTGGCGCCGGACCGGCTGGAGGTGTCGGACCGCACCACGCTGCGCTGGACGGGCGGGTGGGCCCGGGCGCACGGGGTGCGGTCGATGATGGTCTCGCACGAGAGCGCCACCGGCGTGCTCGGCGCCCGGGGGGTGCCGCCCGGCACCGCGCGACGGCTCGCGGACCGGCTCAACTCCCTTACCGCGCAGGGCTATGACACGGTGCTGTGCACGACGGCGTGGGCGGCCGAGGAGTTCGAGCGGATCGGCGCCCGCAACGTCGAGCGGGCGCCGCTGGGCGTGGACCTGGAGACGATGCGTCCGGAGTGCCACGACCCCGCGCTGCGGGCGGAGTTGGCCGATCCGCAGCAGGTGCTGCTGGTGATGTGCTCCCGGCTGTCCGGGGAGAAGCGGCCCGAACGGGCGCTGGAGGCGCTGGCCGAACTGCGCCGTCGGCACCGCGTTCCGGCCGTGCTGGCGGTCGCGGGGACGGGACCGCTGCGCGGCCGGCTGGAACGCCAGGCCGATCGACTACGGCTCCCGGTACGGTTCCTGGGCCATCTGGCGGAGCGCCCCCGGGTGGCGTCCCTGCTGGCCACGGCGGACGCGGTGATCGCGCCGGGCCCGGTGGAGACCTTCGGCCTGGCCGCGCTGGAGGCGCTGGCCTGCGGCACCCCCGTCGCGGTCAGCCGGTCCTCCGCGCTGCCCCGGGTGGTCGGGGACGCCGGTCTCGCGGCGGACGACACCGGGGCCGGATTCGCCCTCGCGGTGAGGGAGTTGCTGGAACGCCCGGAGGCGGAACGGCGGGCCGCCGCCCGGGCCAGGGCGGAGCGGTTCAGCTGGGCGGCGGCGGCCACCGCCTTCCTCACCGCCCACCGGGCCGCCACCGCACCCTCCCCCGACGCGCCCCCGCTCCCGTCCTCCGCCCCGGCCGCCACCGGGTGAGCCGAGGGGGACCGGACGGCCCCGACCACCGCTGCCCGCACCGGAGTTCGACCCGCCCGGGCGGTTCCCCCAGGTCCGCCGCATCCACCGGTTCGACCGTGTCCACCGGGTGCACCCAGCCCACCAGATCCACCGGTTCCGCCACTTTCCCCAGCCCCACCGGAGGGACGTGATGACAGTTCGATTCGCCGCGCTCGGCGACTCCCTCACCGAGGGCGTCGGCGATCCGGTGCCCGGCGGGTGGCGGGGTTGGGCGGCGCTGCTCGCCCCTACCCTCTCGCCCGGTCCCGTCGAGTTCCGCAACCTCGCCACCAGCGGGGCGCTCAGCCGAGACCTGCTGGTCTCCCAACTGCCCACCGCGCTCGCCCTGCGCCCGCGGTTCGCGGCGGTGCTGGTCGGCGGCAACGACACCCTGCGGGCCTCCTTCGACCTGGCGGCGACGGCCCACCGATTCGCCTCCGTCCTCTCCTCGCTGACCTCGATCGGGGCGGTCCCGCTGACCGCCTGCCTGCCCGATCCGGGCCGGCTGCTGGGGCTGCCCGCCCCACTGGCCCGGCCGCTGGCCCGGCGGATGCGGGGCGTCAACGCGGTGGTGCACGCGCTGTCGGCGCACTACGGCGCGGCGCACCTGCACCTGGCGGAGCTGCCCTGGACGCAGCGGCGCGAGCTGCTGAGCGCGGACCGGCTGCATCCGAGCGCGGTGGGCCACCAGTTGATCGCCCGCGAGTTCCACGCCCTGCTCGCCGCGGCCGGGCATCCGGTCGGGCCACCGCCCGTCCCGTTCGCGGTACCGGCGCCCGGCCGCGGGGCCGACCTGTGGTGGATGGCCACCCAGGGCACCCGCTGGGTGGCGGCCCGCTCCACCGACCTGCTGCCGGGGCTGGTCGCCCTGGCCGCCCTGGAGGCCCGCCACCTGCTGCGCGGCTCGGCCGACCGTCTCGACCGGGCCGGGGCCGAGGCCACCGCCGCGATCGTCACCCGCCTGACCGCCACCCGGCCCCGCCCGGCCGACCGCCTGGAAGCGATCTCCAACGACCAGTAGTCGCACCCCGCTTCCGCGGCCGCCACGACAAACCCCCGCCCGCCCCGCACCCCGGGCGGGAGCCGCCGGACGGAGGGATCAGCCGATATCGGGCCCGCACCACGCGATGGCGGACGAGGAACGCGGCGGGCGTTGGACGTCCACGCCCGAGCAGGCGGAGCGGGCCCTGCCCGGCGGGTGGGCCCACACCACGCCCTACCGGGCCGAGCAGGAACGGCGAGATGCCTAGGCGGCCCAGGCCCGCTCCAGCAGGGCGGGGAAGCCGGCGGGCTCCCGGCCGAGGAGTTCGGCCAGGGTCGGGTCGACGGTGGCGAACTCGCCCTCCCGGGCCGCCGCGAAGATGCTCACCATCAGGTCGGCGATCGGGGCGGGGGCGCCGTGCGCCACGGCCTGCTCGCGGAAGGCTTCGTCGGAGACGACGGTGCGGGCGAAGGAGCGTCCGGTGACCCGGGCCGCCAGCCGGGCGACGGCGTCGAAGTCGAGCGCGGCCGGGGCGGTGAGCGGCGGGGTGGGGCCCTCGAAGCGGCCTTCGTCGGTGAGGATCGCCGCCGCGGCCTCGGCGAGGTCGTCGTGGCCGGTCCAGGCGACCGGGCCGTCGGCGGGCAGGGCGATGTCGCCGGTGTGCCGGGCGGCCTCCAGGAACCGCAGGGCGCTGGCGGTGTAGAAGCCGTTGCGCAGCGCCGTCCAGGGGCGGCCGGTGGCGCGCAGCAGGTCCTCGGTGCGGGCGTGGTCGCGGCAGGCCTGGAAGCACGAGTCGTGGGCGGCGCCCATCTGGCTGGTGTACAGGATGCGGGCGGCCCCGGCCCGCACGGCCGCGTCGATCGCGGCGCGGTGGCCGGTGACGCACTCCTCGCCCGTGCGGTCGAGGGAGACCAGCAGCACCTGTTCGGCGCCCTCGAAGGCGTGGGCCAGCGAGGCGGGGGCGTCGAAGCTGCCGGGCCGGACGCGGACGCCGCGATCGGCGAGGTCCCCGGCCTTGCCGGGGTCCCGGACGCTGACGCCGACGCGGTCGGCGGGAAGTCGTTCGAGGAGGCGTTCGACGATGCGGCGGCCGAGTGCTCCGGTGGCTCCGGTCACGATGATCACGGGGTTCTCCCAACCGTGTTTCCAGTGGAATCAAAACAACGATAACACCGGAACTAACGGTGGAATCAAGAAATCGGTACCATCGATACATGCCCACTCGTGACACCACCGACGGCCCGCGGCGGCGCATCGTCGAGGCCGCCGTCGAGCTGCTGGAGAGCGGCGGCCCCGACGCGATGAGCACCCGCGCGGTCGCCGCCGCCGCCGGAGTGCAGCCGCCCGCCATCTACCGCCTCTTCGGCGACAAGGACGGGCTGCTGGAGGCGGTCGCCGAGCACGGCTACGCGCAGTTCCTGGAGAGCAAGCGCGCCCGGCTCGACCCCGACCCGGAGGACCCGGTGGAGGAACTGCGCCGGGGCTGGGACACGGTGGTGGAGTTCGGGGTCTCGCGCCCGGAGCTGTTCGCCGTGATGAGCAGGGCCACCGGTTCGGAGTCGGGCGCGGCGCACCGCGCGGGCCTGGAGATCCTCCACGGCCGGGTGCGCCGACTGGCGGCCGCGGGGTGGCTGCGGGTCGACGAGGAACTGGCCGCCCAGGTCATCCGGGCCACCGGCCTGGGCGTGGTGGCCACTTGGCACGCCACCCCCGCGGAGCGCCGCGATCCGGCGCTGCTGACCACCCTGCGCGAGTCCATGGTCGCGGCAGTCACCCGTGCCGAACCGGCCGTCCCCGCCGCGGAGTCCGGCCCCGCCCCCGCCGCCCGCGCGCTGCGGGCCGCCCTCCCCGACGACAGCGGCGTGCTGAGCGACGCCGAACAGCGCCTCCTGGCCGAGTGGCTGACCCGCCTGGCCGACGGCGGCGGCACGCCCCGGAGCTGAACCGGCGCCGACCGGCCCCGCACGAGCCGGTCCCACACCGGCCGAACCCGCACCGACCGGCCCCACACCGGCCACCCCGTACGAGCCGGTCCCGCACGGGCGTCAGGTCACCAGAGGTCGCCCTCGCGCCAGTCGCACACCAGGTCGGCGGTGAGGTCCAACTCCCCTTCGCCGCCCAGCAGGTAGATGTCGCCGTCCTCCTCGGGGGTGCGCTGCCGCCCGTGCGGGCCGAGCGCCCAGGTCGGGCCGGGCCAGCGGCGCCAGCCGCGGGCGAGGTAGAACGGGACCCCGGCCTCGCTGGCGCCGAGTGCGCCGATCTCGTGGGCGGCCCGGACGACGCGCTCCGCCTCGTCCATCACCTTCCCGCCGATGCCGCGCCGTTGGCGGTCCCGCCGGACCGCCACGCCCTCCAGGTAGCCGGTCCGCAGGACGCGCCCGCCGTTCAGCAGGCGGCGCTGCACCACCGCCGCATGGCCGATCAACTCGCCCTCCTCCCAGGCGAGTACGTGCATTCCGCCCAGGCAGTGCGACCAGTCCTGTTCGGTCATCTCGTCCGCGCCGAACACCTCGAACAGCAACTCCCGGGCCGCCCGCCGGGCCGCCGGGTCGAGGTCCGCCGTATGCACCGTCCGCACCGTCACCATGCCCGGCATCGTGCCAGAGCGGCGGCGCGGGCGGCGACACCCCGCACCGCGCCGGTCGGGTCCGCGTCATCGGCCCGCGCGCGCCGTAGCATCACCTCGAAGCACCGGAAGCAAGATCCATCGGGTGCGGACCGGCGGGCTCGGCCCGCCGGACCCGGCCCGGTGGAAGCATGGGAGGCACTGCGCATGGACGTCGGTTTCATCGGACTGGGTGGCATGGGCCGGGCGATGGCCCGCCGACTGCTGGCGGCCGGGCACGCGGTGCGGGTGTGGAACCGCTCGCCGGGGCCGGTGGCCGAACTGGTCGCCGACGGCGCCTCCGCGGCCGGGTCGCTCGCCGAGGCGTTCGGGGCGCAGGTGGTGGTGTCGATGCTCTCGGACGACCTGGCGGTCGAAAGCCTGCTGCTGAACGACGAGTTGCTGTCCGGCGCGCGGGCCGCCACGCACGTCAACATGGCCACCGTCTCGCCCGCGCTGGCCCGCCGGGCGACCGAGCTCCACGCCCGGCACGGCATCGGGTACGTCGCGGCGCCGGTGCTGGGCCGGACGGACGTCGCGGCGGCCGGAAACCTGAACATCCTGGCCGCCGGGCCGTCCGCCGAACTCGCGCGGCTGGCACCGCTGTTCGAGGCGATGGGACGCCGCACCTGGCCGCTCGGCGAAGATCCGGCGGCGGCCAACGTCGCGAAGATCAGCGCCAACTTCCTGCTGGTGTCGGCGATCGAGGCGTTCTCGGAGGCGGCGGCGCTCGCCGAGGCCAGCGGGCTCGACCCGGCGGCGCTGCTCGACGTGCTCACCAACTCCCTGTTCCCCGGCCCGGTGTACGCGGGCTACGGGACGATGATCACCGAACGGTCCTTCGAACCGGCCGGGTTCCGCCTGGCGCTGGGCCTGAAGGACGTCAACCTCGCCGTGGCGGCCGGGGCCGACGCCGAAGTCCCGCTCCCGCTGGCCTCGTTGCTGCGCGACTCGCTGCTCCAGGCCGTCGCCCACGGTCACGGCGAGCACGACCTGGCGGCGATCTCCACCACTTCCCGGACCCGGGCCGGAATCTGACGGTCCATCAATTACTTTACAGAGCACGGAACGTACCGGCTCACCCCCTGACGGGATCCGGCCCGGGAGAGGCTTGCTTCTCCCCCGGCCGCCTCACCGCTCCCCGACGGCGGGGACGGAGCCGTCGCCGGTCTCCGGCGCGGTGACGTCGGGGGTGCCGGGGAGGGTCCTGCCGAGATCCTCGCCGGCCTGCTCGGCGAGGACCCGGTGGATCCGCCGGGAGACCCGCTGGACGGTGCCGATGCCGTAGGACTCGGTGGGGTCGTCGTCGGTGAGGACGGCGATCCGGTAGACCCGGGTGGGGCCGGTGAAGACGCCGAGGCTGTGCACGCGCCAGCCGTGGGTGGCGCGTTGCAACCAACCGTTCTTGACGTGCACCGTGACGCCGGGCGGGGCCCCGAACGGCGTGCCCCAGCGCTGGTCCGCCTCGACCTCGGCCATGAGCCGCAGCCCGTACGCCTTGTGCTCGGGGGTGAGGACGTCGGGGTCGGTGGTGTAGACGTCCAGCTGCCTCAGCTCGTCGGCGGCGGTGACCTGGGTGAGCCCGAAACCGTCGGGCGACAGGACCGTGTCGCGCAGGCCCGCGAGGTCGAGGAAGGCCTGCATCCGGACCGGGCCGACGTACTTCCACAGCCGGACCGCGGCGTCGTTGTCGGACCGGGTGATCATCGGCCGCAGGTTCTCCTCCTCGAAGGGGGTCAGCGGCCGGTCCTCGTCCTAGGCGATCCTCAGCACCGCGCCCATGATGGTGACCTTGACGATGCTCGCCGAGTCGAAGTGCCGGGCGGGGTCGAGGAAGCACGACAGGCCGGTGGCGGAGTCGCGCACGGCGAGGGCGGAGGTGGACTGCCGCCCCCGGAGGGCGTCGGCGATGTCGCGGGACAGCCGCTCGGCCAGTTCGGGGTGGGTCCGGGAGGCGCAGTACACGGAGTGGTCGACAGCGGGGACGGGGACGGGGGCGGCCCGAGCGGGGGTCGGAGCGAGGGCGAGGGCGAGCGCGACGGCTGCCGCGAGCGCCCCGGCGAGTCTCGTCGGGCGCGGGTCGGTGCGGTGGCGGGTGGCCATGGAGTGCGGGCTCCTGAATCTGCCGGGACGGGCCCGACCGGGGCGGGCTACGACGGGGGCCGGAAGTCGGCGGCGCCCGGAGCCACCCCGGCGGAAGCCACGGCAGGAGCGGCGGGAGCGGCAGGAGCCGCGGCGGAAGCAGCGGGAGCCGTTGCGGCCAGAGCGGAAGCCAGCAGGAACCCCGCGACCGACACGGCCGACACCGCCGGCAGCCGGGCCCGCCGGCAGCCGGGCCCGCCACGGAGCCCTCCCGCACCCGCAGGGATCGGCCACGACGACGGGGTGCAGGGAAGCACAGGACGGTTTCACGAGCAGCACCCTAGGTCGCCGACCGCACCCGCCCGGCGCCCCCCGCCGCCGGGCCCCGGGAGGCCGCTCGGACGGGTGAAGGGCGGGCGCGAAAAACAAGACGGCCCCCTTTTCGTCGTATTGACGACAACGCCCACCGCCCGTTATCGTCATCGCGACGAAAAGAAAGGACACCGCGACTCCCATGGCCGACATCACGCGCCGCTTCGGCTTCCGCCACCTCCGCTCCACCCCCACCAGCCACATCCGCCACCTGCGCGGCGGGCAGCTCGCCCACGAGGGCACCGGGCTGGCCTTCTGGTTCCGGCCGCTCACCGCCGCGATCTCCGAAGTACCGGCGGACGACCGCGAGTTGGCGATGATGTTCCACGCCCGCACGGCGGACTTCCAAGACCTCGCGGTACAGGCCACCGTCACCTACCGGATCAGCGACCCGACCACCGCCGCCACCCGCATCGACTTCGGCATCGACCCGGACACCGGCAGCTGGCGCGCCGAGCCGCTCGCCCAGCTCGGCACCCTGCTGACCGAGACCGCCCAGCAGCACGCGCTCCAGCTGATCGCCCGCACCCCGCTCGCCGACACCCTGGTCGACGGCGTGACGGCCGTCCGCGAGCGGATCGCCGAGGGCCTGGCTGCCGAACCCCGGCTGGCCGAGATCGGGGTGGCAGTGCTCGCGGTGCGGGTCACCGCCGTCCGGCCGGAGGCCGAGATGGAGCGGGCGCTGCGCACCCCGGCCCGCGAGCAGGTCCAGCAGGAGGCCGACCGGGCGACGTACGAGCGCCGCGCCGTCGCGGTCGAGCGGGAGCGCACCATCGCCGAGAACGAACTCGCCAGCCAGATCGAACTAGCCCGCCGCGAGGAGGAGTTGGTGGCCCAGCGGGGCACCAACGCGCGGCGCGAGGCGGAGCAGAAGGCCGCGGCGGACGCGGTCCGCACCGACGCGGACGCGGCCCGCCGGACCAGGATGGCGGTCGCCGAGGCCGAGGCGACGGGCACGCTGGCCGCGCAGCAGGCCGAGTCGGCACGGGCGCTGGGCGAGGCGAAGGCCGCCGCCGAGGCGGCCTGGCTGGCCGCGCACCAGCAGGCCGGCCCCGAGGTGCTGCAGGCGCTGGCCCTGATCCGGCTGGCCGAGCACCTGCCGCGGATCGACAGCATCACCCTCACCCCGGACGTCCTCACCGGCCTGCTCACCCGCCTCGCCACCCCTGCCGCCCCGACCGCCACTCCCGCCGCCCCGGCCGCCACCCCCGAGGGGCCGGTCCGGTGAGCCTGGCCCCGCGCGTGGTGCTGGTCCACCGGCGCACCGAGTACGAGGAGCTGATCGCCCGGCACGGCACCCGCGGCCAGGCCGAGTTCTTCCTCTCCCGGCGCGGCCGCTCGCTGGCCGAGGCCGAGCAGCGCCACCACCTGGCCCGCGGCGCGCTCGCCGAGGTGTCGGCGGCGGTGCCGCTGGACTGGCGCCAGGCCCGGGTGGAGCGCGCCGACCTGGACCGGTTCCTGTTCGGCCCGGAGGACGTGGTCGTGGTGGTCGGCCAGGACGGCCTGGTCGCGAACGCCGCGAAGTACCTGGCGGGCCAGCCGGTGGTCGGCATCGACGCCGAGCCGGGCCGCAACCCGGGCGTCCTGGTCCGGCACCGGGCCGAACAGGCCGGGGCGCTGCTGCGGGCGGCCGTCCTGCCGGGCGTGGAGCGGCGGCTGGAGCAGCGCACGATGGTGGAGGCTGTCGCGGACGACACCCAGCGGCTGCTCGCGCTGAACGAGGTCTACCTCGGCCAGCCGGGCCACCAGACCGCCCGCTACCGGCTGGCGGCGCCGGGCGGCGCGGCCGAGTCGCAGGCGTCCTCGGGGGTGCTGGTCGGCACCGGCACCGGCGCGACCGGCTGGTGCCGCTCGGCGTGGCTGGAGCGCTCCAGCCGACTGGACCTGCCCGCACCGACCGCGCCGCGCCTGTCCTGGTTCGTCCGCGAGGCGTGGCCGTCCCCGGTGACCGGCACCTCCCGGGTCGAGGGCCTGCTGGACGCCGAGCAGCAGCTCGTCCTGACCGTCGAGTCGGAGCTCCTGGTCGCGTTCGGCGACGGCATCGAGTCTGACGCGCTGCGGCTCACCTGGGGCCAGACCGTCCGGGTCGGCCCGGCCGCGCAGCGCCTGCACCTGCTGGTCTGACCGCCCCGCCGCCACACCGGCCACAGCCCCGACCCGACGAAGCACTACTAGGATGGAACGACGCCCACGCACCGGCACCAACGGGAAGAAGGTCCGGCCATGACTCGACGATTCGCGCTCACGTTCCCCGGGGAGACCGGCGGTCACGCCGAACAGGACGTGGTGGTGGTCGAGGCCACCGGCGCCCGGGGCCCGGGCGGGCACCCGGTGTACGCGGACCCGTCCGGCATCGTGCAGGCCGAGATCAGCGACCTGGGCGAGGTCCGGATGCTGGCCAGCGGCGGCCACCAGACCCCGAACACCCCGCTGCACGCCGAACCCCTGCCCTGACCGCGGCCGCCACCGTCCACCACACCGTCCCGCAGCGCCGTCCCGGACGCGGGGAGCGCCCACCGGCCACCGCCGGTGAGCGCTCCGTGACGTCCCGCGGCGGGTCTTACCAGCGCGAGTGGATCTGGGCCCGCAGCCGCCGGTCGTACAGGTCCCGGACGGCCTGCAGGGTCTGCTCGGGCAGCGGCGGCAGCGCCATCGTCTCCGCGTTCGCCCGGGCCTGCGCGGGCGTGCGGGCCCCGGGGATGACGGTGCTGACGCCGGGCTGCTGGACGATCCAGCGCAGCGCGGTCTGCGCGGAGGTGGCGCCGGGCGGGGCGAGCCGGGCGAACTCGTCGGCGGCCTCCACGCCGGTCTCGAAGTCGATGCCGGAGAAGGTCTCGCCCTGGTCGAACGCGGAGCCGTCCCGGTTGTAGGTGCGGTGGTCGTCCGCGCCGAACACGCTGTCCTTGGTGTACTTGCCGGACAGCAGGCCGGAGGCCAGCGGCACCCGGGCGATGATGCCGACGCCCGCCCGCTCGGCGGCGGGCAGCACCCGGTCCAGCGGCTTGAGCCGGAACGGGTTGAGGATGATCTGCACGCTGGCGACGCCGGGGCGGGCGATCGCGGTCAGCGCCTCCTCGCAGGTCTCCACGCTGACGCCGTACGCGGCGGTGCGGCCCTCCTCGACCAGGGTGTCGAGCCCGTCGAACACCTCGTCGCTGGAGTAGACGGCGCTGGGCGGGCAGTGCAGCTGCACCAGGTCGAGCCGCTCGACGCCCAGGTTGCGGCGCGAACGGTCGGTCCACTCGCGGAAGTTGGCGAGGGTGTAGTTCTCCGGGAGCTGCGGCAGCCGACGGCCGAGCTTGGTGGCGACCAGCAGGCCGTCCCCGTCTCCGGCGCTGCGGCGCTCCTTCAGGAAACGGCCGATCAACTGCTCGCTGCGGCCGTCGCCGTAGACGTCCGCGGTGTCGAAGAAGGTCACCCCGGCGTCCGCCGCGGCGTTCAGCACCGCGAGCGCGTCGTCCTCCAGCACCACGCCCCAGTCCGCGCCGAGCTGCCACGTTCCGAGACCGATCACCGAGACCGGGCGCCCGGTCCTGCCAAGTGCACGCTGTTCCATGCGCCGAGCCTGCCACAGCCCCGCGCGCCGTTCGAACGCCGACACTCCCGACCGGGCGCACGAACGAGAGCGCGAGCAGGCGCGCGAACGGGCCGCCCGCGCGCCCGGAGGCGGCGGAGCGGCCCGTGCGGGCGGGCGCCGCGGGTCAGACGTTGACGCCGTAGTCGAGCGCGATGCCGCGCAGGCCGGAGGCGTAACCCTGGCCGATGGCACGGAACTTCCACTCGGTGCCGTAGCGGTACAGCTCGCCGAAGACCATCGCGGTCTCGGTGGACGCGTCCTCGGAGAGGTCGTAGCGGGCGACCTCGCTGCCGTCGGCCTCGTTGACGATCCGGATGAACGCGTTGCGGACCTGGCCGAAGCTCTGGTGCCGGTTCTCCGCGTCGTAGATGGAGACCGGGAAGACCACCTTGGCGACCTGCGGTGGAACGGCCGACAGGTCGACCTTGATCTGCTCGTCGTCGCCGTCGCCGCCACCGGTCAGGTTGTCGCCGCTGTGCTCGACCGAACCCTCGGGGCTGCGCAGGTTGTTGTAGAAGACGAAGTGCTGGTCGCTGAGCACCCGGCCGGACTCGCCGCACAGCAGCGCGCTGGCGTCCAGGTCGAAGTCGGCGCCCGTGGTGGCCCGGACGTCCCAGCCGAGGCCGACGATGACGCTGGTGAGCCCCGGGGCCTCCTTCGTCAGCGAGACGTTTCCGCCCTTGGCGAGCGAGACTCCCATGTGTGCCCTCCTGTGGTTTCCCCGTACCGGGCCCGGCAGTTCGGCCGGTTCGGCGCGGCGGCCGTCGCCCGGCCCCCTCGGTCGGGCCCGGGCCCCAGTTGAATCTACAGCACTGTAGATCGCTACGGAATCCACCTCCGCACCGCCCGTCCCCTTCCCGGTCACCTTCCCCCCGGAGGGCGCCCCGTCACCTCCGCGCGCCGCTCCGCGCGTCGTCCCGCCGCGCCGGTTCCGCTTCGGCCGCGCGCCCGGCGCCCCGGGCATACCCTGGCCGAGGAGGTGCCACGATGAGCGACGACACGACGATCCCCGGTATCGACCCCGGCGTCCCGCCCAGCGGCGACGGCTGCGTGGAGTGCCTGGCGGGCCAGGGCGAGGGCTGGTGGTTCCACCTGCGCCGGTGCGCCGCCTGCGGACACATCGGCTGCTGCGACTCGTCCCCGTCCCAGCACGCCAGCGCGCACGCCCGCTCGGCCGGCCACCCGTTCCTCACCAGCTTCGAACCGGGCGAGGACTGGTTCTGGAACACCGAGACGGAGCAGTTCTACGAGGGCCCGGCGCTGACCGCCCCGACGGCCCACCCCGTCACCCAGCCCTCCCCCGGCCCGGCCGGGCACGTCCCGGTCGACTGGCAGCAGCGGCTGCGCTGACCCCGGCCCCGCGACGGCCCCGCGATGGCCTCCGACGACGGCCCCGCGCGGGCCCCGTCGCCGAAAGCCGCCCCGCCCGGCCCGGCCGCCCGGTACGGTCGTGGCCGAGGTCGGGGTCGGGGTCGGCGCGAGGATCGGCGGCGGGGCGTGGACGAGCGGCAGTGGGAGACGGTGCGGCGGCTGGCCGACTGGCTGGCCGAGGGCAGCACCCAGCCCCCGGAGATGCAGCGGGTGCTGCAGTGCCTCAAGCTCGGCGAGGAGGCCGGCGAGGTCGCCGAGGCGGTGATCGGCGCCCTCGGCCAGAACCCGCGCAAGGGCTTCTCGCACAGCTGGGACGACGTCGCGGACGAGCTGTGCGACGTGGTGATCACCGCGCTGGTCGCCCTGGTCCGCGTCCACCCGGACCCGCCCGCCGCGTTCGACGCGCACCTGGCCAAGGTCGCCGACCGCGTCCTGCCCCAGCCCGACCGGCCGGACCGGCCCTAGCGCCGGACCGGCCCTAGTGGCGGCCGCCGACCGCGAACAGCAGGATCACGAACCCGGCGAACAGGTGCGTCCCGGCGATGTAGATCAGCGCCCGGACCAGCATCTGCTTGCGGCGCGAGTTCTCCTCGCGCACCCCGTCGCCGGTCACCGCCGCCTTCCCGCCCACCGCGTCACCGCCCACCGCCGTCCTCCGTCCCGCTGCTCCTCCACCGGGCCCGTCCAGCGCCCGGAACCCTTGCAGGGTACCGGCCGGGCCCCCGTGGCGGAGATCACGCTGTGCCACGGGGCACCTACGGTGGCGTAAGTCACTTCACAAGGTGAAACATCTCCCCCATGGCCGACTACCAGGAGATCCTTGACCTCAGTTCCTACGCGGCCCTCGGTGACAGTTTCACCGAGGGCCTCAACGATCCCGGCCCCGATGGCCAGTTCGCCGGCTGGGCCGACCGCCTGGCCGGGATGCTGGCCGCGCGCCGGCCGGAGCACGACTTCCGGTACGCCAACCTGGCCGTCCGGGGGCGGCTGCTGGACCAGATCGTCGCCGAGCAGGTCCCGGCGGTGCGCCGGCTGCGGCCCGACCTGGTGACCCTGTGCGCGGGCGGCAACGACATCCTGCGCCCGGGCAGCGACCCCGACCTGATCGCCGAGCACTTCGAGGCGGCCGTGCTGGAGCTGCGCGAGAGCGCGGGGACGGTGCTGATCTGCACCGGCTTCGACACCCGCAACGTCCCGGTGCTGCGCCACCTGCGCGGCAAGATCGCCACCTACAACGCGCACCTGCGGGCGATCGCCGACCGCAACGGCCTCGCGGTCGCCGACCTGTGGTCGCTGCGGGCGGTGCACGACCGGCGGGCCTGGTCCGAGGACCGGCTGCACCTGTCGCCGGAGGGCCACCAGCGGGTGGCGCTGCTGGCGGCGCGCGCGCTCGGCCTCCCGGTGGACACGGACCCGGAGGCCGCCTGGCCGCCCGCGCCCGCCGTCACGGCGGCCGACCAGCGCCGGGAGAACCTGCAGTGGGCGCGCACCTTCCTGCTGCCCTGGGTGGGCCGCCGGCTGCGCGGCGAGTCCTCCGGCGACCACGTGGAAGCCAAGCGCCCGGAGCTGCTCCCGCTCTGAGATCCCCCCGCGCACAGGGCCCGCGCGCACAGCACTGCGGGCCGCTCCACCCCCATGTGGACGCGGCCCGCAGACCCCGGGCGAAACCCCTGCCCCGCCCTATTCGACGACCAGCTCCACCGGAACGTTCCCGGCCGTGGCCCTGGAGTACGGGCAGACCTGGTGGGCCTGCTTGACCAGCAGCTCACCGGTCTCGCCGGCCAGCGACTCGGGCAGCTCGACCCGCAGCACGACGGAGAGGCCGAAGCCCGCGTCGTCCTTGCCGATGGTGACCTCGGCGGTCACCGACACGTCCGAGACGTCCGCCTTCTGCTGCCGGGCGACCACGCCGAGCGCGCTGGCGAAGCAGGCCGCGTACCCGGCCGCGAACAGCTGCTCGGGGTTGGTGCCCTCGCCGTCGCCGCCGAGCGCGGGCGGCGGGGAGAGCTTGAGGTCGAGCCTGCCGTCCGAGCTGACCGCGCGACCCTCCCGGCCGTTGGCGGTGGCGACGGCGGTGTAGAGCGGGTTCATCGAGGGTTCTCCTTCGTCCGGTCCATCCGATCCGTCCGGTTCGTCCGGCGGATTCTTCGTCCTGCGGCCTGGTCGTGCCACGGCCGGCCCGTCCTGCTCCGACCGCTTCCGGCCTGCCGTCGACATAACTACATCACACAATTCAATTGCGCACAACTGAATCGGCCGCTTGCTACCCTGGGGCCATGACCAGGCACGGCGAGAATCCCCCCTCCCCCCTCGGCGAGGACGCGGACCTGCTGCTGCTCGACCAGCAGATCTGCTTCTCGCTGAACGCCGCCTCCCGCGCGTTCGGCGGCGTCTACCGCACCGCACTCAAGGACCTCGGCCTCACCTACCCGCAGTACCTGGTGATGCTGGTGCTGTGGGAGGACGGGGCGGTGCCGGTCAAGCAGCTCGGCGAGCGCCTGCGACTGGACTCCGGCACCCTCTCCCCGCTGCTCAAGCGGCTGGAGGCGGCCGGGCTGGTCGGGCGCGAGCGCAGCCCGCAGGACGAGCGCTCGGTGATCGTCGCCCCCACCGCGGCCGGGCGCGAGCTGCGCGAGGGCGCACTGGCCGTCCCGCGCCGCATCCTGGCCGCCGCCGGCCTGCCGCTGGACGACCTGCGCGCCCTGCGCGAACTGCTCACCCTGGTCACGGCCAACCTGGACGCCGCCGCCGGGGCCTGACGCCACACACCCAGCCCCGCCGCGCCGCACCGCGCTGCGCCGCGCTACGACTCGTAGCGCTCGACCTCGTCGACGCTGCGCACGCTCGCCCCGTCCGGGTCCTCGCCCGCCCGGACCCGGGCCCGGCGCTGGCGCAGCAGGTCCCAGCACTGGTCGAGCTGCTCCTCGATGTCCTTGAGCTCGCGGTGCTCGGTGGACTGGTCGATCCGGCCCTCGACGAGGGCGGCGCGCAGGTGGCGCTCGGCGTCGACCATCTCGCTGATCCGTTCCAGGATGCGGCGGTCGGTGCCGCCGGTACCGCTCTGCTCGGTCATCGGGGTCTCCTCGCGGTCGTCTGCCACCCACTCTAGGAAGGGTGGGTGGCGGCCGCGAGCCGGACGGCGCGCGGGTGCCGCGCCGAACGGGGGAGCGTAATTGACAGGGCGTCAGCGGAGGGACAGGATCACTTATTGAAAACGACTCCCACTACCACTAAATCGGAAGGCCCGATCCGCCATGTCGCTGGACGTCTCCCCCTCCCTGCTGGACCTGGCCGAGCGCGACGAGGTCGCCGACGCCGACTTCCTCGCCACTGTCCGCACCTCGCTCCCCTACGCCTACCGCCTGGTCAACGACCTGACGGCCGAACTGGCGGTCACCGACGCCGAGTTCGCCGACAACACGGTGGCCCCGAGCGAGGCCGAGCGGGCCCAGCTGCTGCGGGCGCTGGCCAGCGACTCGATCCGCGGCGTGCTGGAGCGGCACTTCTCGGTGAAGCTGGCCTTCCAGAACTGCCACCGCCTGGCGGCCTTCCACCCGCACGCCGAACACACCGCCGCCTACCGGGAGTTCACCTCGCCGCGGGCCCAGCTGCTGAACCAGTCGCCGGAGCTGCGCGACTGCTGAACCAGTCGCCGGAGCTGCGCGACTGCTGAGGGGCGGCCCGGCCCCGCCGCCCGCCCGCCCGGAAGCCGCCGGGCCGGGTGCGCTCGCGCGTCACCCGGCCCGGCGGTCGCCAGTCCCTACCCGCCGGCGCTCAGCCGCCGACCACCTCGTGCTCGGCGAGCGTCGAGCGCTGCGCGGCGGGGGCCTCCACCGGCACGGTCGCGGCGGCGGGGCGCCGGGTCGGGACGAGCAGCGCGGCCAGGGCGGCGGCCAGGCAGAACGCGGCCAGCAGCGCGAAGCCCTGGGTGTAGCCGGTCTCGGCGGGGCGCCCGTCGGCCCGCAGGTGGCCGGTGACCAGGCCGGTCATCAGCGCGGCGCCCATCGAGCCGCCGATGGTGCGGATGTTGGCGTTCATGCCGGTGGCGGCGCCGGTCTGGGCGGCGGGGACGGCCTGCACGATGAGGTTGCTCATCGAGGCGAAGGCGAGTCCGATGCCGAGGCCGAACACGCCGGCGGCGATCGCCACGTCGGCGGGGGCGCCGTGCCGGGCGGCGAGCAGCGCGCAGGCGAGCGCGCCGAGCAGGGCGCCGGTGACCAGCTGGGCCTTGGCGGGGAAGCGCCCGGCCAGCCGTCCGCCGAGTACGCCGGCCACGAACATGGCGGCGACCATCGGCAGCATCAGCAGCCCGGCGCCGGTGACGCTGGAGCCGAAGCCGTAGCCGGCGCTGGACGGCATCTGCACGAAGCCCGGAAGGAAGGCCCAGACCGCGT
Organism: Kitasatospora sp. NA04385; assembly: GCF_013364235.1. Taxonomy (NCBI): domain Bacteria; kingdom Bacillati; phylum Actinomycetota; class Actinomycetes; order Kitasatosporales; family Streptomycetaceae; genus Kitasatospora; species Kitasatospora sp. NA04385. The sequence continues at coordinate 7,304,304 of NZ_CP054919.1, read as the reverse complement.
ACATGCCGCCGCCGAACAGCAGGGCCGCGGTGTTGGTGGTCCACACGGCGGGCAGTCGCATCACCCGCAGGTCGATCAGCGGGTTGCGCGAGCGGGACTCGTTGAACGCCCAGGCGGCGAACAGCACGAGGGCGACGGCCAGCAGGCCGAGCACCTTGGCCGAGGCCCAGCCCCACTGGGAGGCCTGGCTGACCGGGAGCAGCAGCGCGACCAGCCAGCCGGAGAGCAGCACGGAGGAGATCCAGTCGACGCTGCCCTCGCTGCGGCTGGGCGACTCGGGCACGTAGCGGTGGGCGAGCAGGATGGTGCCGGCGACCACGATGACGGGCAGCCAGAACAGCCAGCGGTAGTCGAGGGCGCCGACGATCGGCCCGGCCAGCACCATGCCGAGGCCGCTGCCGACGGCGATCACCGCGGACATGTTGCTGATGCCGCCGGAGACGCGTCCGGGCGGGAACTCGTCGCGGATGATGCCGAAGGAGAGCGGGAACAGCGCGCCGGCGATGCCCTGGATCACCCGGGCGACGATCAGCACCGTGATGTTGGGCGCGAGCGCGGCGACCAGGCAGCCGACCAGCAGCGCGACCAGGGCGGCGACCAGGGTGCGCTTCTTGCCGACCAGGTCGCCGATCCGGCCGAGGATCGGGGTGAAGACCGAGGCGGAGAGCAGGTAGGCGGTCATCACCCAGGTGACGGTGGACTGCGTGGTGTGCATCTCCTCCTGGACGATCGGGAGGGCGGGCGTGATCAGCGACTGGAGCAGCGCGTACACGCCGGCGCCGACGGCGAGCACGCCGAAGGTCAGGCGGGGGGATTGGCGGTTCATCGAACCCTCTCGGGACTCGGGGCGGGCGCGCGGGGATCAGGGTGCGCGCCACGGCAGGACAACAGGCGACGGTCGAACGCGGCTCGAACGGCGCGTCGGCGCCGCCGGGCCGGAGCGGCCGGGCACGGATCTGGCGGGTGCGGTGCGGGCGGGCGGTGCGCGGGGTGGCCGTACGGTCACCCGGCGTCGTCGGGCGGGCGGAGGGTACGGCGAAACCGCCGGTCCGCCGGTGTGCGGCGGGCCGAAGTCCGGGCCCCGGTGCTAAAGTCGAGGCGTGCCTCCAGATTAGCGGAGGCACGCCTCCGGTTCAATCCGGTTTCCGGATCGAACCCGTCGGCTCCCCGAACAGCACCCGAACAAGCACCGCCGAACAGCACCCCGGCCGGCCGCGCCCCCACCCCGCCCGCCCGTCCGGATGCGTCGAGAACGAGGTCCCCGTGCCGGATCAGATCGTCGTGAGCGAGTTCCTCGCCGCCCAGCGCCCGCGCCGCGCGGACGCCGCCCGCAACTTCGACGCGCTGCTCGCCGCCGCCCGCGCGGCCTTCGCCGAGCACGGCGCCGAAGCCTCCCTGGAGGACATCGCCCGGCGGGCGGGCGTCGGCATCGGCACCCTCTACCGCAACTTCCCTACCCGCCGGCACCTGTTCGAGGCGGTGTACGCCGCCGAGGTCGACGACCTCGGCCGGGTCGCCGAGCAGGTCGCCGACCTGCCGCCGTGGGAGGCGCTGAACGCCTGGCTGCGCCGGTTCGTCGACTACGCGACGACCAAGCGGGCGATCCGCGAGGCGCTGGCCGGCGAGGAGTCGGACATATTCCAGGCCTGCCTGCAGTCGATGTACTCCGGCGGCACCCCCCTGCTGGAGCGCGCCCAGCGGGCCGGGGAGGCCCGCCCCGACATGAGCATCGAGGACCTGCTGCGGATGGTCTCCGGCATCACCTCGGTGGCCTTCCCCGACGAGGGCCGGCGCGACCACGTCCTGGCCATCGCCCTGGACGGGGTCCGGGCCCGCCCCTGACGGGCCCGCTAGCGCCCCGGCGGGCGGGCGGGGTCGCGGCCGACCAGGCCCAGCAGCCGGGTCGCGGCGTCCGCGTCCGCCGGGACGGGGACCGGCTCGGCGAACAGCCCGGAGGAGGCCAACGCCCCGGCCTGCGGGGTGAGTTCGGCGAGCGCGAACTCGGCGGCGGCCGGATCGATCGTGGCGTCGGCGCCGATCCCCCGGGCGAGGTCCCAGGCGTGCACGATCGCGTCGACCGTCATCTCCCGGGCGTAGCCGTCGGCCCGCCGCGCGCCGTACGACAGCTGCACGGTGCGCTCCAGGGCGCCCGGCCCGGCGAACGCGGCCCGGGCCGCGTCGGCGGCGGCCGTCCAGGCGGCGGCCGGGTCGTCGCCGAGCACGTCGCCGTCGAAGCGGTCGCCGACCTCGGCGACGGTGGCCCCGGCGAGCAGTTCGGGCACCCAGAGCTGCTCGGAGGCCAGGTGGCCGACCAGCTGCCGCACCGTCCAGTCCGCGCACGGGGTGGGCGCCCGCCAGCCGTCGGCGGGGACGGCGCGGACCAGGTCGCCGAAGTGCTCCAGCGCCCGGGCGTGCAGCGCGAGCAGGGCCGGGCCTCCGAGGTGTGCTGCCATGGGGTACACGCTCGCCCGCCCGGGGCCGGGCGGGCAAGCCGACACCCCGCGCGGCCGGTTACTCGACCGGGGCCTTCTCGCGCAGCAGCTTGACGAACGCCCGCATCCAGGACGGGTGGTCCGGCCAGGCCCGGGCGGAGACCACGACGCCGTCCACCACCGCGTCGCCGTCCACGAAGTCCGCCCCGCCCGCCGCCACGTCCGGCTCCAGCGCCGGGTACGCGGCGGTGCGGCGCCCGGCCAGCGAGCCCGTCCGCAGGGTGATCAGCGGGCCGTGGCAGATCTGCGCGAGCGGCTTGTCGTCCTCGACGAACGCGGCGACGATCCGCTGCACCTCCGGGTCGTTGCGCAGGTACTCGGGCGCCCGGCCGCCGGGCAGCACCAGCGCCGCGTACTGCGCCGGGTCGACGTCCGCGAACGCCAGGTCGGCGGGCCAGGAGTAGCCGGCCTTCTCGGTGTACGTGTCGTAGCCCGGGACGAAGTCGTGCACCACGAACTGCAGGGTCTTCTTGGTCGGCGCGGCGATGTCGACCTGGTAGCCCTCCTCCAGCAGCCGCTGGTACGGGTAGAACACCTCCAGTGACTCCGCCGCGTCGCCGGTGATGATCAGGATCTTCGCTGCCATCCGGGGATTCCGTCCCTTCGTCGCACCAGGCACCGCCCCGCCCCGACGGGGCCGGGCGGTGCCCACCCTGCCCGCTGACGCCGCGTCAATCAAGGGGCGCGCGCGGCGCGGCGCGGCGCGGGAGCGCACGCCCCCTCGGCCGCTCCCCGTGCGCTCCGCCGACCGCCGCGGCCGTCCGCCCGGCCGGGGGTACTCCGGGGGCGACCCGCCCGGGACGCGCCTAGCGTGCTGGCAAGGTCCGCCCGTTTTCCCGGGTCCGTCGGCAGGGAGGCCGTCATGCAGCACTCGCACCTCGTGGACTCCGCCACCGTCGCCAACCTCCGCGACCTCGGCGGCATCGACCTGCCCGGCGGGGCCCGGGTCCGGCCCGGGCTGGCGCTGCGCTCCGGCCAGCTGGACCGGCTGGAACCGGGCGGCGACCCGGTGTTCGACGCGCTCGGCGTGCGCACCGTCGTCGACCTGCGCACCGCCGCCGAGCGCGCCGTCTTCCCCGACCGCGTCCCGGGCGGGGCGCACCTGCTGGTCGCGGACGTGCTCGCGGACGGGCGGGCACCGGCGCGGCGGCGGCGCTGGCGGCCGCCCTCGCCGACCCGTCCGGCGCGAACCGGGCCCTCGGCGGCGGCCGGGCCGTGGGCGCCCTGCGCGAGGACTACCGGGCGTTCGTGACCTCGCCCTCCGCCCGGCAGGCGTACAAGCAGCTGCTCACCGCGCTCGCCCACCAGGGCGGCGGCCCGGTGCTCTTCCACTGCACGGCCGGCAAGGACCGCACCGGCTGGGGCGCGACCCTGGTCCTGCTGCTGCTCGGCGCGGACGAGGAGACCGTCCGCACCGAGTACCTGTCGGTGGACCCGGTGGTCCGCGGCCACTACGCCCCGCTGGTGGAACGTTTCCTCGCCGCGGGCGGGGACCCGGAGGTCGCGGACGCGGTGTTCTCGGTCCGCACCGAGTACCTGGCCGCCGCGCTGGAGACCCTCGCCGAGCACTGGGGCGACGCCGAGAGCTACGCCCGGGCCGGGCTCGGGCTCAAGGACGAGACCCTGGACAGCCTGCGCAGCCGGCTGGTCGAGGCCGCCTGAGCGCCCGTCAGCCCGCCGCGCCGGCCGCCCCGACGCAGGCCTCGTTGCCCTCCGGGTCGGCCAGCACCCAGTGGTTCGGCGCGTGCTCGTCCGTCACCAGGCGGCCGCCGGCGGCGATCGCGGCGGCGATCCGCTGCTCGGCGAGGTCGTGCGGCACCCAGACGTCCACGTGCACCCGGTTGCGCTGCGGGCGGGGCTCGTCCATCCGCTGGAAGTAGAACGGCGCGCCGCGGCGGGCCGGGTCGAGCAGGTCCTCCGGGCTGCCGGAGCGGTCCCGGTAGCCGAGCAGCGCCCGCCAGAACGCGACCACGGCGGGCACCTCCAGCGCGTCGACGGTGACCTGGACGGTCTGCACGGCCGCCGGCTCGGCGACCGCGCCGCACTCCCGGGCGGCCGCGGACACCAGCCGGGCCAGCTCGACGTGCCGCTCGGTCAGGCCGTAGTACTCCTCGCCCGCCTCGATCAGCCGGACCGTCACGCCCTCCGGCCGCAGGTCCACGTCCGCCTCGCCGAGCCCCGCGAGCGCCGCGCCGATCGCCCCGACCAGCCGCACCCCCGCCCCGAACGACCCCGTCCGGAAGAACGCGCACGCGCCCTCCCCCAGCACCCGCCAGTCCTCGGTCCCACCCGCCGCGTGGAACGCCTGCGGCCTGATCCTCGTCACTTCGTGCACGTCAGCCATCCGCGCAGCGTACCGGCCCGCACTGACAGGCCCTCAACACCCCCGGGAACGGCCCCTCGGCCGTCACCGCGCCCCCGCCCACGCCAGCAGGTGGTCCACCGACCACGCCGTGATCACCCGCTCCGCGTCCAGCCCCACCCCCACCGCCCGCTCGCAGCCGTCGATCTGGCGGTCGAGCTGGCCCGGCGCGTGCGCGTCCGTGTCGATCGCGAACAGGCAGCCGAGGTCGGCGGCGAGGGCCAGCAGGTCGTCGGGCGGGTCCTGGCGGTCGGGGCGGCAGTTGATCTCGACCGCGGTGTCGTGCTCGCGGCAGGCGGCGAAGACGGCCCCGGCGTCGAACGCGGCGCCCGGGCGGGGCTGCTCGCCCAGGCGCCGCCCGGTGCAGTGCCCGAGGACGTCGACCAGCGGGTTGCGGACGGCGGTGAGCAGGCGGTGCGTCATCGCGTCGGCGTCCATGGGCAGTTCGGAGTGGACGGAGGCGACCACCACGTCGAGGCGGGCGAGCAGCTCCTCGTCCTGGTCGAGCGTGCCGTCCGCGAGGACCTCGCACTCGGTGCCGGTGAGCAGCCGGAACGGGGCGAGCCTGGTGTTGAGGTCCTCGACCAGGTCGAGCTGTTCGCGCAGGCGGTCCGCGGTGAGGCCGCGGGCCGCGGTGGGGTGGGGCGAGTGGTCGGTGAGGACGGCCCAGTGGTGGCCGAGGGCGCGGGCGGTGCGTGCCATCAGCTCGATCGGGGCGGCGCCGTCGGACCAGTCGGAGTGCAGGTGGCAGTCGCCCTGGATCTTCTCGCGCAGCCGGAGCGCGGCGGTGGAGGGGGCGGGTCCGGCGGCGGCGCGCGCCTCGGCCTCCAGCAGGTACTGGGGGGTGCGGCCGACCGAGGCGTCGGCGATCACCCGGGCGGTGACGGGGTCGACGCCGGGGAGGCGTTCGGCCTCGGCGGCGCCGATCGGTTCGGGGGGCAGGGCGGCGGCGGCCGCGACGGCAGCGCGGAACGCCTCGGCCCGGTGGGGGGAGGCGAGTTCGCGCTCCAGCAGGAAGGCGATGCGTTCCAGGGCGGTGACCGGGTCCATGCGGCCAGTCTGCGCGGGGCGGGGCGGGGCCGCATGCGGGCGTGGTGCGGGCGGGCGGGTCGCCGCTGATCTGCCCGGACCCCTTGTTGACAGTCTGTCTCATTGGTTTACTCGTCCCGGAGCCCCCGTCGCCCCCCACCCTCCGGAGCCCGCCCGTGTCCGACACCGCCACCCCGTCGCAGAGCCCCGCCCCGTCGCAGCCGCCCGCCCCGTCACAGCCGCCCGCCCCGTCGCAGACCCTCGCCCGGCAGCGCAACGCCGACCGCGAGCTGAACGCCGCCCGCCTGCTGCGCGCCTCCGCCAAGCACTCGTACGACCCGCTCACCGAGATCGACTGGTCCGCCCCCGTCGACCCGGACCACTACGCGCTGCCCGCGCACCGCGTCGCGCTGTACGGCACCCCGCTGTGGGGGCGGCTGGACGAGCGGGCGCGGGCCCGGCTGAGCGTGCACCAGTTCGCGTCCACCACGGCCGCCGGGATCTGGTTCGAACTGGTGCTGATGGAGGGCCTGATCCGGCACGTCTACGCGGGCGACCTGACCACCGGGCACGCCCAGTACGCGCTGACCGAGGTCGCGGACGAGTGCCGGCACTCCACCATGTTCGCCCGCTACATCACCGCCACCGGCTACCCCTCCGCCCGGCCGACCCGGCGCGCGGACCGGCTGGGCAAGCTGCACTTCCTGCTCAACGACACCACCATGACCTTCGCCGGGGCGATCTTCGTCGAGGAGTTCACCGACGCGATGCAGCGCGAGATGGTCCGCGACGAGTCGCTGCAGCCGCTGGCCCGCGCGGTGGCCCGGATCCACGTGGTCGAGGAGGCCCGGCACATCGGCTACGCCAAACCGGAGCTGGAGCGGCGCTGGGCGGCGATGACCCCGGCCCGGCGGGCGGTGTTCCGGCGGGCGCTGGCGCTGCTGGCCCGGCACGCGGTGGACGAGATCGTGCACCCGCGGGTGTACGCGCTGGCCGGGCTGGACCCGGCCGCGGCCCGCCGGGCGGCGGAGGCCAACCCGCACTGGCGGCAGGCCCGGATCGACTGGGCCCGCAAGGCGCTGGAGTTCTTCGCCGACCTGGGCGTCCTCACCCCGGCCACCGCACGCGCCTGGCGCCGCGCCGCGCTGCTGCCCTGACCGGCCGTCGGCCGCCTGCGCGCCGCCCTCCCCCGCGCCGCCCTCCTGCCCGAGACTCGGTGCGTGAGCGACAACGGGATCGACGACGGGATCGACCGCGGGATCGGCGACGGAATCCGCCTCGGCACGGGCCGCGGCCGGTGGGTGGTGGCGGCGACGGCACTGGGCTCCGGCATGGCGATGCTGGACGGCACGGTGGTGAACGTGGCGCTGCCGCGGATCGGCGCGGACCTGGGCGCGGGCCTGGCGGCGCTGCAGTGGACGGTCAACGCGTACATGCTGACGCTGGCGGCGCTGATCCTGCTGGGCGGTTCGCTCGGCGACCGGTACGGGCGGCGGCGGGTGTTCCTGCTGGGGGTGTGCTGGTTCGCGCTCGCCTCGGCCGGGTGCGCGGCCGCGCCGAACGTCGAACTGCTGGTGCTGGCACGGGCGTTGCAGGGGGTGGGCGGGGCGCTGCTGACGCCCGGTTCGCTGGCGATGCTGCAGGCGGTGTTCGCCGAGGAGGACCGGGCGGGCGCGGTGGGGGCCTGGTCCGGGCTGGGCGGGGTGGCGGCGGCGGTCGGCCCGTTCCTGGGCGGCTGGCTGGTGGACGGCCCGGGCTGGCGGTGGATCTTCCTGCTGAACCTGCCGCTGGCGGCGGTGGTGGTCGCGGTGACGGCCCGGCACGTCCCGGAGAGCCGGGACCCGGACGCCTCGGGCCGCTTCGACCTGCCGGGCGCGCTGCTCGCCGCGCTGGCGCTGGCCGGGATCACCTACGCGCTGACCGAGGCCGGCGCGGGGCTGACCCCGGGCGCGGTGGCCGCCGGGGTCGCGGGCCTGGCGCTGACCGGCGCGTTCGTACTGGTCGAGCACCGCTCGCCGAACCCGATGCTGCCGCTGTCGCTGTTCCGCTCGCGGCTGTTCACCTCGGTCAACCTGGTGACGCTCTGCGTGTACGGGGCGTTCAGCGGGGTGTTCCTGCTGCTGACGGTGCAGTTGCAGATCGTGGCCGGGTTCACGCCGCTGCTGTCGGGGGTGGCGCTGGTGCCGATCACCGTGCTGATGCTGCTGTTCTCCGGCCGGGCGGGCAGGCTCGGCCGGGCGGTGGGGCCGCGGCTGCCGCTGACGGTGGGGCCGCTGGTGGTGGCCGCCGGGGTGCTGCTGATGCTGCGGATCGGGCCGGACGCGAACTACTGGCTGGACGTGCTGCCGGCCGTCACCGTGCAGGGCGCCGGGATGACGCTGCTGGTCGCGCCGCTGACCGCGACCGTGCTGGCCGCCGTGGACGTCCGCCGGGCGGGCATCGCCTCGGGCGTCAACAACGCGGCGGCCCGGGCGGCGGGCCTGTTCGCGGTCGCCGCGATCCCCCCGCTGGCGGGCCTGAGCGGCGACGCCTACCGCGTCCCGGCCGAGGTCGACCACGCGTTCACCACCGCCATGCTGATCTGCGCGGCCCTGCTCGCCACCGGCGCCGTCCTGGCCCTCACCACCATCCGCCCGGACGCCCTGACCCCGCCGCACCCGGTCGCCGAGCCGGACTGCGACTGGTACTGCGCCCCGACCACGCCCCCGATCCACCCGGACGACGGCGCCGGACCCGACCGGGGCCGGGGCCGGGGCTAGAGGGCGAGCTTGAACCCCTCGTGGCTGCGGGCGAAGCCCAGCGCGGCGTAGAAGCGGTGGGCGTCCGCGCGCTGCTTGTTGCTGGTCAGCTGCACCAACGCGCAGCCGCGCGCCCGGGCCCTGGCGACGGCCCGCTCCATCAGCGTCCGGCCGAGGCCCTCCCCGCGCCGGTCGGCGCGGATGCGCACCGCCTCGATCAGGGCCCGCTCGGCGCCGCCCTTGCCGAGGCCCGGGACGTACGTCGCCTGCAGGCAGCCCACGACCGTACCGCCGCCGTCCAGCAGGACCAGCACCTCGTTGCGCGGGTCCGCCTCGATCGCCGCGAAGGCCCGCTCGTACGCCTCCGTCACCTCCACCGCCGCCGGGTCCACCACCCGTTCCTCGTCGGCGAGCAGGGCCAGCACCGCCGACAGGTCGGTGCGGGTCGCGGGGCGCAGGGTGACGGGTCGGGGCCCGGTGACAGCAGACATGGCACCGACTCTAACCGGTGGCGCCGCACGGCCCGCGGCCCGCTCCGGAGGGGTGTTCCGGAGCGGGCCGCGGGGAGAGCCGACGGTGCGTCAGAGGATGTCGCCGGGCGCGTACTTGGCGGCCTCCGGGTGGGCGGCGGCCACCTGCTCGATGCGGCGGACCAGTTCGCCGACCTGGGCGGCGGCGGCACCGGTGAAGGAGAGCCGGTCGGCCAGCAGCGCGTCGAGGGCGGCGTGGTCGAGCGGGATGCGCTCGTCGGCGGCCAGCGCCGGGACGAGGGTGTTCTCGCGGGCGCCCTCGCGCATGGCCAGGGCGGCGGCCACCGCGTGCTCCTTGATGACCTCGTGGGCGGCCTCGCGGCCGACGCCGGCCCGCACCGCGGCCATCAGGACCTTGGTGGTGGACAGGAACGGCAGGTAGCGGTCCAGCTCGGCCTCGACGACGGCGGGGAAGGCGCCGAACTCGTCGAGGACGGTCAGGAAGGTCTCCAGCAGGCCGTCGAAGGCGAAGAACGCGTCCGGCAGCGCGACGCGGCGCACCACCGAGCAGGAGACGTCGCCCTCGTTCCACTGGTCGCCGCCGAGCTCGGCGGTCATCGAGGCGTAGCCGCGCAGGATGACGGCCAGGCCGTTGACGCGCTCGCAGGAGCGGGTGTTCATCTTGTGCGGCATCGCCGAGGAGCCGACCTGGCCGGCCTTGAAGCCCTCGGTGACCAGCTCGTGGCCGGCCATCAGGCGGATGGTCTTGGCCAGGCTGGACGGGCCGGCGGCGAGCTGGACCAGCGCGGAGACCACGTCGTAGTCGAGCGAGCGCGGGTAGACCTGGCCGACCGAGGTGAAGACGTTCTCGAAGCCGAGGTGGCCGGCCACCCGGCGCTCCAGCTCGGCGAGCTTGTCGGCGTCGCCGCCGAGCAGGTCGAGCATGTCCTGGGCGGTGCCGACCGGGCCCTTGATGCCGCGCAGCGGGTAGCGCGCGATCAGCTCCTCCAGCCGGACGTAGGCGACCAGGACCTCGTCGGCGGCGGTGGCGAAGCGCTTGCCGAGGGTGGTGGCCTGGGCGGCGACGTTGTGCGAGCGGCCGGCCATGACCAGCTCGCCGTACTGGGCGGCGAGACGGCCGAGGCGGACCAGCACGGCCACCGTGCGGTCGCGGACGTGCTCCAGCGACTGGCGGATCTGCAGCTGCTCGACGTTCTCGGTGAGGTCGCGCGAGGTCATGCCCTTGTGGATCTGCTCGTGCCCGGCGAGCTCGGAGAACTCCTCGATCCGGGCCTTCACGTCGTGCCGGGTGACCTTCTCGCGGGCGGCGATGGACGCCAGGTCGACCTGGTCGACGACCCGCTCGTAGTCGGCGATCGCGGTGGCCGGCACCTCGATGCCGAGGTCCTGCTGCGCCTTGAGGACGGCCAGCCACAGGTGGCGCTCCAGGACCACCTTGTGCTCGGGGGACCACAGCTGGGCCAGGGTCGCCGAGGCGTACCGGGAGGCCAGGACATTGGGGATCTTGGGCTTCGCGCTCACGTTTCGCAAGCCTAACAGTCCAGGTCGGGCGGGGACGAAGCGCGTCCGGAAACCGGGATGAGCGCGACGGGTGCGGGCGGTTAGGGTCCGGTCATGACCAAGCGCACTTTCCGGATCACGGTCCGCGGCTCCTTCGACGCCCTGACCGACGAGCAGCGGGCCGGGCTGCAGGCCGAGGCCGCCGCGCACGACGTGCTGCGGGCGGAGTTCACCGACGAGGGGCACCTGACGTACGACCTGGCGGCGCGGCCGTTCTTCACCTTCCGGTTCCTGGAGTACGGGGAGGAGGCGGAGGACGTGGCGGCGGCGTCGGTGCGGGCCGAGACCGCGGCGGAGCTGTGGCTGACGGAGCGCGGGTACGGCTACAAGAACCTGAAGTCGCAGGCGCAGGACATGGCGGCCGCCGCGCCGGGGGCGCGGCAGAAGCAGGAGGCCCGGAAGAAGGGCTGACCCGGGCCGGTCGGCTCAGAACAGGGCGTCCTGTTCGGCGGCGGGGCGGGCCCTGGGGAGCAGGGTCAGCCCGTCGCAGCCGGTGGCGCCGGGGTCGGCGTGCAGCGTCCAGCCGGTGAGCAGGCGGGTGTCGAGCAGCAGCGGGGGGCCGTCGGGCCGGTCGACGAAGAGGTGGCCGCCGATGGGGCGGCGCAGCCGGCCGGCCAGGTGGGCGCCGTCGGTGAGGGCCTTGACCTGCTGGTAGCGGTCGGGGGCGCCGTCGGTGAGGCCGTAGAGCTCGACCTGGTCGGTGACGGGGTGGTCGGGCAGCGGGGTCAGCTGGTCGTGGCCCTGTTCGGCGAGCAGGCGGTGGGCCCGGGTGCGGGCGGCGGTGAGCGCGTCGTGGCGCGCTCCGGGGGCGGGCAGGCTCCACCAGGCCGGGTACTTGGCGGCGGCGGGGACGCGTTCGCGGGCCACCCGGCCGTGGGCGAGGGCGAGTTCGGCGCGGCGGACGGCGGGCAGCGGGCCGTGGGCGATGAACGTCCAGGTGAGGGCGGCCTGTTCGAGCAGCCGGGCGGTGCCGCGTTCGGTGGCGGTGAGGCCGACCTTGAGCAGGCCGGGGGCGAACCAGGCGAGGTAGAGGCGGTACTCGCGGCCGTCGTCGAGGATGCGGTCCCGGGCGAGTTGCAGCCCGCGGTCGGCGTTCTGGCAGGGCGGGCACTGGCTGGTGGTGCCCTCGGCGGGGACGGTGGCGCGGTGCGGGCAGGGGCGGTGGCCGCGCTCGGTGTGGGCGCCGGTGCAGCGGCGCGGGCCGGTGATCCGCCAGGCGACGGGGGTGCCGTCGGCGAGCGGCCGGTCGTGGCGCTCGCGGCCGTCGGTGGCGGTGAGCCGGGGCGCGCCGTCCTGCCAGCGCAGCCCCGTGGCGGTCCATCCCGTGCCCTGGTCCCGGTGCATCCGCAGAGCGTACGGCACGCCACCGACGGTCACGGGCGCAGCAGCGGGAGGACCTGGTCGCAGAGGCCGGAGAGGGCGGTGCGCTGGTCGGGGTCGAGGCTGTCGAAGGCGGCGCGGGCCCGGGTCATGTCGGCGCGGATCAGGTCGAGGACGTCGCTGCCCCGGTCGGTGATGGTGACGATCTTGACCCGGCGGTCGGCGGCGGCGGCCTCGCGGCGGGCGTAGCCGAGCGCTTCGAGGCGGTCGACGATGCCGGTGACGTTGGAGGCGTCGCAGCCGAGCCGGCCGGCCAGGGCGCGCATCGGGACGGGTTCGAGGACCGCCTTGAGCGCCTTGGCCTGCGAGGAGCTGAGGCCGTGGCGGGCCGCGGCGACGGCGAAGTCCTGGAAGTAGGCGGCGCCGACGGCCGCGATCTGTTCCATGAGTTCGGTGGTGGAGGGTGCGGTTCCGGCGGCGCCGGTGCCTGTGCTGCTGCCCATGGCGGTCAGGGTACGCCCATTCGTTTCAGTGACTCCAGTATTGAGTCTGGCAAGTGGTTCGCGGATCCGGTGGACGCTTCGTGGCCGTCCGTCCGGCGGGGGGGCGGGGGGCCGCTCAGAGCACCAGACGGTCGAAGAGGTGGTGCAGTTCCGCGTCCGGGTCGGCGGTCAGCCCGGTGTGCACGGGGCCGGGCTGGACGACGGCGCTGCGCGGGGCGGTGAGCCAGCGGAAGCGCTGCCCGGCGCTGTCCCGGGCGGCCGGCCCGGCGGCCTCGCCGCCCGCGCAGACCGCCTCGATGCCGCGCAGCGCGCGCCGCACGCCCGCCACGTCGGCCAGCGCGTCCAGGGCGAGCAGCCGGCCCTGGTCGAGGTGGGTGCGGGCGCCCAGGTACTCGGCGCCCCGGCAGTACAGCAGGACGCCGATGTTGACGCACTCGCCGCGCTCGACCCGGGGGACGGCCCGGATCAGCGCGTACTCGTAGTCGTGGGCGGGCCGGTCGTCCATCAGGACGCCACCTCCGGGAGCCAGTCGCGGGGCCCGGCGAGGCGGGCGGTGAGCTGTGCGGTGTAGGCGGCGCGGACGTCCCCGGGGGTGTCGAAGCCGGGTTCGTCGGCCAGCCAGACGTCCGGGACGGCGGCGACGGCGGCGGGCAGCGCCCGCTCGGCGAGGGCGGCGAGTTCGGCGTCGACGGCCTTCAGGTGGGCGGCGGCGTGCCGCAGCGCGTGGTCGGAGGCGTCGTAGGGCTTGCGGCGCCACTTCTCGGCGCCCGGCCAGCTGTGGTGGAAGATCAGGCTGGCGCCGTGGTCGATCAGCCGCAGCCCGCCGGCCGCGACCAGCAGGTTGGGGTTGCGCCAGGAGCGGTCGACGTTGCCGATCAGGGCGTCGAACCAGAGCACCCGGGCGGCGTCCTCGTCGTCCACCTCGAAGCACAGCGGGTCGAAGTTCAGCGCGCCGGAGACGTACGCCATGCCGAGGTTGGTGCCGCCGCTGGCCCGCATCTGGTCCTGGATCTGGGTCTCGGGCTCGCTGCGGGCGAGCACCGGGTCCAGGTCGACCAGGGCGAGTTCGGGCACCGGCAGGCCGAGGCCGCGGCCGAGTTCGCCGGCCAGCACCTCGGCGACCAGCGCCTTGCGGCCCTGGGCCGCGCCGACCCACTTGAGGACGTACAGGCGGCGGTCGTCGGCCTCGACCAGGCCGGGCATCGATCCGCCTTCGCGCAGCGGCGCCGCGTAGCGGACGGCCGTCACCTCGGAGAGCATCCGGACAGCGTAGCGGCCCCGGAACGGGCATGGCCCGGCACCCGGCGGGCAGGCGGTCGGCAGGCGTTGGAGATGCACCCGCCGTTACCCCGTGCGAGTGTGGCCAACAGTCGTCCTTGCCACTCACGGACCTGCACACAGTAGGGGATGAAGATGGAACGACCTCGGATCCTGATCGTCGGCGGCGGATTCGCCGGACTCGAGTGCGCGCGCCGCCTGGAGCGCAAGCTCGCCCCCTCCGAGGCGGAGATCTCCCTGGTCACGCCGTTCTCGTACCAGCTGTACCTGCCGCTGCTGCCGCACGTCGCGGCCGGGGTGCTGACCCCGCAGTCGGTGGCGATCTCGCTGCGGCGCACGCTGCGGCGCACCCACATCGTGCCGGGCGGGGCGATCGGCATCGATCCGCGGTCGAAGGTGGCCGTGGTCCGCAAGATCACCGACGAGGTGGTCGCGGTGAAGTACGACTACCTGGTGCTCGCGCCGGGCAGTGTCACCCGGACCTTCGACATCCCGGGGCTGCCGGACTACGCGCGCGGCATGAAGACGCTCGCCGAGGCGACGTACATCCGCGACCACGTGATCGCCCAGCTCGACCTGGCGTCCGCGTCGATGGACGAGAACGAGCGGGCCTCGCGGCTGCAGTTCGTGGTGGTCGGCGGCGGGTACGCGGGCACCGAGACGGCGGCCTGCCTGCAGCGGCTGACCACGGCGGCGGTCAAGCGCTACCCGCGGCTGGACCCGGACCTGATCAAGTGGCACCTGATCGACATCGCGCCGAAGCTGATGCCCGAGCTGGGCGACAAGCTGGGCACCACCGCGATGGAGATCCTGCGCGGGCGCGGCGTGGACGTGTCGCTGGGCGTGTCGATCGCCGAGGTCGGCCCGGAGACGGTCAAGTTCACCGACGGGCGCAGCCTGCCGTGCCGGACGCTGATCTGGACGGCCGGCGTGGCGGCCTCCCCGCTGGTGGGGACGCTGGACGCGGAGACGGTGCGCGGGCGCCTGGCGGTGACGGCGGAGATGCGGGTGCCGCAGTTCGAGGGCGTGTTCGCGCTCGGCGACGCGGCGGCGGTGCCGGACCTGGCCAAGGGCGACGGGGCGGTGTGCCCGCCGACCGCGCAGCACTCGGCCCGGCAGGGCAAGAAGGTCGCCGACAACCTGGTGGCGGCGCTGCGCAACCAGCCGCTGCAGCCGTACTTCCACAAGGACCTGGGCCTGGTGGTGGACCTCGGCGGCAAGGACGCGGTGTCCAAGCCGCTGGGCATCGAGCTGCACGGCGCGCCCGCCCAGGCGGTGGCCCGCGGCTACCACGTGATGGCGATGCGCACCAACGCCGCGAAGTACCGCACGGCGGCGAACTGGCTGCTGAACGCCACCGCGGGCGACGACTTCGTCCGCACCGGCTTCCTGGCCCGCCAGCCCGCGCGGCTGCGCGACTTCGAGTACACCGACGCGTACCTGTCCCGCGACCAGGTTCGCGAGCACGCGCAGACGCTGCTGGCCAAGGGCTGAGCCGCGGCGCCGCGCCGCCGTGCGCAGGAAGGCCCCGCCCGGTGCTCCGGGCGGGGCCTTGTGCCGTGCTCGGCCCCGGCGGGCCCGGGCGGCGCTCAGCCCTGGCGGGCCTTGAAGCGCGGGTCCTTCCGGTTGATCACGAAGGTGCGCCCGCGGCGGCGGACCACCTGCGCGCCGGGCTTGGCCTTCAGGGAGCGGAGCGAGTTTCGGACGCGCATGGCGGGTTCCTTCCCGGTCGTCTGGTCACTGCGTCGGGTCCAACCGGGACGGGGCGCCCGCTATTCCTCGCGGACATGACAGCCGTCAGAGCCGGTACGGGTACAGCTCGACGTGCCCGCACGGGACGGCGACCTCGATCCGGCCGGGCGGGGCGGCCAGGTCCAGCAGGACCGGGCCGTCGCCGATCCGCAGCACCCCCGCGCCGTCGAACTCGCCGGTCAGCAGCAGGAGTCCGCCCTCGGTGCGGACCGCCGGGGCGGGCCCGGGGGCGGGGCGGACGGTGGCGTGCTCCTCGTCCACCGTCCACTCGACCCGGTAGGGGCCGGGCGGGTCGGCCGGGTCGCCGCGCCAGCGCGCGCGGGCCGGGCCGTGGGGGGTGCGGACCTCGGCGAGCGGCGGGCCCGGGTCGGCGGGGTGCAGGCGCTCCAGGTGGACCAGCACGGGGGCGGGCCGCTCAGGTGAGCCGGGAGCCGGCCGCGGGGGCGGCCAGGACGGCGGCGAGGTCGGCGGCGAGGTCGGCGGCCTCGACCGGGTCGAGGGTGGAGACGGTGATCCGGATGCCGGGCGGGGAGGCCAGCCGGAAGCGGGCGCCGGGGGCGGTGACCCAGCCGCGGTGCAGCAGCGCGGCGGCGGTGGCGGTCTCGTCCGCGACGGGCACCCAGACGTTCAGGCCGCTGGCGCCGTGGGCGCGGATGCCGTGCGCGGCGAGGGCGGCCAGCAGGGCGTCGCGCCGGGCGCGGTAGACCGGCGCGGGGGCGGGCGGGCGGCGGCGCAGTTCGAGGACGGCGCGCTGCAGCAGGTGGCTGACCCAGCCCGCGTCCAGCCGCTGGCGGCCCAGGACCCGGGCGACGGTGTCGGCGTCGCCGGTGCAGACGGCGACCCGCAGGTCGGGGCCGAGGGCCTTGGCGGCGGAGCGCACCAGCGCCCAGTGCGTGACGGTGCCCCCGGCCAGGGACTGGAAGGGCTGGTCGACCATGCCGTGGCCGTGGTCGTCCTCGATCAGCACGGTGGTGGGGCGGGCCGCCAGGACGGCGCGCAGTTCGGCGGCGCGGGCGGGGGTGAGCGCGGCGCCGGTGGGGTTCTGGGCGCGGCTGGTGACGATCAGGGCGCGGGCGCCGTGGTCGAGCGCGGCGGCGACCGGGCCGGGCAGCGGGCCCCGGTCGTCGACCGGGACGGGGACGGGGCGCAGGCCGAGGGCGGGCAGCAGGTCGAGCAGGCTGCCCCAGCCCGGGTCCTCGACGGCGACGGTGTCGCCGGGCCGCAGGTGTGCGGACAGCACGCGCGCGATGGTGTCCAACGCGCCGGAGCAGACCGCGAGTTCGCCCTCGGGGACGCCGTCGGCGCGGAACTCGGCGCGGAAGTCGGCGAGCAGTTCGGGCTCGGCGACGGGGTGGCCGTACAGGACGGCGGGGCCGGTGGCGGCGGCGGCCAGCGCGGGGCCGAGCGGGGGCAGCAGGGCCGGGTCCGGGTTGCCGGCCGAGACGTCCCGCGCGCCGGCCGGGACGGGCAGCCGGGCCTGGTCGCGCGGGGTGGTGACGGGCCGGGGGCGGACGCGGCTGCCGCGCCGCCCGGCGGTCTCGATGACGCCGCGCTCGCGCAGCAGCCGGTAGGCGGCGGCCACCGTGTTGGGGTTCACGCCGAGCTCACCGGCCAGGTCACGCAGCGGGGGCAGGGCGGCTCCGGGGGCCAACTCCCCCGCGGCGACCGCGCGTTCGACGTCGGCGGCAATCTCGCTGGCTCGCCGACCGGTGATCCGATACTCTCCTAGCACAAAGTCGATTATGCACTAGTGCAGAGGAGTTGTCATGTCGGACAGCCCCGGCGGGTCGTACACCCGCGACGGTCTCACCACCCCCACCCGCTCCAAGGAGCGCGCCGCCTGGGACGAGGAGGCCGTGCACGCGATCCTGGACGCCGGGTACCTGTGCCACCTCGGCTTCGTCCGGGACGGCGCCCCGGTGGTGCTGCCCACGCTGTACGCCCGGGTCGGCCGCCGGCTCTACGTGCACGGCTCGACCGGCAGCCGGCCGCTGCGCGGGGCGAAGGACGAGCAGGGCCTGCCGGTGTGCGTGACGGTGACGCACCTGGACGGGCTGGTGCTGGCCAAGTCGGCCTTCCACCACTCCGTCAACTACCGCTCGGTGGTGGCGCACGGCACCGCGCACCAGGTCACCGACCCCGAGGAGCTGCGCCTGGCGCTGGACGCGATCGTCGAGCAGGTGGTGGCGGGCCGCGCGGCCGACTGCCGGCCGGCCAACGCCAGGGAGCTGGCCGCCACCGCGGTGGTCCGGCTGGAACTGGACCGGGTCTCGGCCAAGACCCGCACCGGCGGCGTCAACGACGAACCCGAAGACCTCGCGCTGCCGTACTGGGCGGGCGTCGTCCCGGTCGCCCCGGCCTACGGCACGCCGCTGCCCTCCCCGCACACCGACGCCGAGCTCCCCGGCTACCTGTGGGGGGCGCCGTGCTGATCCGGGGCTGGGACCGCGGCGCGGAGGAGGAGTGGCGCCGGTGGCTGGCCGCCGGACGGGACTTCGGGACGCTGGCGGCCAACGGCCCCGACGGCCCGGTCCTCGTCCCCACCCACTTCCTGCTGGACGCGGACGCGGGCGAGGTGCTGCTGCACCTGGCCGCCGCCAACCCGCTGCTGGCCGCGGTGCGCGCCGACCCGCACGTCACGCTGGCCGTCACCGACGACTACGCCTTCGCCCCCGGCCGCTGGCGCGGCGCGCCCTACACGCCCACCAGCTACTACGCGTCCGTGCAGTTCTCCTGCACCGCCGAGCCGGTCGAGGAGCCTGCGGCCAAGGCCGCGCTGCTCAACCGGCAGCTGGCGCACTTCCAGCCCGAGCGGCCCGCGGACCGGGTCGAGCCCGGCAACGCCTACTGGGCGCAGCTGACCGGCGTCCGCGGGCTGCGGCTGACGGTGCGCGCGGTCCGGGCGAAGTTCAAGTACGACGACAAGAAGCCGGTCGAGCTCCAGGGCGCGATCGCCGGGCGGCTGGCCGAGCGGCACGCGGCCACCGGGAACCCGCAGGACGCGGGGGCTCGCGAGCAGCTGTTGCGGCGGATGGCCCTGCGGGCCGGTGCCGCTGAGCGATCGTCGGACTGACAGTTCATCGACTCCGGGCGTGTCGGACGCGTACTGCGGGGTAGCCGCTGATCGAATTACCTCCGGATATTTCCGCCCGAAACGGGTGGAACGGGATGTAGGGAGAGAACACTGGCTACCCACTCCGCCGCCAGGGACGAACACCTCGGCCATGTGGTGTTCATCTCCGCAGCCGCCGCGATGGGCGGGTTCCTGTTCGGCTACGACAGCGCGGTGATCAACGGTGCGGTCACCGGCATCCAGAAGCACTTCGGCGTCGGCAACGGCGAGACCGCGTTCGTGGTCGCCATCGCCCTGCTCGGTTCGGCGGCCGGCGCGGTGGTGGCCGGCTGGCTGGCCGACCACTACGGCCGGGTGCGCACCATGCTGCTCGCCGCGGTGCTGTTCGCCATCAGCGGCGTCGGCTCGATGTTCCCGCCCAGCATCGAGGTGCTCGGGGTGTGGCGCGTGCTGGGCGGCATCGCCATCGGCATCGCCTCGGTGATCGCCCCCACCTACATCGCGGAGGTCGCGCCGACCGCGTACCGGGGCCGGCTGGCCTCCTTCCAGCAGATGGCCATCGTGCTCGGCATCACCGTCTCGCAGCTCGCCAACTGGGCGCTCAACCAGGCGGCCGGCGGCGAGTCCACCAACCACCTGGCGGGCGTCCAGGCCTGGCAGTGGATGCTCGGCGTGGAGGCCGTGCCGGCCGTCGTCTACGGGCTGATGGCGCTGTCCATCCCCGAGTCGCCGCGCTACCTGATCGCCGACAACCGGGAGGCGCAGGCCCGCAAGGTGCTGGCCGAGGTCGAGGGCGCGGACGTCGACCTGGACGCCCGGGTCGCCGAGATCCGCCGGGTGCTGAACACCGAGCACAAGCCGCGCCTGAAGGACCTGCTGGGCGGGCGGTTCGGGCTGCTGCCGATCGTCTGGATCGGCATCGGCGCCTCGGTGTTCCAGCAGTTCGTCGGCATCAACGTGATCTTCTACTACTCGTCGTTCCTGTGGCAGTCGGTCGGCATCGACGAGTCCAACTCGCTGCTGATCTCGCTCTCCACCTCGATCGTCAACGTGGTCGGCACGGTGGTCGCGATGCTGCTGGTCGACCGGATCGGCCGCAAGCCGCTGGCGCTGGCCGGCTCGGCGGGCATGGCCGTCGCGCTCGGCCTGGCCGCCTGGGCGTTCTCCTTCCGGGAGGGCACCGGCGACAGCGCGACCCTGGCCAACGCGTACGCCACCACGGCGCTGGTCGCCGCGCACGTCTTCGTGTTCTGCTTCGCCTTCTCCTGGGGCGTGGTGGTCTGGGTGCTGCTCGGCGAGATGTTCCCCAACCGGATCCGGGCGCTGGCGCTGTCGGTGGCCGCCTCCGCGCAGTGGATCGCCAACTGGGCGATCACCGTCACCTTCCCCAACCTCTCCGACTGGAACCTGTCGGCGACGTACGTCATCTACGCCTGCTTCGCGCTGCTGTCCATCCCGTTCGTGGTCTTCTTCATCAAGGAGACCAAGGGCAAGGCGCTGGAGGAGATGGGCTGAGCGGGGCTGGCCGCACCTACCGCATCCAGACCGCCGCGACGGTGGTGAGCGGGCTCGGCAACGCCGCGGCTCCGCTCGCCACCGCTTTCGCGGTCCTGCACTCCGGCGCGCACTGGGGCGGCACCGAGGTCGGCTACGTGACCGCCGCCCGGGCGGTGCCGCTGGTGGTGCTGCTGCTGGTCGGGCACCACGGTGTTCCTGGTGGGCTGGATGGTGACGCTGCGGCAGGAGGTCCCGGAGGAGTTGCTGTCGCGGATGTCGGCGTACGACTCGTTCGGCTCGTTCGCGCTGCTGCCGCTGGGCACCGCGCTGGCCGGTCCGGCCGCGGCGGCGTTCGGCCTGTCCGGGGCGCTGTGGGGGTGCGCGCTGGTCTGCGCGGCGCTGGCCGGGCTGGTGCTGCTGGTGCCCGAGGTGCGGCGGTTGGAGCGGGCGGTTCCGGAGGCGCGCGCCCGGGCGGTGGAACCGGAACCCGTCACTTCCGGGTGACAGCCGCTGACAGCTTGCAACCTCCCGGGGCCCCGGGGAGACGACCGCATGGGCAAGCCGCTGCTGTACCTCGACGTCGACGGAGTGCTGACCCCAGTGTTCCCGCACCCGGACGACGGCTTCGACCGGTGCCGAAGGCGTGGCCGCCGGTGTGATCGGCGCGCCGGACCCGTGCCCCGGTCCGGACGCGGGGCGCGGGCCCGGCGCTTCCCTCTTGCCGGCCCCGGGAGCACCACACGTCGACTCCTCTCCCGCGTTTCACTCCACGGGGTGAACGTACGGACGGTGGCCAAGCCACGGCCCCTCGGGGCCCGAAGGACGGGCGAGCGGGACCCGGATTCAGGTGGGGCCCGGACCGAGACGAGGCATGATGGCCACAGAGCACATCGACTCACGGCTGCTCGCGGAACTGACCGAGCAGTCCGAGGACTTGAACAGCGATGCGCAGCGGATCACCCGCACCGCGCTGACCGAGTTCGGGCAGGTGACCGAACCCCGGCGGCGCTGGTGGCAGCGCAGTGGCGTGCTGGCCGGCACGGCGGGCGTCGCCGCGCTGTGGGGGAGCTCGCGGGCACTGGCGGCCTCGGCCTCGGCGAGTGCGGACGACGTGATGGCGCTGCAGACCGCCGCGTCGATCGAGAACCTCGCCGTGTCGGTCTACCGGACCGCCGCCGCCCTGCCGTTCATCAAGGACGGCAACAAGACGGTGGCCGCGTTCATCAGCAAGACCACCGCGCAGCACCAGGCGCACGCCAAGGCGTTCAACGCGGCCGCGACCCAGGCCGGTGGCAGGGCCCAGGACCAGCCGGACCCGAAGTACAAGGCGGTGGTCGACCAGGCGCTGCCCAGCATCAAGGGCCCCGCCGACGTGGTGAAGCTGGCCATCACCCTGGAGGACGTGGCCGCGCAGACCTACACCAAGAACGTCTCCCAGGTCTCCTCGCCCGAACTGCGCAGGCTGTTCGCCTCGGTGGCCCCGGTGGAGGCCCAGCACCGGGCGGTGCTGCTGGCCGTGCAGGCGCTGCTCGCGGGCAACGCCGCCGACCTGATCACCATCCCCGTCGACCCGGCCAAGCTGCCGGCCGCCGCGGGCAGCGTCGGCTTCCCCGACGCCTTCTACAAGACCGAGAACGCTTCGCCGATCGACGAGGGAGCCGTCAAGTGACCACTCAGGACTGGGAACTCCCGATCAGTGAGGCCGAACTGTCCCGCCTCACCCGGGACATGGAGCAGGCGCACCGCGCCACGCTGCCCGCGATGCGTTCCGGCGCGGTCGACCTGGCCGCCGAACTCCGCACCCGGCCCGGCGCGCAGGCGCTCGACACCGGCCGCCGCCGCTTCCTGCTCGGCGCGGGCGGCGCGGCCGCCGCCGTGGTCCTCGCCGCGTGCTCCAGCGGCAAGTCCACCAACTCGCCCGCCCCGAACGCCTCCTCGACGGCCGCCTCCGGTTCGGCGTCCGGGCAGTACACCGGTGATCTGAAAGTGGTGGCCCTGGCCACCGCGTTGGAGAACCAGGCGGTGGGGGCCTACCAGGCCGCGCTCGACGCGGCGAAGGCCGGGAAGCTCGGCACCGTCCCGCCCGCGGTGGCCACCTTCATCACCACCGCGATGGGCCAGCACGCCGACCACGCCAAGGCCTGGAACGGCGTCCTGACCGGTGCGGGCAAGCCCGCCATCACCGGCGTGCCGCTGTCCAACCAGCCCGCCACCCTGGAGGCGCTCGGCAAGGCCACCACCGTCGGCGACGTCGCCAAGCTCGCCCTCCAGTTGGAGGACCAGGCCGCGCAGACCTACCTCTTCGCGACCTACAACGTCACCAGCCCCGGCGGCATCGCCACCGCCGCCACCATCGCCCCCGTCGAGGCGATGCACGCCGCGATCCTCCACTACGTGCTGGGCCAGTACCCCGTCCCCGACGACTTCCTGCCCGTCGACAAGGCCGCCAGCCCCACCCTGCTCACCGTCTGACCCCGGACGCGGCAGCACCGCTGCGGGCCGGGCCGTTGTCCACAACCAGCCCGCCCCGCAGCGGAGACGGGGCTCCGGCGCCGCCCCGCGCAGGCACGGTGGCTCACCAGCCGGCGGTCCGGGGAGGGCCTTTGAACGGGCCGGTGATCTCCGCGGTGATCCACCCCCCGTAGAACCCGCCCTCCTGCGGACGCACGACCTCGTCGGCCACCGTGCAGCGCTCTACCCGGCCCGGGTAGAACGCCAGGTGGTCGCGGAGCTCCCGGTACCCGGGCAGCGGTTCCGGGTAGCTCCACGCCGCCCGGACCGAGAACCGGCCGCCGACCTCGACGTCCCAGTACTGCGCGCGCCCCTTCCACTCGCAGAGGGTCGAACCGTCGGAGGGCCGGAGCAGTTCGGTCGCCACGTCGCACCGGGGGAGGTAGAACACCGGCGGGTGGCTGGTCTCCAGCACGCGCAGGGCCCGTCGGCTGGAGGCGAGCACCCGCCCGGCGAAGAACACCTCGACGGGCCGGTCGTCCGGCACGACGACGGGCGGCCTGGGGTAGTCCCGGACCGATTCGGCGGTCCGTGCTTCTCTCTCCGCCATGCCTTCCCTCACCTGCTTCCCGTGCGGCGCGTCCTACGGACGCCGACGCTCCTCGCCGACGGAGAACGATGCTCCACCGCCGCGCCGGTGCGGTCCACTCGCACCGTTCGTGCACCGTCCGCGAGTCCGCCGGGACCGGGCCGCGACCGGGCGGGGCCTCAGGTGAGGCCCGCCCGGGTGGCGGTCTCCTCGTTGTGGCGCATGTGCCGGTGGGCCCGGTCGCCGAGCTCCGCTATCAGTCCGGCGACGAGGCTCTCGACCACGGCCAGCGTCGGCACCAGGCTGTCGTACGGCGAGGGGGCGCCGACCTGGCTGGAGAAGACGACTTCGGCGTGGGTGCTGACGGGCGAGAGCCAGGTGTCGGTGAACAGGACGACGCGCCCCCCGGCCTCGCGGACGAGTTCGGCGACGGTGACCTTGTCCTCCTCGTAGCGGCGGTAGTCGAAGACGACGAGGACGTCGCGGCGGGTGAGCGAGGAGAGCAGGGCGGTGCGCTCGACGGGCCGGTCGGGGAGGAAGCGGACGTCGTCGCGCACCTGCATCAGGTGGAGTCCGAGGTACTGGGCGAAGAGGTTCGTGAAGCGGCCGCCGGCGAGGGTGATGCGCCGCTTGGGGTCGCCGAGGAGCTGGACGGCCCGGTCGAGGTCGTGCGGGGTGACCTCCGCGAGGGTGCGGTCGACCGCCGCGGTGAAGACCTCGCGGCCGTGGGCGAGGAGGTTCTCGGCCTTGGCCCCGACGGCCGCGGGGTCGGCTGCGGCGTTGCCGTAGTTGCCGCTGCTGTAGAGCGTCACGGGCGAGGCGTGGCGTTCGTCGAGTTCCGCGCGCAGTGCCGCCTGGAAGTCCGGGAAGCCGCGGTAGCCGAGGCGGTTGACGAACCGGATGACGGTGGGGGCGCTGACGTCGGCGCGCTCGGCGAGGGTGGCGATGGTCTCGAACCCCGCGGCCGGCCACCCGGCGAGCAGGATCCTGCCGACCTTGCGCTCGGCGGGGCTGCAGTCGCCGAGTCGTTGGCGGATGTCCTCGGCGAGCGTGACGGTGGGCATGGACGGGGTTCCCCTTCCCGGGCTGCGGGCGGTCTTCGGTGGTGCGGTGCGGAACGCCTCTCCGCAGCCTAGCGAAGTGCCGGGCTGCGGAGATCACGAACGGCTCGGGTGCCCCGGAGCGGGGCCGGAATCAGTCGGCGGCCGGGCGGACGCCGACCTCCAGGTCGGTGAAGGAGGCGGCGGTGGTGCCGTCGGCGGTCCACGCCCGGGTGTCGCCGCGCTTGCGGAAGAGCACCTCGAAGGCGGGGGCGGATTCGAAGGTGGAGGCGGTCGCGGTGCGTTGGGCGGTGGTCGCGGTCAGGGCGCGGGCGGTCCCGGAGAAGGAGTAGGGGACGCCGTCCGGGTCGTCCAAGGAGTAGAAGGCGTCGCGGTTGGGCGGCACGGGGGTGGCGGAGGGCCTGGTGAGGGGGTGCTTGCCCGCCGCGGGCTGCGTGTGCCGGGTGCGCGGGTCGTAGCGGTCGCCGTCGGTGAGGTAGCTGTAGCGGACCCCGTCGATCGTCCAGTGCCCGCCGGTGGTGCCGGTCCGGGCGGAGCGCAGGTCGAACACCGAGACGCCGTGGGTGCCGAGGACCCGGAGGGTCTCGGCGCGGGTGCCGGCGTGCTCGACCTCGATCGCGGTGTCCTCGTCGAGGGCGAAGACCCGGTCGTGGCCGGTGTCGGCGGCCAGGCGGATCGCGCGGCCCTCGCGGCCGTAGGTGCCGGTGTGGGTGTCGAGCAGCCCCGCGGCGAAGAGGCCGAAGCCGCCCTGCGGGAGGTAGCCGAGCCTGGTCGGGTCCGCGAAGTAGCCGGGGGCGCTGCCGTCGCGCAGGGCCTGGTAGCTGTCGCCGCCGGTGACCATGTCGGGTCCGGAGGCGATCTGCGCGCCCGCGCTGGAGCCCGCGACGACGGCTCCGGCCGCGAGCTTGCGGCGGATGGCCGCCATGACCCTGGAGTCGGTGTGGGCGTCGCCGTGCAGGAGGCTGGTGATGTAGCGGTACTGGTCGCCGCCGCCGAAGAAGAAGCCGGTCATGGACTCGACCCGGGCGACCACCGCGTCCGCGTCGGCCGCGTCGACGTGCTCGATGTCGATCGGTATCCACTCGGCGTCGGCCGCGCCGTAGTGCTCGAAGAGGGCCGCGTAGTAGAGGCCGTTGCAGCGGGAGTTGGAGCACGTGTCGGGGTCGGCGGCGTCGGGGTCCTGGCTCTCGGGGACGGAGGCGGCGGTCAGGACGCCGATGCGCGCCTTCCCGGCGCCGCCGGCCTTCTGGACGATCTCGCCGTAGATCTCGCTGTTGCCGTCCTGCAGGCCGCCGCCGACCAGGACGAGCGTGCCTCCGGCGGGGCGTCCGGCGGCGGGACGGGCGAGGGCGGGCGGGGCGGCCGCGGCGAGGGCGGCGAGGGCGGCGGCGAGGACGAGGGCGGCCCTGCGCGGGCGGGCCGGGAGGTGACGGTTCATCCGTGGGCTCCGGGGAGTCGGGTCGGTGGGCCCGCGCCCGACAGGTGGTGCCGGGCGGCGGGCCCGCCGGAAGGCGGGAGAGGCGGTGCGTGCGGTCTCAGGCGTGCCTGAGCCGTTCGACCAGGGTGGCCAGCAGGGCGATCCGGGTGGGCACGCTGGCGGTGTCGAGCCACTCCTCGGGGGTGTGGTCGGCCCCGCCGACGGGGCCGAGGCCGTCGAGGGTGGGAACGCCGAGGCCGGAGGTGAGGTTGGCGTCGCCGACGCCGCCGGTGGCGGCGCCGCCCACGGTGAATCCGAGGTCGGCGGCGGCGGCGCGGGCCAGGGCCAGCAGGTCGCGCGCGTCCGGGCCGAACTCCATCGGCGGGCAGAGGTCGAGCTGCTGGACCCGGGCGGTGGTGCCCGGGACGGCGGTGCGGCCCGCCGTCCCCCGGATCGCGTCCAGGGCGGTGCGCAGGGCGTCGCCGGTGGCGGCCCTGACCTCGACCTGGAGCTCGGCCTCGGGGCAGACGATGTTCGGCCTGGTGCCGGCCCGGACGACGCCGACGTTCAGGGTGACGTCCGGCCAGGTGCCGTTGAGGGCCTGCAGGGCGACCACCAGGTGGGCGGCGGCGAGGGCGGCGTTGGCGCCCCGTTCGGGTTCGATGCCGGCGTGCGCGGCCCGTCCGGTGACGGTGACGAGCAGGTCGGCGACGCCCTTGCGCTGGACGACCAGGTCGCCGTTCTCCCGCGCGCACTCCAGGCCGAGCGCGAAATCGGCTCCGTGGCAGAGGAGTTCGGTCACCGGGCGGCTGGCGGGCGATCCCACCTCCTCGTCGGGGGTGGCGATCAGGACGAGTTCGGCGAAGGAGGTCCGATGGTGGCGGACCAGCAGTTCGGCGGCGGTGACGCCGGCCAGCAGGCCGCCCTTGTCGTCGCTGACGCCCGGCCCGTGGGCGCGGGTGCCCTCGGCCCGGAAGGGCCGGGCGGCGGCGGTCCCGTCCTCGAAGACGGTGTCCATGTGGCCGATCAGGACGATCCGGGCGCCGCCCTCGTCCGGCGGCAGGGTGCCGGGCAGCCGGCCGACCAGGACGTCGCCGTAGGAGCGGCCGCCGACCGGTTTCGTGGGGATCCGTTCGGTGGCGAACCCGATGCCGTGCAGGCGGTGGGTGAGCCAGTCCGCGACGCAGTCGACGCCGTGCGGACTGTGGCTCCCGGAGTCGACGGCGACGAGGTCGGCGAGGTCGGCGAGGTAGCGGGGCAGGGCGGCCCGGGCGGCGTCCAGCATCGCCGCGGCGTGCGGGGCGAGGACGGCCCGGGTGGGGGCGGCGCTCACAGGACCTTGGACAGGAAGGCGCGGGTGCGCTCCTGCTCCGGTGCGACCAGCACGGTGCGGGGGTGGCCGGCCTCGACGACCACGCCCTCGTCCATGAAGACGGCGGTGTCGCCGACCTCGCGGGCGAAGCCGATCTCGTGGGTGACGACGACCATCGTCATGCCGTCGGCGGCCAGGTCGCGCATCACGTCCAGGACGTCGCCGACGAGTTCGGGGTCGAGGGCGGAGGTCGGCTCGTCGAAGAGCATCAGCTTGGGCTCCATCGCCAGTGCCCGGGCGATGGCCACCCGCTGCTGCTGACCGCCGGAGAGCCGGGCGGGGTAGTGGTCGGCGCGGTCGCCGAGGCCGACCCGCTCCAGCAGGCGCAGCGCCTGGGCGCGGGCGTCGGTGCGGTTGACCCCGGCGACCCTGACCGGGGCCTCGGTGATGTTCTCCAGCGCGGTCAGGTGCGGGAAGAGGTTGAAGCGCTGGAAGACCATGCCGATCTCGCGGCGGCGCTCGGCGACCTCGGCCTCGCGCAGTTCGTGCAGCCGGTTGCCGGACTGCCGGTAGCCGACCAGGTCGCCGTCGACGGTGAGGCGGCCGCCGTCGACCTTCTCCAGGTGGTTGATGCAGCGCAGGAAGGTGGACTTGCCGGAGCCGGACGGGCCGAGCAGGCAGCAGACCTGTCCGCGCTCGACGGTCAGGTCGATGCCCTTGAGGACCTCCAGCCTGCCGAAGTGCTTGCGCACGCCCTCGGCGTGCACCATGGGGCGGGCCATCGGTTCAGCCCTTCCGTTCGCGGGTGGTGGGGAGCAGGCCGGGGAGGCCGGTGAGCATCCGCCGCAGCGGGGAGACGTGCCCGGCGCGGGCGGTGCCGCGGCCGTAGTGGCGCTCCAGCCAGGCCTGCGGCACGGACAGCACGGTGACCAGCGCCAGGTACCAGAGGGCGGCGACCACCAGCAGCGGAATGATCCGGTAGTTCTGGTTGTAGACGTCCTGGATGTTGGACATCAGGTCGTGCGCGGCGATCACCGAGACGTACGCGGTGGTCTTGAGCATGTTGATGGTCTCGTTGCCCATCGGCGGGATGATCACCCGCATCGCCTGCGGCAGCACGATCCGGCGCATCGTCAGGGCGGGCTTCATGCCCAGCGAGTGGGCGGCCTCGGTCTGGCCCGGGTCGACGGACTGGATGCCGGCCCGGACGATCTCCGAGGCGTAGGCGGCCTCGTTCAGGCCCAGCGCGAGCAGCGCCGCGACGGAGGCCGGCAGCAGGTCGTTGGTGTCGAACTCGACGAAGGTGACCGTGGTGAACGGGATGCCGATCATCAGGTGCTTGTAGAGCGCGGCGGCGTAGCCCCAGAAGAGGATCTGGACCAGCAGCGGGGTGCCGCGGAACAGCCAGACGAAGCCGGTGGAGAGCCCGTACAGGACGGGGTTGGCGGACAGCCGCATGACGGCGACCAGGGTGCCCAGGCCCAGGCCGACCGCCATCGCCGCGGCGGTCAGCCACAGGGTGGTGAACAGGCCGTCGAAGATCAGGTCGGCGAACAGGTAGTGCCCGACGACGTCCCACTTCAGGTTCGGGTTCTTGGCGAGCGAGCCGATCAGGCCGACGAGGCCGAGCAGGGCGACGGCGGCGGCGGTCCACTGCCCCCAGCGCCGGACCGGGACGGCCACCAGGTCGTCCGGCCGGGCGGGGGCCGCCTCGGCGGGGCGTTCGGTGACGGGCATGTCAGTCCACCGCACCGTTCTTGGTGGCCTGCTCGACGGCGATCGAGGCGACGCCGTACTTGTCGTAGATCTTGGCGAGCGAGCCGTCGTCGATCAGGGACTGCAGGGCCTTCTGCACCGCGTCGGTCAGCTGCGGCAGGTTCTTGGCGACGGCGATGCCGTTCGGGGAGGCGTTGTAGCCGCCGAGCGCGGCCGGGTCGTCGACGACCTCGAACGCGGCGCCGTCGTCGGCGGTCTTCGCGGTCCAGCCGGCGGCGGGCTTGGTGAGGACGTCGGCGACCACCTTGCCGGAGCGCAGGGCGAGTTGGGCGTCGGAGTCCTTGGGGAAGGTCTGGACGTCCATGGCGCCCTTGCCGAGTTCGCGGCACTTGTCCTGGTGCTTGTCCAGGAGCTTCTGCTGGTTGGTCGCGGTCTGCACGGCGACGGGGTGGCCGCACAGGTCGTCGAGGGTGGTGATCTTCTGCGGGTTGCCCTTGGCGACCAGGACGCCGCTGCCGGAGACGGAGTAGTCGACGAAGTCGACGACCTGTTCGCGCTCCTTGTTGTCGGTGATGGCGCTGATCGCGGCGTCGTACTTGCCGGCCTGGAGGGCGGGGACGATACCGTCGAACTTCTGCGCCTGGAAATCGAACCGGACGCCGAGCCTGGCGCCGACGGCCTGCCCGAGGTCGTAGTCGAGGCCGGTCAGCTCCTTGCTGCCCTCGGAGACGTACATCTCGAACGGCGGGTAGGGGACGTCGGTGGCGACGCGGACCTTGCCCGCCTTCCTGACCGCCTCGGGCAGCGCGTCGTGGAGGGCGGGGTCGGCGCTGATGCTGACGCCGGCGACCGTGACCGGGCCGGTCGCCGCGGGACCGCCGGTCCCGCTGCTCCCGCAAGCGGTCAGGGCGAGGGCGCCGCACAGGACGAAGGCGGCCGGCAGGGCCGATCTGCGGGGGGCGGAGGGGTTCACGGAGCAACCTTTCGAGGACCTGAGCGGCGCCGAGGGGCCGCGCCACAGGCCAGGACGTTACAGCCAAACCAGCTTGATGGCCATATGTAATGAGAGTTACGAATCCGTAACTCTCGACGAACCTCGGGAAAAACGCCGGCAGCCGCCCGGACGGCCAGCGCCGCAGCTCATAAGGCCGTTACACCCCATCGGGCCCGTCGCGGTTCTGTACGTTTCGCTCCAGCATCAGTGACCAGCAGAGCTTTCGTAACGAATCAATAGGTCGGCACCCGGCGGCCGACTGCACGGACGACCCGGCCTTTCAGCCCTCCGGCACTGTTGCGCGAACGTAACTTCCGATACATACCTGCCAAACATGAGTCAGATGTAACTTCTGTTCGCGCCGCGCACACTCCTCGAGGCGCACGATCGAAGGGCTCCCCCATGACCTCCTCCCGCACCGCCACGATCAGAGTGATCGCCTCCACGGCCCTGGCGACCGCCTGCGGCCTCGCCCTGACCGCCTGCGGATCGTCCGCCGCCGACCCGGCGCCCGGCGGCGGGTCCGCCTCACCGGCCACCACCGTCGTCAAGGGCGTCACGATCTCGTCGGACCCGAAGCTCACCGACAGGCTGCCCGCGGCGGTCAGGAAGGCGGGCAAGGTCCGCGTCGCCACCGACGTCCCCTACCCGCCGTTCGAGATGTACGTCTCCGAGGGCAGCCAGGAGATCACCGGCATCGACCACGACCTGGGCCAGGCGATCGGCGCACGGCTCGGCGTCCGGTTCGAGTTCACCGGCCAGAAGTTCGACGGCCTCCTCCCGGCGGTGCAGGCCGGCAAGTTCGACGCCGTCATGTCCGCCATGACGGACAAGAAGGCGCGCGAGGAGGCCGTCGACTTCGTCGACTACGTCAACGCCGGGCCGGGCTGGCTGGTCAAGGAGGGCAACCCCGACGGCATCAAGGTGGTCACCGACGCGTGCGGCAAGAGCGTCTCGGTGCAGGCCGGCACCAACCACCAGAAGATCCTCGACCAGCGCCAGGAGCTCTGCAAGCAGGAGGGCAAGCCGCCGATCACCGTCCTCGCCTTCCCGAAGGACTCCGAGGCGCAGCTCGCGCTGCGCTCGGGGAAGGTGTCCGCCGACTTCCTCGACGAGGTGACGGCCGCCTACGTGGCGGACACCGCGGACGGGGGCAGCACGTTCGACACCGTCCTCGGCGAGGCGGCCGTCGGGCCGACCAGCGCCTCACCGATCGGGATCGGCGTCTCCAAGTCCGTCCCCGGGCTGAAGGAGGCCGTTCAGGCCGCACTCCAGTCCCTGATGGACGACGGCTCGTACGGCAGGATCCTCGACGCCTACCACGTGCCTAGCATCGCCATTCCGCGGGCCACGATCAACGGCGCCCTCGACTGACGACCCGTCGCTCGGCACCGCGGCCCGCCCTGCCCAACCACGAGGTCAGGGTCCTCGAACGGGCCCTCGCCCGCGCGGACCGGACCGGCCGCGCACCGTACGGGTGCCCCGCGGCCAAGGAGGAGTTCGGCCTGGCGGTGCTCGAGGCGATGGACTCCGGACTCCCCGCGGCCGGTCCGCGGCGCGGGGGCGTCCCTGGCGGCCGAGTACCACCGGCTCGCGGCTTCGGCGCCGCACCGCCGCGGCCCCGCCACAGGTCCTTGAGAGAAGCTTTGCCATAGCAACAGGAATTACATCTACTGCACGTATTTCAGTAGCTGTAACTTACGGTACGCACCCCTCCCCACGGCGGTGCCCTACCCTCCCCCACACCCAGGAGAGCTCCCATGCGCCCAGCTCTGCCCCGTCTCAGGTCCGCCAGATCCGCCGCGCTCCTCGCGCTCGCCCTGACCGCCGCCGGGGCCGGCGCGGTGGCCGCCCCCCGGTCCGCGCACGCCTCGGTGACCCGGATCCGTCTCGGCAGCTCCTCCGACGTCAGCCGCACCTCCTGGAACGGCCCCGCCTTCACCTTCAACGGCGACGGCGCCGTGGTGCCCGCCACCGCCGGCAAGGCGATCGCTGCCATCACCGGCGGAAGCGGCAGCATCGACGTCACGGTGCTCGCCGACTCCGCCGCCACTGGCAGCAGCCAGACCCCCGAGTGCGACGTGTTCATGGGGCTGTCCGGCGTCAACTCCTGCACCACCGACGTCGTCACCTCCGCGGCCGACGGCAACAGCTCCCAGGTCAACACCGACGTGCGCAACGCCGAGTTCGTGTACTTCGCCGGCGGGAACCAGTGCGTCTACGCCTCCTGGAAGGGGACCTCGCTGCAGGCCTCCGTCCAGTCCGTGGTCGCCAAGGGCGGCGGCTCCGGCGGCGGCAGCGCCGGCCACCACATCAACAGCGCCGTCGTCTACGACGCCTGCACCGCGAGCACCGACTCCCCCACCGCCCTCGCCAACCCCTACGACAGGAGCGTCACCTTCACCACGGGCATGTTCGCCTGGCCCAACTACGCCGACACCGTCAACGACTCGCACTTCGTCACCCGTGACCGCATGGGCCGCACCATGGCCTTCGTCGCACGCGCGGTCAAGGACGGCCTGACCACCTCCGGCAAGGCGTGGGGCGTGGGCGTCGAACAGGGCGGCGGATCGCTGTTCCTGGACAAGAACGGCCTGGCCACCCTCTCCGGCTCGGACGCCTACGTGGTGCTCGGCGACCACCAGCCCGAGCAGGCCGTCTCCGGCAAGCCCCTCACCTACTCGAACTTCAAGATCTGGCACCTCACCGCCGGACAGACCTTCGACTTCAAGAACCGTCCCACCTGCGGCTACTACACCCGCAGCGTGACCAACGGCACCCCCGACGCCAACCTCTACAGCGGTACCCCGACCACCGACTGCGGCGGCGGCACCGGCACCGGCACCGGCACCGGCTCCTCCCTCACCGAGACCGAGCCGAACGACAGCACCGGCGCCGCGAACGACATCACCGGCCTCGGCTACCCGGCCACCGTCACCGGCAGCATGAAGTCCGGCTCGGACCGCGACTACTACAAGCTGTCCCTGACCTCGGGCCAGACCGCCACCGTCACCTGCACGGTCCCCTCCGCCTACGACGCGGACCTGTACTTCATGAACGCCAACGGCAGCACCCTGACCCGCTCGGTCAACAACGGCAAGGGAGCGGGCGAGTCGCTGAGCTGGACGGCGACCAGCAGCGGCACCTACTACGCCGACCTGGAGGCGTACAGCGGCTCGGGCAGCGCGACCTACTCCTGCAAGGTCACCAAGGGCTGACCGCCGCGGCTGCCGCTGCGGGACGACGGGGCCGGTACCGATCGGAGTCGGTACCGGCCGCGGCCGTTCCACGAACGGGGGTTCAGGGAGCGAGGGTGGCGGCGTACGGGTCCCAGTCCTCGGGAAGGGCCTGCGGCGACGGGGCGCCGCCCGCCACCTCGACGGGCGAGCCGGCTGCGGCGGCGGCCTCGATCGCCTCCATGACGGCGAGGACGTGCAGGGCGAGTTCGCCGGTGGCCCGGTGCGGCTCGCCGGAGCGGATCGCGCGGGCCATGTCCAGGACGCCGATGCCGCGGCCCGCCGTGGTGCCGGTGGCCGCGACTTCGCGGCCGGGGCCGCCGTCCTCGATCCGCGAGGGGCCGTCGAAGTGGTTGGGGTCGGGCAGGACGAGGGTGGCGTCCGTGCCGGTGACCTCGACGAACCCGAGCCGCAGTTGCGGGGACTCGAAGCTGAAGACCGCGGTGGCCGAGCCGCCGTCCGCGAACTCCAGCAGCGCCGAGACGTGGGTCGGCACGGTCACCTCGAACTCGGTGCCCGCCCGGGGGCCGGAGCCGATCGTGCGGCGGTCGCGGGAGCGGGAGCCGACGGCGCTGACCCGGCGGACCGGGCCGAGGGCCGCGACCAGGGCGGTCAGGTAGTACGGGCCCATGTCGAACAGCGGCCCGCCGCCCGCGCGGTAGAGGAACTCGGGCGCGGGGTGCCACGACTCCGGGCCGGGGATCTGCATCAGGCTGAGCGCGGTCAGCGGCGCGCCGATCGCGCCGGAGCGGATCAGCCGCAGCGCGCTCTGCAGACCGGCGCCGAGGAAGGTGTCCGGTGCCCCGCCGACCCGCACGCCCGCGGCCCCGGCCGCCTTGAGCAGTTCGCGGGCGCCGGGCGCGCAGCGCGGGGTCGTCCTGCGTGCACCCGTCGCGCATCTCCAGGTGCAGCGCGGAGTGGGTGGTTCCCCGCAGCAGTTCGTCAATTCTCGTCGTCGCGCTCGGCGACATCCAGTGCCTCCCTGATCGCCTGCGCGAGCCGCGCCGGCACCCGGACGACGGCCTCGTGGCCGGGGATGCGGCCGCTCTCCCGGCACCCGGCCTCCGTCGCCGCGTCGGCCTTCCACCCCTGGATCACCAGGTCCTTCGTCTCCTCGTCGACATCTCGGCTGCCCGCGGCCGATCCCGTACAGCAGAGCGATTCGGGCCAACTCTGCTGACACCCACCACGCTTGTGCAGCGCGGCGGCCCGTCGGGGAAAACCCGTTGCCCACGCCCCTGGCTCTGCCGCAGAGTAGGGGCATCAGCCCGGCACCGCCCAGTGGAGAGGAACGCGAGATGAGCACCAGCCAGTCGTATCAGCGTTCTTCGAGTTCCCAGCAGAGCCAGGGACTTCCCTCCGCGCGGTAGACGGGCCCGACAGCGCCCGGCCGCCCACGGGGGACTCCCCCGCCTGGGCGGCCTTTCTGTCTGCCGCCCTCCCGCAGTGCCGGATGGTGCAACTGGCAGCACGCCTGACTCTGGATCAGGAAGTTCGGGGTTCGAATCCTCGTCCGGCAGCGCAGCACCTGGAGAGTTGGCCGAGTGGCAAGGCAGCGGCTTGGCTCAACCCCCGCGCGCGTTCGATCCGCACACTCTCCGCGCGACAACCGCAGTTCATGGAGGAGCCAGCCGACAGGTGGCGCCGGCCTCGGTCTCGAAAACCGTTGGGGCACGCGAGTGCCCGTGTGGGTTCGACCCCCACTTCCTCCGCTTTCTCCATCAAGGGCGAGCTGGGCATTGGAGAGCCCAAGGGCCTGTAAAGCCCCCGCTTCGGCTGTGCCGGTTCGAATCCGGCCTCGCCCACCACCATCCGGTCTTCCCGGCTCCCCTGCGGGGTGTTCACAGCCCCGAACGCGGTTAGCAGGAGCAGCAACGGGTTTTGTCGTTCTCACGGCCCGGGGGCAACGCCCTCAACCTGAGCGATGGCGCAGGAGAAGCCGATCGCAGCGAGCCCCGCTTCTGGTGGCCCCGGGGACGGCACTGACGACGGCGTCACGGCGACATCCCGGTTCGCAGTCGAGCATTCGTTCGTTGGCCAGCTCACCAGCCCGGCCATCCTCCTACGAGCGTGAGCTGATCGGCGCCGGGTTCGAGCTGACAACGCTCTCGGTGGGCACCCGGCTGGGCAGCCGCAGCCAGCCCCCGAGCTGGGCTCACGGCCGAGTCTTCTCGCTCCGCACCCCCGATGAGAGGAAGTCGCTCCTCGACCTGGCCGATTGGGCGGGAACGTAGAGCCACCTCGACCCACCGGGCACCCGGCGCCGAAGCGCGGCACCCGGCCAGTGGTCGAGTGCCGTCCTCCGCGGTGCGCAGCGTCCGGGCGGCTTTGTCCGGGTCGGGGTGGCTGGTCCATCGGCAGTCGAAGCCGTCGAAGACCTCCACAAACTGGACGCCGTGATCGCGGGCGACCGCGAGGGTGCCGGCGCTGTGGGCGACGGCGGTCCGGGCAAGGGTCGCAACGAGCTCCGGCCGGTCGAGGCCCGCCTCGTCGCCGGCGGCGAAGGCCAACTGCCCGGCCTGGTCCTGGTCGTAGGCGGCCAGGACCTTGTACGCATGGAGGCGCCGCAGGTCCACAGGCGCTGCCCTCCGGGCAACCGCGCCCCCGCGCCGCAGATCAGCCTGGCCGCCACCCGCTACGGGGCTTCCGACGGCACCATGCCGCCGCGCGGCCGGTCACCCTCTTCCGGAGCCCGCAGGGGTACCCGATCGGGTGGTGTTCACCGATCGCCTGGCGGCTCCGGCGGTCGTCCTGTATCCCTGTGCAGGTGACCGATGTGGAGTCCCCCGACACCGAGCAGAGCACCAACGCCAAGGCAAGCCGGGCCAGGTCGGCCGCTGCGGCCGTGAAGGGCTTCGCCCGGAAGCACCGCAAGACCATCGCGGGCGCGGGAGTGGGGCTGGCCGTGATCGGGTCAGCCGTCCTCCGGGAGTACCTCAACAGCCAGTTGCCCCCCGGGCCCCCGCACGAGTTCGACGCTCCGGAGCACCTTCCTCGATCCGACGGCCAGCGCCAGCCGGTGTCCCAGCATTCGGTGCAGGGGCACTTCATGAGAATCAGCGGCCGGCCGAGCGAGCGCGCCAAGGCGAACTACGCCGCAGCACTTGCTGCCGGGTTTGACGGCCCCCCGGAAATTCCGCCCGGGTGGACCTGGCGTGATGAGCACGATCGGGGCTCCGACGCGGCGTAGGCGAGGCCTGCCCGCTCTGCCGCGCACAGCTCGTCGGTGACCTCCTGCCCCCGGCCCCGGATCATGTCGCGGTGGAACCGGCCGAGGTCCGCCGACTTCTCCGTCTTCGCGTCGATCGACTGCGCCCGCTCCGGGCTGCCCTCCTTGGGCCCGGACGGCGGCTCCGAGCCGCCGGAGAGCGCCACGACCCCGGCGATGATCCCGCCCAGCAGCAGCAGCGGGCCGCCGCCGCTCCCCCGTTCACGTCCCGAGCTGTGCCGTGACCAGCGGGCCAAGGGGGGAATGCGACGGCCCGCCTTCGACAAGCCAAGGGGGCGGCATGGGGGCTTTCACCGCCCGCCTGGGTTCAGCCCCGTTGGCTCAACCGACCTTCCAGCGTGCCAGTCTGTAGCCGAAGTTTCCGACCAGGACCTTGCTGTCGGGGCTGAAGACGAGAGAATCCGGCATCATGGACAACGTGGGGTCGAGGCTCTTCGCCTGGTCGAGTCCGCGGATGGGGTTCCAGGTGGCCGTGGACCAGATCCGGACGCCTCCGGTCTGCTCAGCGGCGGCCAGCGAGCCACCGTCCGGGCTGAAAGCCAGCGCGCAGACCGGATCCGAGGTGAAGGGCAGCGTCTCGACCATCGCACGGGTGGCGACGTCCCACACCTTCACCTCGCCGCGGGAGACTGTGGCGAGGACTTTGCCGTCCGGACTGACCGCGAGAGCGATGACACCGTCCCCGGCGTGTTCGATCGTTGCGGTAAGGGTGCCCCGGCGGACGTCCCAGAAGCGCAGCAGATCATCCCGGTCCAAGTCGGTCGAGGCGATGATGGTCCGGCCGTCCTGGGCGAACGCCATGCTCGCCACATCCCCTTCGGCCTTATACGTCGGGTTCTCGATCGGATTGACGAGCGTGGCGACCAGTGAACGGCTCTGGACGTCCCACAGGGTGATCACGCGGTTGCCGCTGTACGCCAGGGTCTTACCGTCCGGGCTGAACGCGAGGTTCGAGAATCCGGCGCTCTTCTGGTCCTTGTCGCCTTGGATGGTGGCGGCCTTCTGCCGGGATGCCACGTCCCACAGCGTGATCGTCGCGAAGTTGTCGACGCTGGCGAGCAGCGTACCGTCCGGGCTGAACCTCACAGCGGAGGTGAGATTCTCGATGCCCGGCAGGTAAGAGTTGCCGAGGGTGGCTGCGACAACCAGGTCGGTGCTGTTCCACAGCATCAGGACACTGTCAAAGTCACCTACTGCGAGGAGCTTGCCGTCAGGACTGTAGTCCAAGGCGGACAACATGGTCTTCCACTTGAAAGAGGCCCTGTAGGCGAGTTCCTCCGGAGTGCTGGACGGCGTCGGGGTGGCCGTCGGACTGGATGATGTGCTCGGACTGGCCGTGACCGGCGGTGAGGTGCTCGGCGAGGACGTCGGCGGCGGGAGCGTCTCCGAACCGCCTGCTTCCGGGGAACCCGAGGTCCGCATCAGTGCGAGTGGGACCGCGGTCGCCGCCACGGCACCCGCGCCGAGTGCGCCGAACAGGAGCGTTCGTCGGCTCGGGCGCCGGCGCGCCGCCGAATCCTCGTCGACACCCTCATCCGCCGGAGAGTCCGCCGCACCGGGCGTCGGGAGGAGCGGTGCAGGCCCGGCCGGAACCTGGGGCGCGGTTATGGTCGACAGATCCTGGTTCGCCGTACGCCGGGCCAGAACAACCGTTCCCGTGTCGGACGCCACCAGTTGCCCTTCGGCCCCGTCCAAACCGAGCAGGCGCACGATGGTGGCCTGCTGCTCGTCGATCCGGGCGTGTACAGCATCGGGCCACGGCCGTACGGACGGGTTCAACAGCCCGAACGTGCCGGCGATCTCCTCGAGCGTGGGACGTAGCAACCGGTCCTTGGACAAGCACCGCGCGACGAGGTCGCGCAGCTCCTCCGGGACCATGGAGAGGTCGGGCTCGGTGTGGACGACGTTGTAGAGCGTCTGCGGCGCTAGAGGTCCCGGCGAACGGGCTGCGGCCGGTGGACGCCTGGACCAGCACCGCGCCGAGCGAGAACACATCGCTGGACGGTGTCAACTCACGTCCTTCGGCCTGCTCCGGGGACATGAAGGCCGGGGAGCCGACGAGCCAGCCGGTGTGGGTGATCTCGGTGCCACCCTCACTGTCGGTGGCACGGGCGATCCCGAAGTCGATGACCCGGGGCCCGTCGGCGGCGAGCATGACGTTGGACGGCTTGAGGTCACGGTGGATGAGCCCGGCCCGGTGGATTCCGCCCAGTGCGGCGGCCAGCCCGACGGTCAGGCGCACGACCGCCTCCGACGGCAACGGCCCGGTCTCCGACACCACATCCCCCAGGGACGGGCCGGGGACGAAGACCGACGCCAGCCACGGCAGCGGCGCGTCCGCGTCCGAATCGACCACAGCCGCCGTGTACGCACCGGACACCCGCCGTGACGCCTCCACCTCACGGCGGAAGCGCGCCCGGAATCCGTCGTCCTCCACGAACTGCGAGCGCACGACCTTGACCGCGACCAGCCGCCCGTCCGGCGCGACGCCCAGCAGCACCCGCCCCATGCCGCCCCGCCCCAACTCGGCCACCAACCGGTACGGACCGACCGTGAGACGGCCCGCATCCCCCAACGGCTCCATCGGCCCCCCGATGCGTTGACGTCTCGACTGCAACTCCGGTCATCCGAGCCCCGGTTGCTTGCACTGGCGCGAGCATCTCATACCCCGACACGGCAGCGGAGGCTTCGGCGGCTTTTACCGCGGGGCGGTGAGGGGCCCGTCCTCAGTACCGGAGAGTGCCACGTCACAGCGGCCCCAACGGTGGCGGTAGCCCTAGGGTGAGTGACCGCAAGCCCTACAAGAGTGACCTGTCCGATGAGCGGTGGGCGCTGATCGAGCCGGTGGTCTCGGCATGGAAGGCCGGGCGGCCGGAGGACCCGCCCCTGGTCGTGATCGACAGTCCTCGGAGTCCAGGGTGCGCTGGGCCATGATCGACGTGATGGCGCGCCGGCTCACCGGCCAGACCACGCCCACCTGGCGCGGGTGACCGCGTGGATGACCAGGTCACGGCGCTGGTGGAGCGGATCGACGCACGCGAACGGGAACTCGTAGGCGGTGCGGAGCGGATCCGCGCGCAGATGGACGAGCTCACCGCGCGCCTGCGGGAACTCGACGAGGGGGTCGAGAGCCTGGCGGTGACCCGTAAGACGCTCCTCGCCCTCCCGCCGGCGGCCCCGGAGCCGGCCGAGGAGCCGCCTGTCCTGCCGGCCCGCCCGGCCTACCAGCAGATCATCGACGTCTTCGCCGACGCTGCTGGACCGATGCGTGCCCGCGACCTGCGCCAGGCCCTGGACCTCCCGCTCAAGCCGAAGACCATCGAGCGCACCCGGCACAAGCTCAAGCGCCTGGTCGGCCTGGGCGCCCTCGCCGAGACCGAACCGGGCCTGTTCACCCGGCGCCGCCCGTAGCGGCCCTCCGTTCCAGGCCGCCCGTCCGTCGCGGCTGCCGCACTTGCCATTCGGCTCACGACGTGATCGCTAGTGACCCGTCATGCGGAGCCACTGCATCGTTGTGACGAGCTCTTCGCCGAAGTCCTCGCAGAGCGCGAGCAACTCGCGACCCGTGGACGAGTCGAGCAGCCCTGCGGAATCGGGGAGAACCCCGAGAGCACCGTGGCAGGCGGTCTCGACAGCGAAGTGGCGCGACGCGAAGTAGCCGTCGCTCGCCCGGTCCGCCAGGTCGGCGAGGTACTGGTGGTGGGCTTCCTCCGCGGGGTGGGAATGGAAGGAGCCCTCGACGAGACCGTCGAGGTAGGTCGCCAGGCCGGCCGAGGCTTCGACCACTCGCTCGACTTCGTCCACGCCGGGCTTGTCCAGCAGCTCGCCGAAGGTCAGCAGGTTGCTGATGGTCTCCAACTGGAAAAGCTCGACCGTGTCCGGGTCGACTTCGGACGTGAAAAGTGGGGCCGTGCACAGCTCGGCGATTGCTCGCCGGTATGCGTCATCCGACTGTTCGCCAGCGGGTGACGCTGCCAGTCGGAACAGCGACTCCACCACAGACCGGTCGACGCCCCACCCTGCATCCAATTCGAACGCGAGTATCGGTGCATGCCACCGCCACAGGGCCAGGGCGGCAGCCTGACGCTGGTGGACGGGCTTCAGGTCCGCCAATCGCTCGATCCGCACCACGTTCTTGAGTCAGCCCTTCTGGATCCACCGTCTCGCCCGCCCCGCCTCGGGACACTGTAGAAGCCGCCGAAGAACCACGTGACCGCCGGGACGGCGCCTGACCTGACCCAATACGGGAATCGGGCATACCGGTTCAGAATGTCCTCCGAGAGCCGATCCGCAGGGCTGAGCCCATAGCCCCATCCCATTGCCGTTCACGCTCTTCTCCATGCGCTGCTCCCTCTGGGGGAGCTCCCCCAACTGACACCCGACCTGGTGAATCTCACAGAACGGGCCAGGTGGGAGGCGCTGCGGTGGTTTGATAGCAAAATGCGCGAGCCCGAATGCTGGGTGATCGCCGAGGTGGTTCTCAGTGTGCTCCAAGCCGATCGGCGAAACGGTGAGTATCTGCTGACGCAATATGTCAGCACAGCCGAGGCACGGGCCCTGCTGGACTCCCCGCGCGTTCCCGCCGACGCCGTACCACTGCTGGCCGACATCGGCCGGACCCGCGGCCTCGCCCTGGCCATCCTTCAGACCCTCGTCTCCTGACGCACCACGGCTCTCGGCCCGCACTGCCCGCCCAGTGCTGACCGGAGGCCGTTTCGTCGTTCAGGAGCCCCCCGAAGCCCTCCCTCCACGCGGCGCCTTCCGGGCGTTCTCCACGTCCTCCACAGCAGCACGGCGCAGCTTGATGAACGTCTCTTCGCCGTCGCGGTCGGCATAGGCTCCTCCGGCGTTGAGCCGGTGGAGTCGGGCGACTGCTTCCTCGGCCGGCCGGAGTTGGCCGCGGGCTTCGACTTCCTCCGCGGTTTCTTCCGGCGGGGAGAGTTTCACCCGGCTTTCGGCGACGGCCAGCAGCACCAGGTCCAGCGGGTCGGCAGTGGTCGGCTTCTTCCGCCGCGCTGCTGCCAACACCCGCTCTACAGCCGTGCGCAGGCCGTTGACCGGCTTGGAGCAGGTCCAG
Organism: Kitasatospora sp. NA04385; assembly: GCF_013364235.1. Classification (NCBI taxonomy): domain Bacteria; kingdom Bacillati; phylum Actinomycetota; class Actinomycetes; order Kitasatosporales; family Streptomycetaceae; genus Kitasatospora; species Kitasatospora sp. NA04385. The sequence goes on along the minus strand of NZ_CP054919.1, from coordinate 7,263,127 downwards.
ACCGCAACCGGTAGGACTGCCCGTGCATCGTCGCCGTGTGGCCCGTCTTCGGGTCCCGGCCCCCGCCGTCGCACCGCATCAGCCCCGACGCCGGCCGGCGATCGTGGGGGCCGCGCTGCCCGTCCACGGTCGGCAGGTTCTTGCGCCGTCCGAAGCCCGCCGCGATCCGCCGGTGCTTGTCGTAGACCTCCTGCGGGATGCCCTCCACCCCCTTGGCGAACACCCGCACCGGGTTCCGCAGGATCTCCCCACCGTGTTCGAGCGGAAGGGCCCGCCCCGGGTGGACCGGTAGCCGTCAGCCGTCAGGCCGAGGGCGATCTTCCGATTGGACTCCCCCTCCGCCGCTTCCGCGTGAATGCCTTCGATCAGCGGCCACGCCTTGCTGTGCTTCAGCTTGCGCTTCTTCGTGACCTTGAGCCCCAGCGGCGGCGTGGTCAGCCGCTTGCCCGGCACGTCCAGGATCTTCAGCGACAGGACGTCCCGGATCGCCGGACCCCGGACGATCTGCGACTTCCGCAGCAGCAGGTCGACGTCCCGCACCGGCCCCGCAGGCTTTCGCGCCACGGCTCCGCTCTCCAGTCAGCGGCACACATCCGCACGCTGGAGGTGCTCGGCCGCCAAGTGGGCGCCGATCCTGCGGCACGCGCAGGGCCGCCCGTTCGCCTGGGTGGACGACTGCATCCCGCCGTACCTGGTGCGGCGCAGCGTGCTGCGGCGGCCGCCGTCCCGGGCCTGGCCGAACCCGTGGGCCTGCTGAGGCCCCGGGCGGGCGTCAGGGCGTCGGGGCGTCAGGGCTGCGCGGCCGGAGGGACCTGCGGGGCGGCGGGCTGGGCGGGCTGGTCGCAGACCTCGACCCAGATCCGCTCCCAGCGGGCGGTCTCGGTGTGGCCGAAGCGGTCGCCGAGCCGCAGGATGCGCAGCACGGCGAGCGTCTGGGTGCGGTCGGGCTGCTCGGTGACCCGCACCGAGAGGCGGGTGCAGCCGGCGCGGGAGCGGTCCAGGGTCGGCTCGGTGCCGGTGAGCTTGTGCAGCGCGTCCCCGATCCAGCGCACCCGCTCGTCGGCCGGGCCGGACAGTCCGTCCATGTCGTGATCCCCTGTCGTGCGTACCCCGGTACCGCGGTCGTCGGGAGCCAGCCTACCGCCGCGCGATGACGGGCCGTCAGGTCCGCGGGGGCGGGCGGCCGCCCGGGGGCGGGCGCGGGCCCGGGGGCGGGCGGGGTCAGGGCAGCCAGCTGACGTGGCCGGCCAGCAGGGCGTAACCGACGAAGGCGGTGGTGTCGATCAGGGCGTGCGCGGCGACCAGCGGGCCGACCCGCTGCCAGCGGCGGTAGAGCAGGCAGAAGACCACGCCCATCACCATGTTGCCGACCAGGCCGCCGATGCCCTGGTAGAGGTGGTAGGAGCCGCGCAGCACCGCGCTGGCGGCGACCGCCGCGGGCCAGCCCCAGCCCAGCTGGTTCAGCCGGCGCAGCAGGTAGCCGACCACCACGACCTCCTCCAGGACGGCGTTCTGCCAGGCGGAGGCGGTCAGGACCGGGATCCGCCACCAGACGTCGGGCAGGCCGGAGGGGGCGACGGCGAGGTTGAAGTCGGCGGCCTGGGCGACCAGGTAGAGGGCGAGGCCGGAGCCGCCGATGCAGGCGGCGACCACGGCGCCGCGGCCGAGGTCGGAGAGCTTGTGGCGCAGGTCGAAGCCGAGCGCCCGCAGCGAGCTGCCCTCGCGGACCAGCAGGTAGCCGACCAGGACGACCGGCATCAGGCCGCGGGCGACGTAGTAGAGCTGCCAGGCGAGGTCGAGCCAGGGCCGGCCGGGGGCGCGGGAGGCGTTGAGGGTGGCGACCTGGCTGCCGAGGTCGGCGGACTCGGTGAGCGAGCCGACGAAGCTGATCAGCGAGCTGATGCCGCTGGCGCCGAGGGAGAGGCCGAGGACGATGAGGAGTTCGACGGCGAGCAGCCGGCGCGAGGGGGTCTGGGGGGTGGTGGCGGGCTCGGCCGAGGCGGTGGTCACGGGTCTCCCGGGGGCGGACGATCGGCCCGGGGCCTGCTGCCGCCCCGGGCCGATCATCCTTTCACAGGAGGATGAGCCGCCGGTGAAGCGCCGTGGCCGGGACGGGCGTCAGTCGACCGGCCAGGTGTGCACCGGCTCCCCGGTGCGCATGCACTCGACGTAGCGGCGGGTCATGGCGGCGATCGCCTCGTTCGGGCCGAGGCCGTGGTGCTCGCGCAGCCGGTGCACGGTGGCGGCCTGCCAGGCGGCGCCGTTGGTGCGGCGCAGGCAGCGCTGCTCGATGATGCCGAGGTAGCGGTCCCGGTCGCGGGCCTCGATGCCCCACTCGTCCAGGCCCTGCTGGGCCAGCGGCAGCAGTTCGTTCAGCACCAGGTCGGTGGCGGGGAGCTCGACCTGGCCGCGGGCGCCGCGGCCGGTGCGGGGCCACCACTGGACGGCGTCGATGCCGTGCCGGGCGCCGCTGCGGAAGTTCTGCTCGGCCAGTTCGAAGGGGAGCCGGCTCCAGATCGGGCGGGGCTGCTCGGCCAGGGCCCGGACCAGGCCGTAGTAGAAGGCGGCGTTGGCCAGGGTGTCGACCACGGTCGGGCCGGCGGGCAGGCAGCGGTTCTCCACCCGCAGGTGGGCGACGCCGTCGGCGACGTCGTACACGGGGCGGTTCCAGCGGTAGATGGTGCCGTTGTGCAGCCGCATCTCGCCGAGCCGGGGGACGCCGCCGGAGGAGAGCACCTTGACCGGGTCCTCGTCGTCGCAGATCGGCAGCAGCGCCGGGAAGTAGCGCAGGTTCTCGGCGAACAGGTCGAGCGCGGAGTCGACCCAGCGCTCCCCGAACCAGGTGATGGGGCGCACGCCCTGGGCCTTGAGCTCGGCCGAACGGGTGTCGCAGGCCTGCTGGAACAGCACCGGACGGGTCTCGCGCCACAGCTCGCGGCCGAACAGGAACGGGGAGTTGGCGCCGAGCGCGAGCTGCACGCCGCAGATCGCCTGGGCCGCGTTCCACACCGAGGCGAACCGGGCCGGGGTGACCTGGAGGTGCAGTTGCAGCGAGGTGGCGGCGGCCTCGGCGACCATCGAGACCGAGTCGACGGCCAGGCGCTCCACGCCGTCGATGTCGAGCGCGATGTCCTCGCCGCGGGCGGCCAGGATCTGGTCGCTGAGCAGGCTGTAGCGGTCGTTGCGGCTCATCGCGTCCAGCCCGGCGTGCTCCAGGTCGAGGGTGGGCAGGATGCCGACCATCACGATCCGGGCGCCCGCCTCGGCGGCCCGCCGGTCGGCGTAGCGCAGGGCGGTGTCCAGCTCCTCGCGCAGGTCCTCGAAGACGTGCCCGCCCAGGCGGCGGGGGGCGACGTTGACCTCGATGTTGAACCGGCCCAGCTCGGTCTGGAAGTCCGCGGAGGAGATCGCGTCCAGCACCCGGTCGTTGCCGAGCACCGGCAGGCCCTGCTCGTCGGCCAGGTTCAGCTCGATCTCCAGGCCCATCATCGCCTTCGGGCGGTCGAACCGCTCCTCCCCGAGCATCCGCTCCAGCACGTCCAGACAGGACTGGAGCTTGCGGCGGTACAGCTGCCGGTCGGCCAGCTCCGCCCTGGTCGCCACGACCTTCTCGCCCACGGGTGCCTTCCCTCCCCTCGGTCGACAGTGCCCCAGCATCATGCCCAGGTCGAAGATCGATATCCCGCGATGCGAACACCCGCGCGAGACGGGGTTTCTGACGGTGCGTCAGTCACGGCTCGACTTGTGCGGCGCAACTGAACGTGATATGAAGGTCACCCTGCGCACCTGTTCGAATGGAATTCGCACGCCGCTCAGGCCCGGTCAGGGCCGTCCGAGACACCCACGATGCCGAGGGCTCTCGTCGACGACCCGCCCACCCCACTCGGCGCCCATGCACAACCGGACACGGCCAGACACCTCACCTCATGTCGGCGCCATGCCGGTATGCCGCAACGGCACGCCGATCACGCACGGAGAGGCGACCAGCCATGACCCTGCACCTGCCCCAGCCCCCGGCCGGCGCGATGCGCGCCGCGCTCCGCGCCCTCGCCCCCGAGACGGAGCTCCCGCCGTCCTCGGCCGCCGTCCTGCGCCATAGCGCCGGCCGCGCCCGACCGCTGCTCGCGCTGCCCGTCCACGCCCTCGGCGGTCCCGCCCCGAGCGGGCCCGCCTCCCGGCTGGCCGGGGCCGAGTGCACCGGCTGGCGCTTCCTGCTGCGCGACACCTCCCCCGAGCGGGCCGCGCCCGCGCCCTGCGGGCACGGCGGCTGTGCGGGCGCCGACACCGGTGGGGCGGAGCACCCGCCGCTGACCGTCGGCGAGTTCACCGAGGACGGGCTGGACGGGGTGGTGGCCGCCGCCGAGGTGGTCGACGGCCCGGACGGCCCGGTGTTCTCGCACCTGAGCGCCGGCCCGTTCCTGGACTCCACCGTGCGGGCGCTGCGCCAGGCCTGGCAGCTCACCCACGGCGCGCCGGTGCGCTACGAGCCGCGGCTGCTGCCGCTGCCCGAGCACTACGCCTCGGCGCTGTGGCTGCACGGCGGCCGCCCCGGGGAGGATCTGCTGATCCCGCTGGCCCCCGCCCCGCTCGGGGTGGCGGCGCACCAGGCGCTGCCCGCCGCCGAGCTGCTGGCCCGGCTGGAGCGCTCCCCCGCCGCCCGGGCGACCGCACTGATCGGCTGACCCGGCGCGCAGGCCCGGCCGACGCACCGGCCGACGCACCGGCCGGGAGGCTCCGCACCACCCCGACGGGCCATGTCGGCCTGATCCGATCGGATCAGGCCGACATGGCCCGTTCGTGCGCGGATCCGTTCGTCTCCCGCCCGGTCGGGTGATCTCGCGCGCTCTTCTGTGGCGCATGTCACCAAATGGCTGCGCGAGCGCCCGCGGAGTCGGACACTGGTGACGGTCGGGTGGAGGACCAATCGTCCTACCCGGCTGACGCCGTTTCACACCTGATCCGGTGCAAATTTTCAGCGAAGCGAGGTACAAGGATGTGCCAGCACCGAACCGAGTGTCCGTCCGCCGATTCGGCTGACCGCGAGGCGGCCGTGCCGGTCGCGCGCCACCCCGAGCAGGGCTGGAGCCTGCTGTGCAACGGGGTGCTGATGTTCGACGACACCGGTGAGCTGCTGCCCGACGGCCGGGTGATCGCTCCCCGCCGGAGCCTGCTGATCGCGGCCTGAGCCTCCCGCCCCGCCGTCCCGCCCGCTTCCGCTTCCGCTTCCCCGGCCGGTGCCCGCCCGGAGTGCCCCTCCCGGCGGGCACCGGCATGTCCGGGCCCGGAGGGCGGGCGCAGCGGTCGGGAGCCGCCGTCAGGAGCCGCCGTCAGGAGCCGCCGGACGGGCGGGCGGCGGGGGCCGCCGGGTCGTACCAGAGGCTGACCATCGGGGAGCGCAGCGTCCAGCCGAGGCCGGTGTAGAGGGCGCGGCCCTCGGTGGTGCCGACCAGCACGGCGGTGCGCGCGCCGGCCGCGTGCGCCTCGTTCTGCAGGGTGCGCATCAGGACGGTGCCGAGGCCGCGGCGGCGGTGCTCGGGGGCGGTCTCGATCTGGTCGGCGACGGCGAGCAGCGGGGCGTCGACCCGGCCGCCGAGCGGGGTGGCGGGGGCGAGGCCGATCTGGCCGCGGGCGGCGAAGGCGCCGTCGGCGGTGCGGACCAGGGCCCGGATCGCGCCGCCCCGGCTCCAGGTGGTGATCCGGTAGCCGGCCGGGGCGGCCGCCCGCTCGGGGCGCAGCGCGAGCGTCATCAGGTACCCGGGGGTGTCCTGGTGCCAGCCGCGGCCGATCCAGGGCAGGACCTCCTCGTCCTCGGCGAACACCTTGAGCCACGTCCAGGGGGCGGTGGTGCTCCCGGCGAGGCTGCGGACCTGCTCCTCGGCGGGCTCGGGCAGCACGTGGCGCCACACCTGGCGGGTCTGGCCGACGTCGATGCTCCAGCCCCAGGGCGCGGGGACGGGGTCGGCGGCGCCGCGGGAGACCACCCAGCCGCTGGTCCAGGCCCGGACGAGTTCGGGGACGGTGGCGTCGTCGGACACGGGCACGCTCCAGGGGTGTAATGGTCTCTAATGGCATCTGAAGCTTACATCCGACGGGGCGGGTCCGTCACCGGGGTTCCCGGCACACGCCCGGCACACGCCCGGCACGCGCCCGGCACAGGGTCGGCGCAGGGCCGCGACCGGCCCGGGGAATTGTTGGGGGGCACCCCCTGACGCCGCGGCCGCTCCCGGGTGGGACAACGGAAGGGAGAGGACGTACCCGCACCTTCTGGATGTGATCGCCGTGCCCGGATCCGACACCTCGACCGTCGTACCGCCCGCCGCCGCTCCCGCACCGGGGCGGGCAAGGCGGCAGTGGGCGATCGCGCACCGGCCCGACGCCCTGGGGCCGGTGCGGCAGCAGGCCCGGGCGTCGCTGGCCGCCTGGGGGGTGGAGCAGGCCGCCGCCGAGGCCGTCGTGCTGGTGGTGTCCGAACTGGTGACGAACGCGGTGTGCCACGCGCTCCCGCCGGTCGGCCTCCGGCTGCGGCACGACCGGGCCGACCGGCGGCTGTGGGTGGAGGTCAGCGACGGCGGACCGGCGGCCGGTGGCGCCGCCGGGGCGCTGCCGCCCGACGAGCACGGCCGGGGCCTGCTGCTGGTGGCCGCGGTCGCCCTGGAGCACGGGGCCCGCCCGCACCGGGGCACGGCGGTCGTCCGCTGGGCGTGCCTCGCGGCGGACTGACCTCGGCCGTCGAACGGCCCGGGCGTGCCCGGGCCGGACGGAACGGCCAAGATGGGCGTGTGAGCGCCGAACCCGGTCCGCCCCCGGCCGCCGCGGAGGACGCGGTCCTGCTGGAACGCGGCCGCGAGGCGGCCGCCCTCGACGCGCTGGTCGCCGCGCCGGTGCGGGGCGAGGGGACGGCCGTCCTGCTGGAGGGCGTGGCGGGCATCGGCAAGAGCGCGCTGCTGGCGTACGCCCGGGCCCGCGGCCGGGCGACCGGGCTGCGGGTGCTCACCGCGCGGGCCACCGAACTGGAGACCAGCTTCGCCTTCGGCGTGGTGCGCCAGCTCCTCGAACCCCTGCTCGCCGGGGCGGCTCCCGAGCAGCGCTCGGCCCTGCTGGCCGGGCCCGCGGTGGCCGCCGCCGCGGTCCTCGGGTCCGCTCCGGACGGGGGCTCCCAGGGCGCGCCGGCGCCACCGGCGATCGGTGACTTCGCCGCGCTGAACGGCCTGTTGTGGCTCGTCGCGAACGCGGCCGAGGAGCGGCCGCTGCTGCTCGCCGTCGACGACCTGCACTGGTGCGACCCGGCCTCGCTGCGCTGGCTGGCGTTCCTGCTGCCGCGGCTGGCCGAGCTGCGCGTCGCGCTGGTCGCCGCCGTGCGCAGCGACGAGGGCGGCGACAGCCGGTCGCTGCTCAACCAGGTCGCCACCGACCCCGCCCTCGCCGTGCTGCGCCCGCGCCCGCTCGGACCGGCCGCCACCACGGAGTTCCTGTCCCGGGCGCTGTCCCGGGACGGCATCGACCCCGCGTTCGTCCGGGCCTGCTACCACGCCACCGCGGGCAACCCCCTGCTGCTGCGCGAGCTGGCCCGCGCCGTCCGCGAACAGGGCCTGCCGGCCGACGCGGCCCACGCCGGGTACGTGGTGGACCTCGGGCCCCACGCGGTGGCCCGGCTGGTCGAGCTCCGGCTGGACCGCCTCGGGCCGCGGGCGCGCCGGCTGGCCGCGGCCCTCGCCGTCCTCGGCGACGACGCCCCGCTGGCCGACGCGGCCGCACTGGCCGCGTCGAGCCCGGCACCGCGCTGCACTGCCTGGACGAGATCGGCCGCCCCGGCACCGTCCGCGACGCGGTGGACCCGGACGGGCACGGCCCGCGCCGGGTGCGGTACGTCCACCCGCTGATCCGGGCCGCCGTGTACGCCGCCGTCCCCGCCGCCGACCGGGCCCGGCTGCACCGGGGGGCGGCCCGGCTGGTGGAGGACCGCACCGGCGACCCGGCCCGGATCGCGGCGCACCTGCTGCACGCCGCCCCGCCGCCGACCCGCACGCGGTGGAGCTGCTGCGCCGGGCGGCCGAGCGGTCCGCCTCGGTGGGCGCGCCCGCCGAGGCGGCCGTGTTCCTGCACCGCGCGCTGGAGGAGCCGCCGCCCGAGCCGGACCGGGTGCCGCTGCTGCTGGCGCTGGCGGAGGCGACCATCACCCAGGACATCGCCGCGGCGGCCGGCCACCTGCGCGCCGCGCTGCGGCTGGCGACCGGGCCGGTGGAACGGGCCAGGATCGCCGCGCTGCTCGGCGAGGCCGCGACGTACGTGCAGCCGACCGAGCAGGCCATGGCCGATCTGGAGCGCGCGGTGGCGGAGCTGGAGCGGGAGGAGGGCGGCGTCCCGGCGGAGGACCTCCGGCGCCGGCTGGCCGCCACCATGCTGTTCACCGCCTTCGCCTCCCGTTCGGGGCGCGGGGAGCTGCCGGAGCGGATGCCCCGGCTGCGCGGGCTGGCCGAGCACCCGGGGCCCGGCGCCCGGATGCTGGACTGCGCGATCGCCTACCAGGACGCCATGACGGGTCGGCCGGACGCGGCGGAGCGGGCCCGGCGGGCGCTGTCCGGCGGGCTGCTGGAGACCTCGGAGCACACGGTGACCGCGCTGGCGCTGGCCCTGGCGGTGCTGCTGCTAGCGGAGGACCCGGACGCGATGCCCCGGCTGGACGCCCTGATGGCCGACGCCCGGCGGCGCGGCTCGCTGCGCATCCTGGCCTCGGTGAGCACCGTGCGGGCCCGCGGCTGGCTGCTCGCCGGGCAGTTGGCGGAGGCCGAGACCGATGCCCGTGCAGGGTGGGACGCGGCCCGGATCTACGAACGGGCGGGCCTGCGGACCACGGTGCTGGGCCCGGTGGTGCGGGCCGCGCTCGGTGACACGCTGATCCTGCGCGGGGAGCTCGACGAAGCCGGGCGGGTGCTGGCGGCCGCGGGGCCGCCGCACCTGCTGGGCGGGCCGCGGGCCCGGCTGCGGCTGGCCGCGGCGACGCTCCGGCGCTGGTGGCGCGGGAGGCGTTGGAGGTCGGCCGGTCCGCCCGGGAGCTGGGCGTGCTCAATCCGGCCGTGGTGCAGTGGCGGGCTCCGGCGGCGGTGGCGCTGCACGCCGAGGGCCGCACGGAGCGGGCGCGGGAGCTGGCGGAGGAGGAACTGGAGCTGGCCCGGCGCTGGGGGGCGGCCGCTCCGGTCGGCCGGGCGCTGCGGCTGGCGGCCGCCCTGGCTCCGAACCGGTCGGGCGCGTTGGAGCTGCTGCGGGAGTCGGTCGCCGTGCTGGAGGGTTCGACGGCCCGGCTGGACCGGGCGGCGGCGCAGGCGGACCTGGGGACGGCGCTGCACGCGGCCGGGCTCACCGCCGAGGCCCGTTCGGTGCTGCGGGCCGCGCTGGACACGGCCGACCAGTGCGGCGCGCACCCGCTGGCGGAGCGGGTGCGCGCCGCGCTGCGGGCGGCGGGCGGGCGTCCGCGGCGGGCGGCGCTGTCCGGGCCGGGGGCGCTCACCCCGAGCGAGCTGCGGGTGGCCGAGCTGGCGGCGGCGGGGGTGACCAACCGGGTCGTCGCGCAGCAGCTGTTCATCACGCCGAAGACGGTCGAGGTCCACCTGTCGCGGATCTACCGCAAGCTCGGCATCGCGGCCCGCACCCAGCTCGCGGCCGCCCTGCGCGGCTGATCCCGCCCCCGCGCACCCCCTTACCCGGTACCCCGATCTTTGCCGCCGTCCGCAGGTGCGGGGTGGTGCCCGGCGCCCGGGGGGCTTTGGATCGTCCTTTCGGCCGGCTGCCGTCCACCCCCGCCTCCCCATGGATGCTCTGATCAGATGTTGCATGGCTATTGCGGAAAGTGGATTAGATGACCACCATATGAGCCACCACCCACAAGCACGAAAGGCGGTCCCCCATGACTGCTGGCCAGATCAGAAGCCTGCGTCGCCGCTCCCTCGCCGGTTCCCTCTGCCTCGCCGCCGCCCTCGGCCTGCTCAGCGCCGGCGGAGCGGCGAGCGCCGCGGACGCCGCGCCCTGCGTCAACCCGACCGGCGTGACCTACCCGCTGCCGTGCCTGAAGCAGGTGTTCGCCGACGACTTCGACGGCACCTCGCTCGACCCCGCGAAGTGGAACGTCCGGCAGACCTCCTGGTCGAACGACTCCAACGTCTCGGTGGGCGGCGGCAAGCTGAGCATCGACATGAAGCGGGTCGGCCCGTCCGCCGGGAAGGACGGCTTCCGCGGCGGCGGCATCTCCTCCAAGCAGCGCTTCGGCTACGGCTACTACGAGATCACCGCGACCCTCCCGCAGCTCACCCCCGGCTGGCATCCGGCATTCTGGACCCAGATGTGGGACGGCGCCGAGGGCCGCCCGGTGTACGACCGGCCGTTCACCGAACTCGACGTGTTCGAGGTGCAGTCGGTGGCGCCGCACGGCACCGTCCCGGCCGGCACGAAGCTCGACGGCGGCGTCATCACCTGGAACAACAACACCTCCGGGAACGACATCAAGAACTCCGAGTTCAAGCCGCGCTTCCCCTGGAAGAAGGCCGACGGCACGCCGCTGTGGAACGAGCAGCACCGCTACGGCCTCTACTACACGCCCACCGCGCTGACGTACGTGCTGGACGGCAAGCCGATCGGCACCGTGCCCAACCCGGTCCAGGACCCGATGCCGGGCACCGCGAGCTACCCGGCCGCGGCCTACAACTCGCCGATGTCGATCTGGATCTCGGCGGTGCTGACCACGCCCGCCTACATCGGCGCGGACGTCCCGGTGGGCACCAGCTTCGGGAAGTACCAGGTGGACCGGGTCGCCTACTACGCGCCCGACGGGCAGGTCCCGCCGGTGAACGACCCGACGCCGCTGCCGGACGCGTTCACCACCGTCACGGAGGACTTCGCCGACGGGGCGGCCCGGTGGTGGAAGAAGCCCGGCTCGACCTGGTCCACCGTCCCGGTCGGCACCGGCCGGGGCCTGCGCCACCCCTCGGCGCAGGGTGACGCGATCGCCCTGCTCGGGCAGCCCGTCGCCGACCCGCCGCTGCCCAACACCCTGCCCTTCGCGCCGGACTGGACCAACGTCGCGGTGGAGGCCGACGTCACGCTCGACGGCACCGGCCAGGGCGCCGGGCTGATGGCCCGCGCCAAGGACGACCAGAACTACTACTACCTGCAGCTGCTGCCCGCCAAGCAGCAGGTGGCGCTGGTGCGCAAGGCTGACGGCGTCTCCACCGTGCTCGCCACCGCCCCGGCCGCCGTCAGCCCCGGCACGGCGTACCGGTTGAAGCTGACCGTGAAGGACAACACCCTGACCGGCTCGGTCGACGGCGTGCAGAAGCTCACCGCGGACGACTTCGCGTTCGGCACCGGCCGCGTCGGCCTCAAGGGCTACCAGCAGGCGTTCACCGTCTCCGGCCTGAAGGTCACCGCGCTCGGCTGACCCGCCGCCCGGACGGGGCGGCGGCCTCCCCGACCTGCCGCCGCCCCCATCCCGCAGCCCCTCCGCAACAGATCCATATAGTAGATCTGCAATCCATTTACTGGATATGACTTCTGGGATACGGTGACGTGTCGTCACAGTATGAGGAGTGAACATGACGATAACCACCGACCCCCCGCCCGTCCGGGCCGTGGACCGCACCCCGCGCGCCGCCGCGCGGCCCCGGTCGGCGGGCGCCCGGGACCGCACCTTCGGATTCATGCTGGCCGCGCCCGCCCTGACGCTGTTCCTGGTGGTGGCCGTCTACCCCCTGCTGGCCGGCGTCGCGACGAGCTTCTACGACCAGTCGCTGATCCGCCCCGAGCGCAGGTTCGTCGGGCTGGACAACTACACCGCCGTCTGGCCCGACTTCGTGGACCGGCTCGGCACCACCCTGGTCTTCTCCGGGCTGGCGACGGTCCTCCCGCTCGCCGTCGGACTCGCCCTCGCCGTGCTGCTCAACGCCCGGCTGCGCGGGCGCGGCCTGCTGCGCGGCGCGCTGATGCTGCCGTGGCTGCTGCCCGGCGTGGTGGTCTCCTTCCTGTGGGCCTGGATCTTCAACGACAGCTACGGGGTGCTCAACCACCTGCTGTCCGGCCTGGGCCTGCCCGAGGTCGACTTCCTCGGCCGCCCCGCCACCGCGATGCTCGCCGTGGTGATCGCCAAGACCTGGAACTCCTTCCCCTGGGTGATGGTCGTCGCCCTCGCCGCCCTGCAGTCGCTGCCGCGCGAGCAGTTGGAGGCGGCGGCGCTGGACGGCGCCACCCGCGGGCAGCGCTTCCGGCACGTCTCGCTGCCGCACCTGGCCGGCCCCGTCGCCCTGGTCGCGATGCTGGAGTTCATCTACAACTTCGGGTCCTTCGACATGATCTTCGTGATGACCGGCGGCGGCCCCGGCACCTCGACGATGACCCTCGCCGTCAGCCTCTACCGCTACGCCTTCACCGAGTTCTCGCTCGGCCGGGCCGCCGCCATGGGCGTGCTGTGGCTGGTCTCGCTGTCCGTGGTGTGCGCGGGCTACTTCCTGCTGGACAAGAAACTGGAATCCCGCTGATGGCCCTGCCCACCTCCCGTTCCACCGACGCGTCCACCCGCGCGTCCCGCCACGTGTCCCGCCGCGCCTCCCGACGCGCCTCCCGCCACGTCGGCGAGGGCATCACCGCGCCCGCCCTGGGCCCGTGGGGCCGGATCGGCCTCACCGCGCTCGCCCTGTTCGGGCTGCTGCCGGTCTACTGGCTGTTCGCCACCGCGTTCATGCACCGCACCGACGTGTTCGCCGCCGACCGCCCGCTGTTCCCCGTCCACCCGACGCTGGAGAACTTCCGCGCGTTCTTCGACGACCCGGCGCTGCTGCGCGCGCTCGGCAACTCCGCGGTGGTCTCCACCGCCACCGCCGCGGTCTCCGTCCTGGTCTCCGGGCTGATGGCCTACTCGCTCTCCAAGTTCCGCTACCGCGGGCGCAACGCCATCATGGTGATGTTCCTGCTGGGCCAACTCCTGCCCGGCGCCCTGCTGCTGGTCACGCTGTACCTGATGTTCAGCGCGGTCGGGCTGCTGCACACCTACACCGCGGTGGTGCTGGCGTTCACCACCTTCACGCTGCCGCTGTCCGCGTTCCTGCTCAAGGGCATCATCGACGGGCTGCCCGGCGAGCTGATCGAGGCGGGCCGGGTCGACGGGCTGTCGAACACCGCGATCCTGTTCCGGATCGTCTTCCCGCTGATCACCCCGGGCCTGGTCACCGCGGGCATGTTCGCCTTCATGCGGGCCTGGAGCGACCTGCTGTTCGCCCTCACCCTGGCCGGGCCCGACCGGCAGACCCTGCCGGTCGGCCTCACCACGGCCTTCATCCACGAGGGCGCCGCCGACTGGCCGGCTCTGATGGCGTCCTCGGTGGTGACCTCGCTGCCGCTGGCCGTCGTCTTCGTCGCGCTGCAGCGCCACTTCGTCTCCGGCCTCGCCGCCGGGGCCGTCAAGGGCTGACCACCCGCCCGCCCGCACCCTCCTCCCGCCCCACCCCTCCCTCACTCCCCCGTTCCCCAGGAGCAGCGATGTCCCTCACCCCCGACACCCACCGGCCGCTGTCCCGCCGCGGCCTGCTCGCCGGCTTCGGCGCGCTCGGCGTCCTCGGCGCCGCCGGCCTGGCCGGCTGTTCGACGCCCGCCCCCGGCACCTCCTCGGCCGGCGGTGCCACCGACATCGGCACCATCAACTTCTACAACAACGTCCTCGGTGAGGAGTCGCAGAAGGCGGCCTGGCAGGCCGCCGTGGACGGCTGGCAGAAGAAGAGCGGCAAGAGCGTCAAGCCGGTGATCTACCCGTACGACCAGGCGTCCACCCAGCTGGCGCTGGCGGCGAGATCCGGCGACTTCGCCGGGGTCGGCCAGGCCGGGCCCTGGCAGGTCCTGGTGCCCACCGGCATCCTCGCGGACGTCTCCGACCTGGCCGCCGGGATGAGCCTGCCCAGCCGGATCATCGACTCGCTGCGGATCGACGGCAAGCTCCACTACCTGCCGGTCAACGCCTCCGGCATCGGCCTGGTCGGCGACGGCCGGATCGCCGACCAGGTCGGCCTGCGGGCCGGGCTGAGCGTGGAGGACTTCTCCGCCGCCCTGGAACGGATCAAGAAGCAGGACGCCAAGCTCATCCCGTACGCCGCCGTCACGAAGAACCCGGACCTCAAGGACGCCGTCCACTGGATGTGGGGCTGGGGCAGCCCGGTGGTCACCGACGACCGCAAGGTGACCATCGGTGACGCCGAGTCGGTGGCCGCCGTCACCTGGTACAAGCAGTTGCAGGACGCCGGGCTGATCAAGTCCGGGGTGGCCCGCGGCGACGCGCGCATCCTGTTCGCCCGCGGCCAGGCCGTGCTGTACGACGACGCCCCGCTGGCCCGGAAGTTCGTCACCACCAACGGCGGCAGCGCCGAACTGGCCTCGGCCGTCCGCCCGTTGCAGCGGCCGCAGGTCAAGGGCGCGCCGTCCTTCAACCGGTTCTGGGGCAGCGGCCTGTTCTGCAGCTCGGGCAAGGGCGAGCGGACCAGCAAGGACTTCATCGCCTACGTCGCCGGTGACCTGGGTGCGGCCACCGCGCTCTACCAGCAGTCGGCGCTGGCGCCCGCCGACGCCACCGTCGCCGCCCAGGTCCCCGGCCTGGCCCAGGACACCTTCCAGACCCTGTTCCGGACCGAGATCGCCGACCACTCCCGGGCCGCGGCCTGGGACCGGCTCTCGGCCTACGCGCAGATCGACACCGCGATAGGCGACGGCGTCGCCGCGATCCTCGCCGGGCAGAGCGGGGTGCAGGCCGGGCTGAACGAGCTGCGGAAGAAGGTCCAGGACGTGCTCGCCCAGAACCCCTGAGCCTGCCCCGCCGCCGCCCTCGGGCACCACACCGCCCGGCACCACCGCCCGCACCCGCACCGCCCCGCCGCCCGCCCCGGGCGGCGGGGCGGCCGCCGCTGGCCGGGCTCCGCGGTGGCACCCGGGCGGCACTCATGATATGCAAGCGTGTTGCAACTCGTGGATAGCCGATGGCGCAGCCGAGAGTGCCGCGCCCGACCAAGGAGGGTCATGACCACCGAATCCGGGGCCGGTACCCAGGCCGTCGAACGCGCCATGTCACTGCTGCTCTGCTTCTCCGACGAGGACAGCGAACTGCGCATCTCCGAACTCTGCGCCCGGACCGGACTGGGCCAGTCGACCGTCTCCCGGATGGTCGCCTCGCTCGACCGCCTCGGCTTCGTCGTCCAGGACGCCCGCACCGGGCTCTACCGGCTCGGCCCGACGGCGGTCACGCTCGGCTCGGTCGCCCTCAACAGCTCCCCGCTGTTCCGCACCGCCCGGCAGATCGCCCAGAACCTCGCCCAGAGCACCGGGCTCGGCGTCAACCTCGCCGAGTTCCGCGACGACCAGCTGTTCTACCTGTGCAACTTCGAGGGCGCGCGGGCCCCCAAGAACTTCACCATGGCCGGCCGCACCGCTCCCCTGCACGCCACCGGCATGGGCAAGGCCGTCCTCGCCGAACTCGACCCGGCCTACGTCCGCGGCTACTACGCCGAGGGCCGGGCCGACGCCTACACCCCGCACACCCTCACCGACCTCGGTGCGATGGAGGACGCGCTCGCCGAGGTCCGCAGCCGCGGCTGCGCCACCGAGGTCGAGGAGCTGGCCTTCGGCCGGGCCTGCGTCGCCGCCCCGATCCGCGGCCGCGGCGGCAACGTGGTCGCCGCCCTGTCGCTCAGCGGCCCGCTGTCCGAACTCGACCTGCCCAACCGGCGCCAGGAGTGGGCGCTGACGGTCATCGAGGCCGCCGACGAGCTCTCCGTCGGCCTCGGCTTCTCCGTCACCCGCGCACCGCAGCCCCGGCCGGCGGCCGCCGTCGCCGAGTCCGCGGGGTGACCCCGCCGCTGCGCCGCACCGGGCTGCCCCGCACCCGCCTCGGCGAGTCGCCCCGGCTGGACGCCGCGACCTCGACCCTCAGCTGGGTCGACCTGGTGGCCGGCCGCCTGTGGCGGGCCGACGCCCGCCCCGACGCGGACGAGGTGCTGAGCGCGCCCGTGCTGCTGGCCGAGTTCCCCGGCGAGACCGGCTGCGCCGTGCGGGTCGCGGACGGCGACGACTGGCTGGTGGCGCTCGGCGGCGCGGTCGTCCGCTGGCGGCCCGGCACCCCGCCCGGCGCCGCCCCCGTGGTCGCCCGGCCGGAGGCCGAACCCGGCCCGGCGCGGCTCAACGACGGCGCCGTCGACCCGCGGGGCCGCCTCTGGGTCGGCTCCATCGGCCACCGCCGCCCGCTGGAACCGGTCGCCCGCCTGCACCTGCTCGGCCCGGACGGCACGCCCGCCGTCCTGCTCGACGGCATGCTCGCGGCCAACGGCATCGGCTGGAGCCCCGACGGCACCCGGGCGTACGTGGTCGACACCGGCCGCCGCCTCATCCACCGCCTGCGCACCGACCGGCCCGGCCCGCCCCGGCCCGACGGCCCCCCGCTGCCCGTCCCGCAGGGGCTCCCCGACGGCCTGGCCGTCGACGAGGAGGGCTGCCTGTGGGTGGCGCTGTGGGACGCCGCCCTGGTGGTCCGGCTCGCCCCGGACGGCACCGAACTGCGCCGGGTGGCGATGCCCTGCTCCCGCCCCACCGCCTGCGCCTTCGTCGGCCCGCACCTGGTGATCACCACGGCGACCGTCGAAGGCGAGGACGCCTCCGGCTGGACATACACCCTGAACGTCGGCGTCACCGGCCCCGCCGCCCACCGGGCACTACTCCCCGCCGGGGGCTGAGGCGAGGAGGCGCCGCTGCGCGGAGCGCTGGAGGCACGAGGGAAAGCGAGCCCGGCCCCGCCGCGCACCGGGCGGCCTTCGCGACCGAGGGCTGACGCCCGGGCGTGCCGCTGCGCGGGGCATCGGAGCTGGGGAGGGAAAGGTCTCACGGGGTGCCCGGCGGCCGGGAGCCAGCCCCACCGCCCATCGGGGGCTGAGGCGGAAAGGCGCCGCTGCGCGGAGCGTCGGAGGCACGGGGAAAGGTAAACCGGCCCCGCCGCGCGCCGGGCGGTCTTCGCGGCCGGGGGCGGGATGGGCGGGCCGTGAGGTCGGTTCGGTGGGCGTGCCGGTGCCCCGGCCGCTCGTGGCGGGCGAGCGGGCGGGGCACCGGGTGGCGGTCAGGCTCCGTCGTAGAGGCGGGCCCGCAGGTCGGGGCGGAGGAAGGCGGCGGGGGAGGCGATGGACAGGCCGCCGTCGACGGGGAGCACGACGCCCGTGACGAAGGCGGCCCCGGCCAGGAAGAGCACCGCCTCGGCGACCTCCTCCGGGCGGCCCACCCGGCCCAGCGGGTAGCCGTCGGCGACGTGCGGCAGCTGTTCGTTGCCGATCATGCCGGGTGCCACCGCGCTGACCCGGATGCCCCGCGGCCCGTAGTCCAGGGCCAGTTGGCGCACCAGTCCCTCGACGCCCGCCTTGGCCGCCGCGTACCCGGGCAGCCAGGGGGCGGCCAGGGTCGCGTTGACCGAGCCGACCGCGACGACCGCCCCGCCGGCGGGCAGCACCCGCAGGGCGGCGGCGGCCGGGAAGAAGGCGGTGTCCAGGGTGTTGTCCAGGGCGGCGCGCCACTGCTCGGGGTCGATCTCGTGGGCCCGTCCCGGCGCCATCACGGCCGCCGCCAGGACCAGCACGTCCAGGCCGCCGAGCAGGTCGACGGTGCGGGCCACCGCCCGCTCCGCGCCCTCGGGGGTGCCCGCGTCCAGGACCAGGGTGTCGGCGAGCGCGGGGTTCGGGTCGGGCTCGACGCTGACCCCGACCACCCGGTCGCCGCCCCGGACGAACGCCTCGGCGATCGCCCGTCCGATCGGGGAGGAGCTGCCGATCAGCAGCACGGCGCGGCTCATCCGACGCTCTCCCGCTCCTCGGCCGCGCGCCGCCCGGCCGGCACCCGGCCGGACGCGGGCACCAGCTCCAGGTCGGCCAGGACCTCGTCCAGCGCCCGGGCGGTCAGCGGGTCCAGCTCCTGCGCGGGCAGCCGGACCGCGGCGGAGGCGATCACCCCGCGGCGGCGGAGCACCTCCTTGTGCACCGCCCACGCCTGCCCGGGGCGCATGCCGAGGTGGATCAGCGGCAGCAGCCGGGTGAAGCCGGCCCGGGCGGCGGCCCGCCGTCCGGCGGCCAGGTCGTCGAGGACGGGCCGCAGCAGGTCGGTGAACTCGCAGGCGGGCATGGTGCCCACGCTGCCGTTGTCGTACTCCTCGCACAGCGCGGCCGCGTTGAGGCCGCCGAGGACGGCGAACCCCGGGCCGGCGGCGGCGGCCACCGCGGCCATCTTCACCGGGGTGGGCGGGGCCTCCACCTTGACCGAGGTGATGCCGGGGACGCCGGCCAGCACGCCGATCGCGGCGGCGTCGACGGCGACGCCGGTGACCCCGGGCGCGTCCTGCACCATCACGGTGGCGGCGGTGGCACCGGCGAGCTCGCCGTAGAAGTCGATGACCTGCTGGCGGTTCGGCTTCGCGAGGAACGGCGGCAGGACCATCAGCTGGTCGGCGCCGCCGTCCGCGGCGAGCCGGGCCTGCTCGACGGCGACCACCGTGC
Source organism: Kitasatospora sp. NA04385 (assembly GCF_013364235.1). NCBI lineage: Bacteria > Bacillati > Actinomycetota > Actinomycetes > Kitasatosporales > Streptomycetaceae > Kitasatospora > Kitasatospora sp. NA04385. The sequence continues at coordinate 7,244,585 of NZ_CP054919.1, read as the reverse complement.
CGGTGCCGTTGACGCCCGCGACCAGCGGGACCTGCGGTCCGGCCACGGTGCGGACCTCGCGCAGGATCACCCGGCGCTCCTCGGCGGTGAGGGCGAAGCCCTCGCTGGCCATGCCGAAGACGGCCAGCCCGTCCGCGCCGGCCGCCAGCTGGAACTCGACCAGGGTGCGCAGCGAGAGCAGGTCGAGCGCGCCGCGGTCGTCGAAGGGCGTGGCGAGGATGGGCACCAGCCCGGTGGGGGTGTGGGTGGGGGGCACGGGTCAGCTCTCCTCGGCGAGGCGTTCGACGGTCTCGGTGTCGATCTCGATGCCCAGGCCGGGGCCGTCGGGCAGGGTGAAGCCGGACGGACCGGCGGTGATCGGGGTGCGCAGGATGCGCTGGGCGTAGGGCAGCGGGGTCGGCTGGTACTCGAAGAACGGGCAGTCGGCGGTGGCGGCGGAGGCGTGCAGTCCGGCGGCCAGGGCGATCCCGAGGCCGACCGAGTGGTGGTAGGCGACCGGGACGTGGTGGGCGTCGGCGAGCGCGGCGACCGCGGTGGCCTCGGTGAGGCCGGTGCGGGCCACGTCCGGCTGGGCGACGCGCAACGCCCGGCGGGTGATCCAGTCGCGGAACTCGTAGCGGTTGCGCAGGCATTCGCCGACGGCGACGGGGGTGGCGATCCGTCCGGCCAGCTCGCGGTGGCCCTCGACGTCCTCGGGGGCGATCGGGGCCTCGAAGAACAGCGCGCCGCGGCGGTCGAGTTCGCGGCCCAGCCGGAGCGCGTCGGCCAACGAGTAGACCCAGTGGGCGTCCAGGGCGATCCGGACGCCGGGGGCCGCGGCGGCGACCGCGTCGTAGGTGGCGAGGTCCGCCTCGACGCCCTGCCCGGCGGCGAGCTTGATCGTGGTGGCGCCCTCGGCGGCCAGCCGGGCCGCCAGCGCGGCGCGGCGCTCGTCGGTGGGCTCGGCCAGCCCGGAGACGTACCCGGGGATCTCGGTGCGGTACCCGCCGCCGAGGAGTTGGGCCACCGGCAGGCCGGTGACCCGGCCGAGCAGGTCCCACAGGGCGATGTCGAGACCGGCCATCGCGTCGGCCTGGTGGCCGGTCAGGTGGCCGCGCTCGCGCATCAGGTCGCGCATGGCGTCCCACAGCGGGCGGACCGCGCGCGGGTCGCGGCCGGTCAGCCAGGGGCCGAGCATCCGGTCCACGATCGCCCCGGCCACCTCGGGCGCGACCGGGGCGAGCGCCTCGCCCCAGCCCTGGTGGCCGTCGTCGGTGGTGAGGCGGATCAGCAGGGTCTCCATCCGGGCGGAGTAGAGGCTGCGCCAGGGCGGGCGGGTGAAGTAGCCGGTTTCGGCGGGTCGTTCGCCGTCCTCCGCCGCGTAGGGCCGGTCGACGGGCTGTTTGAGGATGAAGGTCTTCACCTCGGTAAGGCGCATAGCGGCTCCAGTGATTGTGTGATCCATATTATGACTTGGCTATCGCGGATTGTGAAAGTAGCATCCACCGAAGCCGGGGTGCGAGGAACCCCCTGACCATCCGAGGAACCCATGGACCTGCTCGCCGAACTCACCCGCCGCAAGATCCTGGCCATCGTCCGCGCGGACAGCGGCCCCCTTGCCGTCGAGTGCGTCCGCACCCTCGTCGAGGCTGGCATCACCGCGGTGGAAATCTCGCTGACCACACCCGGCGCGCTGCACGCGATCGCCGCCGTCCGCGCGGAGGCCCCGCCGCACGTGCTGATCGGCGCGGGCACCGTGCTCACCGTCGCGCACGCCGAACTCGCCGCCGACGCGGGCGCCTCGTTCACCGTCACCCCCGGCGTCACCCCCGGCGCCCACCGCACCGTCGGCCTCGGCCTCCCGCTGCTCTGCGGCGCCCTCACCCCCACCGAGGTCGCCGCCGCGCTCGCCCTCGGGGCCGCCGCCGTGAAGATCTTCCCCGCCTCGGCCCACGGCCCCGGCTACCTCCGCGACCTGCTCACCCCCCTGCCCGACGCGCCGCTGATCGCCGTCGGCGGCATCGACGCGCAGGCCGCGCCCCGCTACCTCGACGCCGGAGCACGGGCCGTCGGGGTCGGCTCGCCCCTGCTCGGCGACGCCGGGCGGGGCGGCCCGCTCGACGCGCTCGCCGGACGGGCGGCCGGACTGCTCCGCGCCGTCGGGCACGCGGGCGCCGCCGGGGAGGCGGTCCGATGAGCGGCGTCCTGACCATCGGCGAGACCATGGCCGCCCTGCGCACCGCGGCGCCGCTGCGGCTCGGCGGCCCGGCCGAGCTCTCCATCGCCGGTTCGGAGAGCAACGTCGCCATCGGCCTCGCCCGGCTGGGCCACGAGGCCCACTGGCTGGGCGCGGTCGGCGCCGACCAGCCGGGCGAACTCGTCCTGCGGACGCTGCGCGCCGAAGGCGTCGGCCTCCGGTACGCCCGCACCGCGCCCGACGCCGCCACCGGCTTCATCGCCTTCGACCGGGCCGCCCACGACATCACCCGGGTCAGCTACCACCGCCGCGGCTCGGCCGGAGCCGCGCTCACCGCCGCGGAGGCCGAAGCGGCCGTCACCGCCTGCGCGCCCGGCCTCGTGCACCTCACCGGCATCACCCCCGCGCTGTCCGACACCGCCGGGGCGGCCGTCCTGGCCGCCGCCCGCACGGCCCGCGCCACCGGCGCCCGGGTCAGCCTGGACGTCAACTACCGCGCCCGGCTCTGGAGCAGGGCCGACGCGGCGGCCGCGCTGCGGGAGCTGCTCCCGCTGGTCGACACCGTCTTCGCCTCCGAGGACGAGCTCGACCTGCTCACCGACGCGGCGGACCCGGTCGCGGAGCTGCTGGCCGGCGGCGCGGCCGAAGTCGTGGTCACCGCCGGGGCGGCCGGCGCCAGCGCCCACACGCCCGGCCGCAGCCGGCACCGGGCGGCCGTGCCCACCACGGTGACCGACAGCATCGGCGCCGGTGACGCCTTCGTCGCCGGCTACCTCTCCGCCGCGCTCGACGGCCTGCCGACCGACGNCCGCCTCGCCCGCGGCGTCACCGCCGGCGCCTTCTGCGTCGGCGGCCGCGGCGACTGGGAGTCCCTGCCGACCCGCGCGGACCTCGACCTGCTCGCCCGCGGGAACGGCACCGCCCTGCGCTGACCCGGCGGCCCGGGCGACCGCAGGCGGGCGGCGGGGCGGGGGCGGGCAACGCGGCGCGCCCCACCCGCCGCTTGGGGAAGGGCGGGTGGGGCGCGGTCAGGTGGCGCCCCCGGCGGGGGCGCGCTGGCGGTGGGTCAGCAGCTGAGGTTGTTGCCGGTGGGCACGCCGAGGATCGAGGTGAAGCTGGTGTAGGCGTTGATCCGGCTCTGTACCTGGGCGGGGTTGCCGCCGTTGCACTCGATGGAGCCGTTGATGGAGCGGATGGTCTCGCCGAAGCCGGCGCCGTTGACCATGGCGTTGTGCGCGGTCATGGTGCCCGGGCCGTTCTGGGTCATCCAGTACCAGATGCCGGTCTTCCAGGCGACGGCGGCGTCGGTCTGCACCAGGTTCGGGTTGTTCAGCAGGTCGATGCCGAGCGCGTCGCCGGCCGCCTTGTAGTTGAAGTTCCAGCTGAGCTGGATCGGCCCGCGGCCGTAGTACGCGGCCTGCCCGGCCGGGCAGCCGTAGGGCTGGCTGGTGTCGCAGTAGTGCGGGTAGTTCGCGGTGTTCTGCTCGACCACGTAGACCAGGCCGCCGGTCTCGTGGTTGATGTTGGCGAGGAACGCCGCCGCCTCCTGCTTCTTCACGGTGTCCGAACCGGTGCCCGCGAACGCCGGGTAGGCGTTCAGCGCCGCGACCAGGCCGGAGTACGTGTAGAAGGGGTTCCGGTTCGGGAACATCTGGTTGAACTGGGCCTCGGAGACCACGAAGCCGCCCGGGTTGACGGTGCTGGACGGGCTCGGGCTGGTGGTGCCACCGCCGGTGCAGGTGTACGGGCTCCAGAACCAGGTGGAGATGGTCGGGTCGTAGCCCGGGTTGTCGTGGGTGGCGATGTAGTACTGCCCGTTGGGCGCGTACTTGACGATCGAACCGGTGGCGTACTGGGTGCCGGCCACCCAGGTCGGGTGGTTGCAGGTGGTGGGGGTCGTGGTGGTGCCGCCACCGCCGCCGCAGGCGCCCTGGTCGGCCCAGACGCCGGAGCCGCCGGTGCTCGGCGCCTCGCCCTGGGTCCACCACTTCGCGTTCCAGTTGTGCCCGTTGTACGAGGCGGACATGCCGCCGGTGTAGACCTGCGACGCGGAGTACGGGGTGGTACAGGCGGCCGCCGCGTTCGAGGTGCTGGGCACCATCACGGCCAGACCGGTCGCGGCCAGCGCGCCGGTCAGCAGCGCGGCGATCTTTTGCTTGTTCACGTGCCACTCCTCGTGGGGGGAAGGACGGGGCTGGGCAGGGAACCCGCGGCGCACTCAACTCCAAATGGTCCAGACCTGTCAATAGGTCAGAAACAAGAACGTGCCGAAGGCGCGGGGAATGACAGGAATCTTTACTGTTATTCCCGGTCCGGCTCCGGCATTGCCGGATCGGCCGCTCCCTGTACGACCCACCCACCCCCACTAGCACGGACGGCGCGGATTCCGGAAGCGGAACCGCACGTTCAACGGCCTTTTCCGAAGGCCCGAGTTGATCGTCCGTCAAACAATGGTCTGAACCTATTGACGATGTGGTCCAGACCTTTCTAACCTCCGGATGGCAACTGTGGTGAGCGGCCGCCCCGACCGGACACTCACAGGCGGCGCAGTTCCGTCCCCATTCGGCGTCCCCCCTCGGACGCCATGGATCAACGGAGGAGCACCCCTTGCGCACAAAACCCCCACACTCCGCCGGGCCCGCCCGGCGCTTCACCCGGCTGGTGGCCGTCGCCGCCGCCCTCGTCCTGCCCGCGGCCGGCCTGGTCGCCGTCGCGGCCCCCGCCCAGGCGGCCGGCACCGCCACGGCGACCTACACCAAGGGCTCCGACTGGGGCACCGGCTTCGAGGGCAAGTGGACGGTGTCGAACACCGGCACCGTGCCGCTGACCAGTTGGACCGTCGAGTGGGACTACCCGGCCGGCACCTCGGTGGGCTCGTTCTGGGACGCCGACGTCACCTCCTCGGGCACCCACTGGACGGCGAAGAACAAGAGCTGGAACGGCACCCTCAACCCCGGTGCCAGCATCAGCTTCGGCTTCAACGGCACCGGCTCGGGCGCCCCGAGCGGCTGCCGGCTCAACGGCGGCAGCTGCGACGGCAGCACCGGCCCGACCGACCCGGCCGACGCCCCGCCGTCCGCGCCCGGCACCCCCACCGCGAGCAACGTGGGCGACACCTCGCTGACCCTGAGCTGGGCCGCCGCGAGCGACGACAAGGGCGTCAAGAACTACGACGTCTACCGCGGCGGCACCAAGGTCGCCACCGTCACCGGCACCTCCTACGCCGACTCCGGCCTCACCAAGGCCACCTCCTACAGCTACACGGTGATCGCCCGCGACACCGCCGACCAGACCGGCCCCGCCTCCGGCGCGCTCAACGTCGCCACCACCGGCGGCGTCGTGGTCGACCCGGGCGGCAGCACGGTCAAGCTCGGGTACTTCACCGACTGGGGCACCTACGGGCGCAACTACCAGGTGAAGAACCTGGTCACCTCCGGCACCGCCGCGAAGATCACCCACATCAACTACGCCTTCGGCAACGTCACCAACGGCCAGTGCGCGATCGGCGACTCGTACGCCGACTACGACCGGGCCTACACCGCGGCCGACAGCGTGGACGGCGTCGCCGACACCTGGGACACCGGCGCCCTGCGCGGCAGCTTCAACCAGCTGCGCAAGCTGAAGAAGCAGTACCCGAACATCAAGGTGCTGTGGTCCTTCGGCGGCTGGACCTGGTCCGGCGGCTTCGGCCAGGCCGCCGCCAACCCGGCCGCGTTCGCCGACTCCTGCTACAAGCTGGTCGAGGACCCGCGCTGGGCCGACGTCTTCGACGGCATCGACATCGACTGGGAGTACCCCAACGCCTGCGGCCTGTCCTGCGACACCAGCGGCGCGGCCTCCTACCGCAACCTGATGCAGGCGCTGCGCAACCGGTTCGGCACCGGCAACCTGATCACCGCCGCGATCTCCGCCGACGGCAGCAACGGCGGCAAGCTCGACCAGGCCGACTACGCGGGCGCCGCGCAGTACGTCGACTTCTACAACGTCATGACGTACGACTTCTTCGGCGCCTGGGACGCCAAGGGGCCGACCGCCCCGCACTCCCCGCTCACCTCGTACCCGGGCATCCCGATCGCCGGGTTCAACTCCGAGGCCGCCATCACCAAGCTCAAGGGCAAGGGGATCCCGGGCTCCAAGCTCAACCTCGGCGTCGGCTTCTACGGCCGCGGCTGGACCGGCGTCACCCAGGACGCCCCCGGCGGCAGCGCCACCGGACCGGCCGCGGGCACCTACGAGCAGGGCATCGAGGACTACAAGGTCCTGAAGAACAGCTGCCCGGCGACCGGGACCGTGGCCGGCACCGCCTACGCCCACTGCGGCAGCAACTGGTGGAGCTACGACACCCCGGCGACCATCGCGGGCAAGATGGCCTGGGTGAAGCAGCAGGGCCTGCGGGGCGCCTTCTACTGGGAGTTCAGCGGCGACACGGCGAACGGCGAACTCGCCGGCGCGGTCGACGCCGGACTGCGGTAGCACCGGACCGGAGCCGTGGGACGGGGACCGCCTCCCCGTCCCACGGCTCCACCGCGTCCGCGGCTCAGGCCGTCCGGCCGACCCGCGGACGGACCCGGCGGCGGACCGCCCAGGCCGCCCCGCCCAGGGCGAAGCCGTAGACGGAGACCAGGCCGTGGCCGTTCTCCTGGGCGATCCACATCGCGAGGCCGAGGACCGGGACGCCCGCCGCGAGGGCGATCTCCTTCGGCAGCCGGGTGCGGGTCAGCAGGGCGAGGGCGAGGGTGGCGCCGAGGAAGTAGGTGGCGCCGGAGCTGCCCGCGAAGTTGCGCGGGTCGGTGCTGGGGCCGTCGCCGAGGCCGAGCAGGGTGTCGATCCGGCCGGGCAGCACGACGCCGGCCAGGAAGAAGCCGAGGGTGAGCGGGCCGCCCCAGTACCAGTGGGCGAGCGCGGCGACGGCGGCGAGCGTGGCGAGGTTCCACAGGCCGCCGGACAGGCCGCCGTTCTGCATGAACACCGAGGTGAACTCGCGCCACCAGCCGGACCTGGCCGGATCGGCGTCCAACGCGTCCATCGCGCCGGACCAGAGCAGCTGGAGCAGGACGCCGGCCACCGCCAGGACGGTCAGGACGGCCGCCGCCCAGGGCACCGGCCGGGAGCGCAGGGTGTCCCGCCCGACCACGCCCAGCCCGCAGTTGAGCATCATGACCATCAGCGCGGCCGTGGTCACGTTGAAGACGATCGCCCCCACCACCCGCCCCCTCCCCGCCCGCGACGTTTTCCAACGCCGTTCGAAAATCTGGTGGCGCAAAGCTAGCACAGTTTTCGAACGGTGTTGGAAAACGCGGTACGGTGAACGCCATGAAGCTCACCAAGGAGCGCATCGTCGACGCGGGCATGGCGGTCTTCGCCGAGGTCGGCTACCAGAACCTGTCCATGCGCCAGGTCGCCGACCGCCTGGACGCCCATGCCGGCAGCCTCTACTACCACGTGCGCGGCAAGGACGAACTGCTCGCCCTGATGGCCGACCGGATCTGCCGCCACGCCCACGACGCCGGCACCGCGGCCCTCGCCGCGCTCCCGCCCGACGCCGACTGGCGGGACTCCGTCGAGGCCCAGGCCCGCGCTCTGCGCCTGAGCGTCAAGCAGCACCCCGGCGGCGCCCAGCTCTTCGCCGAGAGCCCCGGCATGCTCAGCACCGGCGCCCTCTCCCTGATGGAGCGCCTGCTGCGCACCTTCCTCGACGCCGGACTGCCCGCCGACCACTGCGCGATCGCCGCCGACGTCCTGCTCAGCCACGTCACCGGTTTCGTCCTGCAGGAACAGAACCAGCCCGCCGTCCCGCCGACGGTCACCGCCGAGCAGTACGCCCGGCTCCGCGAGCAGTTCCCCCTGCTGACCGGCCCGCTGATGGAACGGCTGGGGCAGGACGAGAAGTTCACCCGGAGCGTGCGGCTGCTCTGCGCGGGCTTCGCCAGCCTCCACGGGCGACGGGAGGGCACCGGCGAGGAGCCCGGCGGGGCGGACCGGTGACGTGCACCACGATGCGCAGCGGCCGATTCCCGGTCGACTTCACACGGGGGATCCGACGACGGGTCAGTGACAGGAACTGGACGCTCCCGGCGGGGTGGAGGCGTACGTCCACCTCCCGGCGGGCGAGGTGCGCGGCGCGGTCGTGGTCTGCTCCGAGCTGTACGGGGTCAACGCCTACCTGCGACGACTTCGAGCCGCCCGCCCCGGCCGCCTCTGCGGGGGTCAGCCCCGGCGGCCGGGGAGCATGGACAGGGCCTGGGAGCGCCGGGCGACGAGGTCGTCGTAGGTGCCGTCGCGCTCGGCCCAGCGGTGCATCAGGACGCCGTCGACCAGGACCTCGCGCGGGGTCGGGTCCTGCCCGAGCAGGCGCATCACCTCGGTCGCGAAACCGTCCAGCGGCAGCGCGTGCGGGTTCACCTGCTCCTGCCCGGCGGTGGCCACGGCCGGCGGCACCAGCTCGACCACCTCGACCCCGGTGCCGTCGAGCTGGGCGCGCAGCGCCTCGGAGTAGGCGTGCACCCCGGCCTTCGAGGCGGCGTAGCTGGGCATCGGCGGGAACGGCAGGAAGGCGATGCCGGAGCTGACGGTGACGATGGCCCCGGCGCCCCGGCGCACCAGGTGCGGGGTGAAGGCGTCGACCACCCGGACGGTGCCGAGCAGGTTGGTGTCGATCGTGGTGGCGGCCGCCGCGAAGTGCGCGGGGTCGCGCAGGTCCTCCAGGAGCATGACCCCCGCCATGGTCACCACGGTGTCCAGTTCCGGGTACCGGGCGAGCACGGCGTCCCGGGCGGCCGCGACCGAGGCGCCGTCGGTGACGTCGATCCGGACGGTGCCGAACCCTTCCGCGGCGAGCGCCTCCAGCGCCTGCGGGCTGCGGCCGCCGACGGCGACGGTGCTGCCCGCCGCGGCGAACCGGCGGGCCAGCTCGCGGCCGATGCCCGAGGTTCCGCCGACGACGAGAACGGTGCGGTGGGAGAGGTCCACGGGGTCTTCCCTTCGATCCGGTGCGCCGACGGCACCCGGCCGCGGCGCGGGCGGTGGCGCGCACCGCCCTGCGAGGTCCGCCGCCCCGGCGCGGGGCGGCACCGTTCCAGCCTGCGCGGAACCGGCCGGCCGCGGGGAGGCCCCCGCGTACCCGGGTCCCGGCAGGGCCCCCCTCCAGGTCGCGCGCGCCGCACTACGGTGGCGGTATGGACGACGAGGCATCCGGCAACCGGCTCGGCGACTACCTGCGCGCCCGGCGTGAACTGGTCTCCCCCGAGCAGGCGGGGATCCCGCCCGGCGGCAACCGCCGGGTGCCCGGCCTGCGCCGGGAGGAGGTCGCCCTGCTCGCCGGGATCAGCCCCGACTACTACCTGCGCCTGGAACGCGGCCGCGACCGCAACCCCTCGCCCCAGGTGCTCGGCGCGCTGGCGCGCGTCCTGCGGCTGGACGAGGTCGAGCGGACGTACCTGCTCGGCCTCGCCGCGGCCCGGCCGCGGGCGCCGCGCCGCAAGCGGCCCGAGCACGTCCCGGCGCGGGTGCACGAGCTGCTCGCCCAGCTCCCCTTCCCCGCGTTCGTCGAGGGGCGGGCGTTCGACGTGCTGGCCGCCAACCCGATGGCCCGCGCGCTCTCCCCCCGCCTGCGGCCCGGCGAGAACCGGCTCCGCTCGCTGCTCCTCGACCCCGAGGAGCGGTCCTTCCACCGGGACTGGGCGGGGGCCACCGCCGACTTCGTCGCCGCCCTGCGCACCTCCGTCGGGGACGACACCGACGACCCCCGGTTCGTCGAGCTCGTCGGCGAGCTCGCGCTCTCCAGCGCGCGCTTCCGCACCCTGTGGGCCCGCCACGACGTGCGCGACCTCGGTGGCGGCACCACCACGCTCCACCACCCGGTCGTCGGCGAGCTGCGCCTGCACCGCGACAAGCTGCCCGTGGCGGACGTCATCCTCGTCGTCTACTACCCCGACCGGGGCGGCGACAGCGACGAGAAGCTGCGGCTGCTGGCCGCGCTCGCGGCCGACGAGCCGGAGGGGGCGGGACCGGGTGCCCCGGCGTCCGGCGGGTGAGGGCCGGACGCCGGGGCGGGCCGGTCAGAGGATCTGGATGGACTTCACCCGCGGGGGGTGGTTGGGGAAGGTGATGTCGTGCCAGCGCTCGATCTTCACCGAGTCGCCGTTGACGTCGTAGTAGATGAGGTCGTTGTTGCCGGTGGAGATCCGGTCGACCCACCAGCTGCCGAAGTCGGTGCGGCCCGCGTTGGCGTAGCAGTCGACGCTCTGGCTGCCGTTCAGGTGGGACCAGATCTTGAGGAAGTTCTCGCCGCCCTTGCACTCGACGTGGTTGATGGCGTACGCGTCGCCGGGGACGGCGACGGTGAGGGCGGTGGCCGCGGCGAACGCCAGGACCGCCGAGAAGGCGGTCCGCTTGGTCCTAGAGAACACGGGGTCTCCTTCGGTGCGAAGCCCGCTGACACAGCGTCAGCGGGCCTGGGAGACCTCAACGTAGCGAGGCGTGCCGCACCGCCCGGCTCACCACTCCGGACACGAACCGGTGCTGCGAGACTTCACCCGTTCGTGTTCGCAGCGTAGAAGGGCCGCTGCTCGGGGTGGCGGGCCAGGAAGGCCAGCCGGAGCCCCTGGTCCAGGCGCACGCGCAGGGCCGGGTCGGCGGCCAGGGCCGGGCCGAGGCGGGCGGCGAGGGACTGGACGGCGGCGGGGTCGGCGGCCGGGTCGGACAGCACCAGGGCGAGGGTGGCGTCGGCGTCCGGGGCCGGGACGAGGTGCGCGGCGGCGACGGCGGGTTCGGCGGCGAGGAGGGCGCGCAGGGCCCGGTGCACCTCCGGGTCGCGGTGCGGCGGGAGGTAGCCGCGGTTCTCCGCGACGGCGCGCAGCCGAGCACCGGACAGCCGGTAGGTGACCGGGCCGGCCGGGTCGATGAGCAGGGTGTCGGCCCGCTCGGAGAAGGCCACCATCGCGGCCTGCGGGGCGACCACCGGGGCCGGGCGGGCGTCGGCGCGCCAGGCGGCCATGCTGGCCAGCGAGGTGAACGCGGGCAGGGCCCGGCGGCCGTCCGCGGCCTCGACCACCGGGACGGCCATGTCGCTGGTCTTCTCGTGCTTGTGCCCGTTGGCGTCCACCTCGACCTCGCCGAGCAGCGCCACGATCGGCACCATCAGCCGGCTCGGAGTGAGGGCCGCCAGCAGGTCGGGCTCGGTGGCCGGGTCCTGCCGCCAGGCGGCGAGGGCCGCGGCGAGGGCGGGGTCGGCGGTGCCGTCGTCCGCGGCGAAACCGGGATCGGGGATGTTCTTGCGCTCCACCCCGTGAGCGTATGCCACGTTTATCCGCAGGACGGACGGCGCAGGACGCGGGGCAGGCAGCGCGGGACAGGCTACGCAGGCTGGGCGGCGCGGGACGGACGGCGTAGGGCAGACGCGGAGGAGACGGGCTGCGCAGGGCGGACGGCGCGGGACAGGCGAAGCAGGACAGGCTGTGCGGGACGGGCGACGCAGGGCGGACGCGGAGGAGGCGGGCGGCGCAGGACAGGCTGTGCGGGGACGGGCGGCGCAGGGCGGACGCGGAGGAGGCGGGCGGCGCGGGACAGGCTGTGCGGGACGGACGGCGCGGGACGGGCGGCGCAGGACAGGCTGTGCGGGACGGACGGCGTAGGACGGACGCGGAGGAGGTGGGCCGGTGGAACGGCGTGGGCGGTTGGCGGTGGCGGCGGTGGTGCCCGGGACGGGGGCGGCCGCGGTGCGCGGCGGCGGGCTGTTCGTGACGGCGAGCACGGTGAAGGTCGACCTGGTGGCGGCGCTGCTGCTGCGCCGCGGCGGCGCGGACGGGCTGACCGCCGGGCAGCGGGAGCTGGCCGAGCTGTCGATCGTCCGCAGCGACAACGCGGCGGCCAGTGAGCTGTACCTGCTGGTCGGTGGCGCGGACGGGCTGGACGCGGCGTACCGGGCGCTCGGCCTGGTGGAGACCGTCGCCGGGCGGGACGGGTACTGGGGGCTGACCACGACCAGCGCCGCCGACCGGGTCCGGCTGCTGCGGCGGGTCTTCACGGCGGACGGGGGCGCGCTCCCCGGGCGGCGCTGGCTGGCCGGGCTGATGCGGCGGGTGGTGCCCGAGCAGGCGTGGGGCGTCTCGGCGGCGGGGGCGGGCGCGCTGAAGAACGGCTGGCTGCCGCGCAGCGCGACCGGCCGGTGGGTGGTCGACAGCTTCGGCGCGCGGCCGGACGGGACGCTGGTGGCGGTGCTCTCCGACGGCTGGCGGGAGCTGGCGGAGGGCGTGGCGGCGGTGGAGTCGGCGGCACGCTGGGCGGTGGCGGCGCTCGGCACGGACGGCCCGGGGACGACGGGAAGCCTTGCCGGAGAGCCGAGTTGACGAGGTGTTGAGCCCGGGCGGGTGGCGGCGGGGCGACGATTGCCCGCCGGGCTGGAACCGGGCAGCCGATCGAGCTGCCGGCACGGAACACCGCGACCGACCCGACACGCGGCGGCGGCAGTCGGAGAAGCCCACCCGGGCGGGTGGCGGCGGGGCGACGGTTACCGGCTGGGCCGGAACCGGGCAGTCGGTCGAACTGCCAGCACGGGACACCGCGACCGACCCGACTCTGCCCTACGCCGTCCGTCCCGCGCCGCCCGCCCTGCGCCGCCCGCCTCCTCCGCGACGGGCGGCGGCGGCAGTCGGAGGAGAGGACCCGGGCGGGTGACAGCGGGGCGGTGGTTGCCCACCGGGCCGGAGCCGGGCGGCCGGTCGAGCTGCTGGCGCGGGACAGCGCGGCCGGCCCGACACGGGTGGCGGGCACTCGCGGGGCGGTGTGGTTCTCCCGGGTGCCGGGCAGCGGGGTGTGGCAGTGGGGCCGGGCGCCGGGGCGGGTGGTCGACCGGGGTGGGGCGGAGCCCACGCTGCACCGGGGCGCGGGCCCGCGCGTCGCGGATTGGGGGCCCTACGGATCTACCGTCCAGTAGGGGGATGTGGCAGTCTGCGGCCATGGCACTCGTTGAGACCGCTGCGACCAGCGGAACCGTCTCCGACCGGGCCCGGTACGACCGGGCGACGGCCCACCTGGACGCGCCGCTGGCGATCGTGGACCTGGCGGCGTTCGACGCCAACGCGGCGGACCTGGTGCGGCGGGCGGGCGGGAAGCCGGTCCGGGTGGCCTCGAAGTCGGTGCGGTGCCGGGCGCTGCTGGAGCGGGTGCTCAAGCTCGACGGCTTCGCCGGGGTGATGAGCTTCACGCTGGCGGAGACGCTGTGGCTGGTGGAGTCCGGCTTCACCGACGTCCTGCTGGCGTACCCCTCGGCGGACCGGGCCTCGTTCGGGCGGCTGACCGCGGACCCGGAGCTGGCCCGGCAGGTCAGCGTGGTGGTGGACGACGCGGCGCAGCTGGACCTGATCGACGCGGCCCGGGAGGGTTCGGCGACGGTCCGGGTCTGCCTGGAGCTGGACACCTCGCTGCAACTGCTGGGCGGCCGGGTGCGGGTGGGCGCGCGGCGCTCGCCGCTGCGCACGCCCGAACAGCTGGGCCGGTTCGCCGAGCTCGTCAACGCCCGTCCGGGGTTCGAGGTGGTCGGGCTGATGGCGTACGAGGGCCACGTGGCGGGGGTCGGGGACGCGGTGGCGGGGCGTCCGCTGCGGTCGGCGGCGGTGCGGCTGATGCAGGCGAAGGCCCGGAGCGAGCTGGCGGCGCGGCGCGCCGAGGTGGTGCGGCGGGTGCGCCGGGTCGCGGACCTGGAGTTCGTGAACGGCGGCGGCACCGGCAGCGTGGAGTCGACCGTCGCGGAGGCCGCGGTGACCGAGGTCGCGGCCGGTTCGGGCCTGTTCGTGCCCCGGCTGTTCGACAACTACCGTTCCTTCCACGGCCGTCCGGCCGCGCTGTTCGCCCAGCCGGTGGTGCGGCGCCCCGGGGTCGGCGTGGTGACGGTGCTGGGCGGCGGCTACCCGGCGTCCGGCCCGGCGGGCGCGGACCGCTCCCCCGTCCCGTACCTGCCGGCCGGCCTGCGCTACGACCCGCAGGAGGGCGCGGGCGAGGTGCAGACCCCGCTGCTGGGCTCGGCGGCGGACGACCTGCTGATCGGCGACCGGGTGTGGTTCCGCCACGCGAAGGCGGGCGAGCTGTGCGAGCGCTTCGAGCGCCTGCACCTGATCGAGGGCGACACGGTCACCGACACCGTGCCCACCTACCGGGGCGAGGGCCGCACCTTCCTCTGACGCTCCCCGCTGTCGGTGCCGCCCCCGCCGCGCCGCTCGATCCGCCGTTCCGGCCTCGGCCCGGCCTCGGCCGCCGGTCCGGAAAAACTCTGCGGATTTTTCTCCGGGTCCGTGTCGAGAACGCGTGGGCGGCTCCGTCCCAGGGGTGGAAGCGGTCAGAATGGGCCGCACCGGAGCGAGGAGTGAGATCCATGGCCAAGTACCTGTTGCTCAAGCACTACCGCGGCGCGCCGACGCCCGAGGGCTTCGTGCCGATGGAGCGGTGGACGCCCGCGGAGGTCACCGCGCACATCCAGTACATGCGGGACTTCGCGGCCAAGCTGGAGGGGACCGGCGAGTTCGTGGACGCGCAGGCGCTCGCGCCCGAGGGGACGTGGGTGCAGTACGGCGGGGAGGGGAAGCCGCCGGTGACCGACGGGCCGTTCGCGGAGACCAAGGACCTGATCGCGGGCTGGATGGTGATCGACGTGGACAGCCACCAGCGGGCGCTGGAGCTGGCCGCCGAGCTGTCGGCGGCGCCGGGGGCGGGCGGGGAGCCGATCCACGAGTGGCTGGAGCTGCGCCCGTTCATGTCCGAGCCGCCGACCGTCACGGAGTGACCGCGGTGGCGTCCCCGGCCGTGGACGAACGGCTGCTGCGCGTGCTCACCCCCGAGGTGCTGGCCGTCCTGGTCCGGCGCGGGGCCGACTTCGCGGCGGCCGAGGACGCCGTCCAGGAAGCCCTGCTGGAGGCCTTCCGGCGCTGGCCGCAGGAGCCCGTCCGGGACCCGAAGGGCTGGCTGGTGACCGTCGCGTGGCGGCGCTTCCTGGACGCGGCGCGGGCCGACAGCGCGCGCCGCCGCCGGGAGGACGCGGTGGAGGAGGAGCCGGGGCCCGGGCCGGTGCCGGACACCGACGACTCGCTGCGGCTGTACTTCCTGTGCGCGCACCCGTCGCTGACGCCGTCCTCGGCGGTGGCGCTGACGCTGCGCGCGGTCGGCGGGCTCACCACCCGGCAGATCGCCGCGGCGTACCTGGTGCCGGAGGCGACCATGGCGCAGCGGATCAGCCGGGCCAAGCGCACCGTCGCGGGCGTCCGGCTGGACCGGCCGGCGGACGTGGCGACCGTGCTGCGGGTGCTGTACCTGGTCTTCAACGAGGGCTACTCGGGGGACGTCGACCTGGCGGCCGAGGCGATCCGGCTGACCCGGCAGCTCGCGGCCCGGATCGACCACCCGGAGGTGTCCGGCCTGCTGGCGCTGATGCTGCTGCACCACGCCCGCCGGGCCGGGCGCACCGGGCCGGACGGCGGCCTGGTGCCGCTGGCCGAGCAGGACCGCACCCGCTGGGACACCGCCGCGATCGCCGAGGGCGTCGCCGTGCTCCAGGCGGCGCTGGCCCGCGACCGGCTCGGCGAGTTCCAGGCCCAGGCGGCGATCGCCGCCCTGCACGCGGACGCGCCGACCGCCGCCGAGACGGACTGGGTGCAGATCGTCGAGTGGTACGACGAGCTGGCGGCGCTGACCGACAACCCGGTGGTGCGGCTCAACCGGGCCGTCGCCGTCGGCGAGGCGGACGGCCCGCGCGCGGGTCTGGCCGCCCTCGCCGCGCTCGACGGCTCGCTGCCCCGCCACACCGCCGCCCGGGCGTACCTGCACGAGCGGGCCGGCGAGCTGCCGGTCGCCGCCGGGCTGTACGCGCGGGCCGCCGACGAGGCCGGGACGGCGGCCGAGCGGGAGCACCTGATCCGGCAGGCCGCCCGGCTCAACACGCTGCTGCGCGGCGGGGGCTGAGCCGGTCGTTCAGGTGGTGGTGCCCGCGCCGCCGCCGAGGGAGCCGGCGTCGACCTTGGCGATGCCCTTCAGGATGCTGTCCATCTGGTCCAGGCCGGGCGCCTTGTCGGCGATGTCGAAGCCGAAGTGGACGGCGGTCAGCGCCTTGCCGTCGGCGGTCGGGAAGACCACCGTCTCGACGTAGCCGGGGTTGCCCTTCGCCGCGTCGACCTTCCAGCGCACCAGGTAGCCGTCGCGCCCGGCGACCTTGACGGCCTCGTTCTTCAGCTCCTGGTGGCCGTTGAGGTCGCCGTAGGCCTGCTTCGCGGCGTCCGCGATGTCGTCCTGGGCGGCCTGCTTGGCGTCGGTGCCCTTGAGTCGGGTGGTGGACACGCCGCCCAGCGAGCAGTTCTCCGAGCCGTCGACGCAGGTGTAGCTGCCGGTGTAGATCCCGGCGTAGCCGCCCTCGACGGTGCCGCCGTCCCAGCCGCTCGGGATCGGCAGCGAGATGCCGTTGACCAGGTCGAGGGCGGTCGTGGCGCTCCGCCCGCTGCCGCCGCCGTTGCCCTGGCCGTTCTTGCCGCTGCCGCTGCCGCCGCCGTTGCCCTGGCCGTTCCCGCCGGTGCTGCCGCCGCCGCCTTCGCCGAACGGGTCGAACGGGTTCTCGGGGGTGGTCTTGCCACCGTTCCCGCCGCTGCTGCCGTTCCCGCCGCTGCCGCCGTTCCCGCCGCCGAAGCCCCCGAAGCCGTTGCCGCCGCGGCGCGCGTCGTTGCTCTGCGCGGCGGTGGTGTCCTTCTTGTCGCGGTGGCCGTCCATCACCAGGTAGGTGACGCCGGAGCCGATCACGAGGCCGAGCACGGCGGCGACCGAGGCGGCGACCAGCACCGGCTTGGACGGGCCGGTGCGGGCCGGCTTCGCCCCGAACTGCCCGGCGTACGGGGGCAGCGGGGGGTAGTTCACGGTCTGCCCGGAGGCGTCCAGCACGGTGCCTTCCAGGACGGCGGTGTCCTCCGTCCCGGGCGCGGCGCTGCCGGGCGCGGTGCTGCCGGGCGCGGCGTCCGCGGGCGCCGCCGGGGCCGGGCGGGTCTCGGCGGTCCAGCCCTTGCCGTCCCACCAGCGCTGGGGGCGGGGGTCGCTGTCGGTGTCGACGGGGTCCGGGTACCACCCGGCCGGAATCTGCTGCTCGCTCACGACAGAGACCCTAGGGGGCGGCGGATAAGCGGGAAATCAGCGAGGGGGTGCAAACGGGGGTCCGCCGATGAGATTCCGGTGAGAATCGCCCGACCGCCGCTCCGCCCGGCGTCCTCCCGCACCTCGCGGGGCGTGCGCTGTGCTCCACGCGCCTGAAGGGGCGCGCGAGGGGGGTGGGTCGCGCGGCGGGGCGCACGGGCGCGCGGCAGAATGCCCGCCATGACCTCTCGCCCCGTGATCGGCATCAGCACCTACCTCAACGACGCCGCCTGGGGGCGGTGGGACCTCATGCGCTCGGTGCTGCTCCCCGTGCGCTACCCGGAGCTGGTGCGCGAGGCCGGCGGGATCGCCCTGATGCTGCCGCCGGACGCGCCGGAGCACGCGGCGGCGGTGGTGGCCCGGCTGGACGGCCTGGTGATCGCGGGCGGCGAGGACGTCGACCCGGGCCTGTACGGCGAGCGCCCGCACCCGCGGACGGTGGCCACCGCGGCCGCGCGCGACCTGTGGGAGGCCGCGCTGATCCGCGCGGCGCTCGCCGCCGGCACCCCGCTGCTGGGCATCTGCCGGGGCATGCAGCTGCTGAACGTGGTGTGCGGCGGCTCGCTGGTCCAGCACCTGCCGGACGTGGTCGGGACGGGGCTGAGCCACGTCGGCGAGCCCGGCGAGTACGGCCGGCACGCGATCCGCCCGGTGGCCGGCACCCTGCTCGCGGACCTGCTGCCGGAGGAGTCGGTGGTCGTCCCGACCTTCCACCACCAGGCGGTGGCCCGCCTCGGCGAGGGCCTGACGGTCAGCGCGCACGCCGAGGACGGCACCGTCGAGGCGGTCGAGGGCGCGGGCTTCACGGTCGGCGTCCAGTGGCACCCCGAGCAGGGCGAGGACCTGCGGGTGGCCCGCGCCCTGGTCAACGCGGCCCGGCTGGCCCCGTTCGCCGCCCCGGCCAGCCCGGAGGGCGCCGTCCTCCCGTCGCTCTGAACCCGGCCCCGGCCCCGGGGCGCAGGCCCGGGCCGCGCCGGGCCGCGCCCGCTCGGCCCAGTGCGGCGTCCCCCGTTGGGCTGGTTCCGGCGGGGGCCCGGAGCGGTGCGGGCCCGGCGGTGGCGCGGCAGGGGCCCGGCGCGAGAACGACAACGGTCACCGGTGCCACCTTTGGATCTTCCTCCGTTCTGGGGTTCACTTCGGGTGCGGGCACCAGAGCGGAGGGACACCGATGGCCGGGCACGACCACGACCACGACGACCGGCACGGTTCGCACGCCGGGCACAGCCACGCGGTCTCGGCGGACGCGGACCGCAGGTGGCTGTGGAGCGCGCTGGTCCTGCTGGTGGTGTTCATGGCGGGCGAGGTGGTGGTGGGTTTCGCCGCCCGCTCGCTGGCGCTGATCTCGGACGCGGCGCACATGCTGACCGACGCCGCCTCGATTGCGCTGGCCCTGGTGGCGATGCGGCTGGCGGCGCGTCCGGCGCGCGGCGGCTACACGTACGGGCTGAAGCGGGCCGAGATCCTCTCCGCGCAGGCGAACGGGGTGACGCTGCTGGTGCTGTCGGCCTGGCTCGGCTACGAGGCGGTGACCAGGCTGGTCCACCCGCCGCAGGTGCGGGGCTCGCTGGTGCTGGTGACGGCGCTGGTGGGCGTGGTGGTGAACGTCGCCGCGACCTGGTGCCTGTCGCGGGCCGACCGGTCCTCGCTGAACGTGGAGGGCGCGTTCCAGCACGTGCTGACCGACCTGTACGCGTTCGTCGCGACGGCGGTGGCGGGTGCGGTGGTGCTGCTGACCGGGTTCGTCCGGGCGGACGCGATCGCCTCGCTGGTGGTGGTGGCGCTGATGCTGCGGGCCGGGACGGGGCTGGTGCGGGACTCGGCGCGGATCTTCCTGGAGGCCGCTCCGGCCGGGGTCGACCCGGACGCGGTGGCGGACCGGCTGGTGGCGGCCCCGCAGGTGGAGGAGGTCCACGACCTGCACATCTGGGAGATCACCTCCAACGAGCCGGCCCTCTCGGCGCACATCCTGGTCACCCCGGGCGGCGACTGCCACGCGGTGCAGCGCGAGCTCCAGCGGCGGCTGCGCGAGGAGTACCGGATCACCCACGCCACCCTCCAGGTCGACCACGTCGGCGAGCAGGGGCCGGACGGGCTGCTGCAGATCGCGCCGAACAGCGCGGCCGCGGCGGCCGGGGAGGAGGCCCGCGAGCACTGCGGGGAGGCGCACGGGCCGGTGCACCGCGCGGGGCCGCACCCGCACTGACGGCGCGTCAGCCGCCCGGCCGCGACCTGTCGGCGGGATGCGGCATGATCGGGGGGTGACCGCACCGACCGCGCCCCGCCTGATGCTGCTGGACACCGCCAGCCTCTACTTCCGCGCCTACTTCGGCGTCCCGGACTCGCTCCGCTCCCCGCAGGGCGAGCCGGTGAACGCCGTGCGCGGCCTGCTGGACTTCATCTCCCGCCTGGTCCACGACCACGGCCCGGACCAGCTGGTCGCCTGCATGGACGCCGACTGGCGCCCGCAGTGGCGGGTCAACCTGATCCCCACCTACAAGACGCACCGGGTCGCCGAGGCCGCGCAGGACGGCGAGGAGGAGGTGCCGGACACGCTGGCCCCGCAGGTCCCGGTGATCGAGGAGGTCCTCGACGCGCTGGGCATCGCCCGGATCGGCGTCCCCGACTACGAGGCCGACGACGTGATCGGCACCCTGGCCACCCGCGCCACCGGCCCGGTGCAGATCGTCACCGGCGACCGGGACTTGTTCCAGCTGGTCGACGACGCCCGCGCGGTGACGGTGCTGTACCCGGCGAAGGGCGTCGGGTCCGCGCTGGTGATGGACGACGCGGCGCTGCGGGAGAAGTACGGCGTGCCGGGCTCCGGGTACGCGGACCTGGCCGTCCTGCGGGGGGACGCCAGTGACGGGCTGCCCGGGGTGAAGGGGATCGGGGAGAAGACGGCGACGCAACTCGTCCAGGAATACCGGGACTTGGCGGGCGTCCGGGCGGCGGCGGCCGATCCGGCCTCGAAGCTCACGCCGGCCCGGCGCCGCAACCTGCTGGAGGCGGCGCCGTACCTGGACGTGGCGCCGACGGTGGTCCGGGTGGCCAGCGACGTCCCGCTGCCCGCGTTCGATCCGGAGCTGCCCCGGGTGGCCCGCGATCCGCGGGCGCTGGAGTGGCTGGCCGGGCGCTGGGGGCTGGGGACGTCGCTGACCAGGCTGCTGGAGGTGCTGGCCGAGCGGTGAGGCCGCGGCGCGCGGGGGCTAGATGTAGCCCTCGCGCAGGGCGTAGGCCACCGCGTGGGCGCGGTTGCGCAGGTGGAAGCGCGTCGTGACGGTGTGGATGATGTTCTTGATCGTCCGCTCCGAGTAGAGCAGCTTGACCGCGATCTCCCCGGTGTCCATGCCGTCGGCGACCAGGCGCAGCACGTCCACCTCGCGCGGCAGCATGCCGAAGTCGGCGGGGCCGTTCTCCTGCGCCTGGCCCTCGCCGCCGCGCTGGCGGCCCATGCAGCCGATCAGCTTGCCCAGCAGGTCGGGCGGGAGGTCGCCGTGGCCGCGGTCGGCGGTGAGGACGGCCTGGCGCAGGCGCTCCCGGGTCACCTCGCGGCGCCACAGGATGGTGGTCACCCCGAGCGAGACCACGCCGAGCAGTTCCGGCTCCTGGATGCGGTCCAGGACCAGCACCACCCGGGTGCGCCCGGCCCGGACGAGCCGGGACAGGCTGCCCAGGGCCGCCTCGTCGAAGTCGTCGGCGACCAGCAGGGCCACGCCGCTGCCGCCCTGCTGGTCCCCGTCCACCAGCGACACCTCCGGGCACTGCCGGAGGAAGCTCACCACTCCGGCCCGGGAGAGCGGGTCCAGGGCGTGGACGGCCACCGGAACCGTCCGGGTGGTCTGCGTCGGGACCGCCCGGGCGGCCTGCGGCGGGACCGTCCTGGTGGTCTGCGGCCGGATCGGTCGGGTCGTCGTACGGACGTCGTCGGCGTACTGGAGCACGGCGCTGGTATTCCTTTCGTTGCGCTCGGCGGTGCGCCCACCGCCCCCCACAGGCGGCGGCGCACCGTCAGAACCGGTCGGTCGGCGTCGTCCGCACGCGACGCCGTCCCTCCCCCCGCGGCCGGTCCGGCACCGCGGGAGCTCTCCCGTCCGCCGGAGGTCCGGCGGCCACGGACCAAGCTATCCGCCGCCGGTCAATAAAAGATTGACGGATGCGCATCTGCGCCGTCGGTTCCCGTTCGGCGGGACTTTTTTCCTTTTCCTCCGGGCGGGCGGTCCGCGGCGCCGCGGAATCGAATGCGCGGGGACGGCCGGCGGCCGAGGACCGCCCGCGGCGGTGGAATTGCACCCGCCCCGGCGCCGCGGTCCGCCGGGGCGAACCGCTACCTTCTGACGATGACGGAAATCGGAGAGCCCCGCGGCGCGTCGGCCCCGGATGCGGACGGCGGGGAGCGGCTGCGCCTGTGCCTGCTCGGGCCGGTGCAGGCCTGGTGCGGGGAGCGCGAGTTGGAGCTCGGCCCGCCGCAGCAGCGGTCGCTGCTGACCGCGCTGGCGCTGCGGGCCCGCCGGATCGTGTCCGTCGACGAGCTGCTCGACGCGCTGTGGGAGGAGCCGCCGGCCCGCGCCGCCGCGATCGTGCGGACCTACGTGTCGCGGCTGCGGCGGGTGCTGGAGCCGGACCGGGTGCACCCGACGGTGCTGGTGTCCTCGGGCAGCGGCTACGTGCTGCGGCTCCCGGCCGACTGCGTGGACGCCGAGGTGTTCGAGGACCGGGTCGCCGCGGCGGGCCGGGCCCGCGCGCTGGGGGACACCTCCGGGGCGCTCGGGCTGCTGCGGGAGGCGTGCGGGCTGTGGCACGGCGAGCCGCTGGCCGGGCTGCCGGGGCCGCTCGCCCAGGCGCACCGGGCCCGGCTGGTCGAGCGCCGGCTGAACGCCGTCCAGGCCTGGCTGGAGACCGAGTTGGAGACGGGGCGGCACGCGGAGGCGATCGGCGAGCTGACCGTGTGGGTGAGCCGGTACCCGCTGCTGGAGCCGATGCGCGAGCTGCTGATGCTGGCGCTGTACCGCGGCGGGCGGCAGGCCGAGGCGCTGGGCGTGTACGCGGACGCCCGGCGCGCGCTGCTGGAGCAGCTGGGGGTCGATCCGGGGCCGCGGCTGCGCGAGCTGCACCTGGGCATCCTGTCGGGCGATCCGAAGCTGGCCGCACCGGCCGCGCCCGCCGTACCGCCCCCGCCGGCGGAGCCGCCCGCGCCGCCCGCCCCGGCGCGGCCNGCCCGCCCGCCGCGCCCGTCCCGCCCGCCCAG
The DNA here is from genome assembly GCF_013364235.1 of Kitasatospora sp. NA04385. Taxonomy (NCBI): domain Bacteria; kingdom Bacillati; phylum Actinomycetota; class Actinomycetes; order Kitasatosporales; family Streptomycetaceae; genus Kitasatospora; species Kitasatospora sp. NA04385. The sequence continues at coordinate 7,222,008 of NZ_CP054919.1, read as the reverse complement.
CTGCCCGCGGACGTCTCCGACCACACCGGCCGGGAGGAGCTCTGCGCGGCGCTGTGCGCGGACCTGGCGCCGGACGGCCCGGCGATGCCGGTGGTGGGGGTCTCGGGCCTGGGCGGGGTGGGCAAGTCGACGCTGGCGGTGCACGTCGCGCACGCGGTGGGCGGGCAGTACCCGGACGGGCAGCTGTACGTGAACCTGCGGGGGGCGGGGGCGTTCCCCGCCGACCCGGGCGAGGTGCTGGCGGGTTTCCTGGGCGCGCTGGGGGTGGCCGACGCGGCGCTCCCGCCGGGGACGGCGGAGCGGGCGGCGCTGTTCCGCTCCCGGGTGGCGGGGCTGCGGGTGCTGATCGTGCTGGACGACGCCCGCGACACCCGGCAGGTCCGGCCGCTGCTGCCGGGCAGCCGCTCGTGCGCGGTGCTGGTGACCAGCCGGGCCTGGCTGTCGGGGCTGCCGACGACCCGGCAGGTCGGCCTGGAGCCGCTGACCCCGGAGGAGTCGGTGCGGCTGCTCGCGGCGATCGCCGGGCGGGCGCGGGTGGCGGCCGAGCCGGCGGCGGCCCGGCGGCTGGCGGAGGCCTGCGGGTTCCTGCCGCTGGCGGTGCGGACGGCGGCGTCCCGGCTGGCGGCCCGCCCGGCCTGGCAGCTGTCGCACATGGCGGACCGGCTGGCCTCCGAGCGGCGGCGGCTGGCCGAGCTGGAGGCCGGGGAGCTGGCGGTCGCCGCGTCGTTCCGGCTCAGCTACGACCAGCTCGACGCGGAGGGCGCCCGGGCGTTCCGGCTGCTGTCGCTGGCGGACGGCCCGGGGGTGTCGTCGGCGGCGGCCGCGGTGCTGCTGGGGCTGCCGGAGCCGGCGGCCGAGCGGCTGGCCGAGGCGCTGACCGACCTGGGGCTGCTGTCCTGCCCGTTCCCCGGCCGCTACCAGTACCACGACCTGCTGCGGCTGTTCGCCCGCGAGCTGGTGCGGGAGGTGGACGGGGAGGCCGCCGGGCGGGCCGCCGTCGAGCGGCTGCTGCGGCACTACCTGGCGACGGTGGCGGGCCTGTACCGGGTGGTGCGGCCCGGCTACCCCTTCGCGGACCTGGTGGCGGCGGGGGCCGCCGGGCCGGGGTTCACCGGGCCGGGGTTCACCGGGCCGGCCGAGGGGCTGCGCTGGGCCCGGCAGGAGGTGCCCGCGGTGCTGGCGGTCGCCGGGCAGGCCGCCCGGGACCCGGACGGCCCGCTGGCGCTGGTCGCGGACCTGACGCTGCTGCTGGTCCAGCTGATCGACCTGGGCACGGCCGTGCCGGAGCTGTGCGACCTGGCCGGGCGGGTGGCCGGGGCCGCCGGGGCGGCGGGCCTGCCGGAGAGCGAGGCGCGGGCCCGGTACACGCTGATGTGGGCGCAGCGGGAGTTCCAGCGCACCTCGCAGGCCCGCTCCGAGGCGGCGCGGGTGGTCGCGCTGGCGCGGCGGACCGGGCAGTCGGCCCTGCTGCCGGGCGCGCTGGTGGTGCTGGCGCTGACCAGCCTCCCGCACTGCACGGACGAGCAGGTGGCCGCCTGGTGCGACGAGGCCGTCGCGCTCGCCGCCGAGCTGGGCAACCGGTCGGCGCGGGCCTTCGTGGAGGGGATGGCGGCGCTGGCCGACCTCGCCGTCGACCGGCCGGAGTCGGCCCTGGGCCGGGCCGAGCGCAGCCTGGCGGCCTTCCGGGGCCTGGGGGACTTCGTCGGGCAGGTCCACATGCTGTACGCCCGGGCGGGGGCGCTGCACGGGCTGGGCCGGTTCGAGGCGGCGGGCCGGGACTACGAGGAGTGCCTGGGCGCGCTGCGCGCGCTGGGCTCCTGGGACCGGATGCCGGGCGTGCTGGTGTCGCTGGCCGGGTCCTACCGGGCCGCCGGGCGTCCGGCCCAGGCGCTGGAGGCGGCCGAGCAGGCGCTGGCGATCGCCGAGCGGGTCGGTCTGGAGCACCGCCGGGCGGGTGCGCTGGCCGCCGTCGGGCAGGCGCTGTCCGACCTCGGGGAGCAGGACGGCGGCCCGGCCTGTCTGGCGTAGCGCGGCGGCTCCGGCAGGCTCTTCGGCGGCGGGCTCCGGCGGCGGCTCGGCAGTAGGCCGACGGCGGTTCGGGAGCGGGGCCGCCGTCGGCTTCCGGAACATTTCCCCCGCAAGTCCGTGATCTCGCCGAGATATTCTCCGCAGGCTGCGCAACGATCATCACGGTTGCATTTCGGCGTGAACGCCGGAGCGGCGCCCGGACGTTCGGGGGGAGCATTCGGCCGGGCCGGGCTCCGGTTCGCCGGACTTCGGGTGCGGAAGTCGGCCGGCCGGGTCGGCGGCGATTACCCGCCGGATTCCGCGGGCCCGTTCTCCGTTCACCCGAAGCACCCCCGGTGAACCCCGGCGAACCCCGGCGGACCCCGGCGGACCCCCGGAGCGCGCCCGCGCCGTTCCGTCGGGCGGGGCGGCCGCGGGGCCCTTCCGGGGGCAGGGCCGGCTGCCCCATCGGGCAGTGTCGGCGGGCGGCGGGGACGGGCCGGGAGCCGTGCGTTGACACCCCGCTCCGGTCTGGTCCACCGTGGTGAAACCAGGCCGTCCACGGTGCCGCCGCCCCCTCCGCCCCCGCCGGGGAGCCCGTCCGGGACGGCCCGGCGGGCCGGTCAGAGCACCTGCTCCCCGCTCGGCGGCCGGGCGCCGCAACGCATCTGACGATCAGACGGAGATTCCCACACCATGCAACGAGTCTGCCTCGCCCTGCCCACCATGCGGGCCTGTCCCGGCACCATCGTGGACCTCGTCGAGGAGGCGGCCTACGCCGTCGAGACCTTCGGGGTCGAGGTGCACCTGCTCGTCCTCGACACCACCGAGGGCGCCGAGTTCGCGAAGAACGCGGACGCCGTGGCCGCGCTGGCCCCCTCCCCCGGCGTGTTCGTCCACCACCTCGGCAACGAGGCGCAGCGCGGGTTCTTCCTCGACGTGGCGCGGCGCTCCGGCGGGGCCGACCCGGAGCTGCTGCTCGACCTGATGCTGCCGCAGGACGTCGCGTACGGCTCCTGCGTCAACCGGATCTTCCTAGGCGCGGCCGCCCTGGGCTGCACCTCGGCGCACCTGCGCAACGACGACTTCGACTACCGGGTCGTCGACGGCGCGAAGATGTTCCCGATCCACCACGAGCTGCTGTCGATCGGCAAGCCGGCCGGCGAGGCGGTGGCCGGGGTGGCCCGCTCCGCGCTCGACCCGGCGGACGCGGAGAAGCCGGTGATGCTGGTCAGCGCCGCCTTCATGGGCGAACTCAACGTGGACATCGGCGAGATCAACGAGCTGGAGCCGGAGGTCTACCGGGACCTGGTGCGGCTGTGGACCCCGCGGGTGTGGACCCGCGAGCAGCAGGACGCCATGGTGGACGTCTCCTTCAAGGGCGCCGAGGAGGAGACCTTCGACCCCGACGACTCGGTGCTCGGCGTGCCGGACATCTGGGACGTCTACATGTGCAACGTCGCCATCGACCACCGGGGTTACGAGGTGCTGCCGCTGGTGCCCTCGCTGCGCACGATCGGCGCCGACTACGCGCTGCTGCACGCCCTGGTGCACGCCAAGCTGCCCGCCGTCATCCACAAGCGGCACATCGTCAACTACTACACGCCCGAGCGCCGGATCGGCGCCGGGTTCGTCTCGTACCAGCTGCGCTTCGTCAAGATGCTGCTCTCGATGCTGTACCTGTACCCGGTCTACGGCCAGATGATCGACCTGGGCACCGGGCTGCTGGACGAGCGGCACGAGCTGAAGGTCGAGCCGGTCCTCGGCCTGGTGCGCAGCACCGTCGACCTGGAGCGGGACACCAACGAGACCTGCCTGGACGAGGTGGACCGCCTCTACCGCAAGCTGGGCGGCAAGTACGCCGAGCTGGCGGACGTGGTGGCCGGGCAGCGGCAGCAGCTGCTGGACGAGGCCCGGGAGGACGCGGTGCGCTGGGCCGTGCTGATCGAGAACTGGGCGCCGATGGTGGCCGCCGCCCGCGAGCGGGGGCTCGCCGGGTGAGCGGGGAATTCCTGATCCGGCAGCTCGCCGACGGGGACTGGGACGCCGTGGTCGCGCTGGAGCACGACGCCTACGCGGCCGACGGCCTCTCCGAGGGGCGGGCGGCGCTGCAGTCCCGGGTCGCCTGCTCGCCGGGGACCTGCTTCGTGCTGGAGCAGGTCGGCACCGGCGCCGTCCGCGGCTACCTGCTGAGCCTGCCGTACCCGCCGCTGCGCTGCCCGGACCTCGCGGTGGCGGAGGCCGGGGCGTTCGCCTCGGACAACCTGCACGTGCACGACCTGGTGCTGGCCGAGGAGCTGCGCGGCCGGGAGCTGGCCGCGAACCTGATGGAGCACGTGCAGGCGCGGGCGGCGGAGGGGGGCTTCCGGCAGATCTCGATGGTCGCGGTGCGCGGCTCCGACATCCTGCTGCGCTTCTACGGCTACCGGGCGCACCGGGAGGTGGCCGTGCCCGCCTCCTACGGGCGGCGCGCGGTCTACATGTCGCGGCCGGTGGACTCCGCGGGCTGACCGCCCGCACGCGTCGGGCCCGACCGGGTTGGCCACCGGTCGGGCCCGACGTGCTTGTCCGGCACGGGAGTTCGGGCGCTCACGGGAGTTCAGGCGCTCCAGGTGCGGTGGCGGACGGTGAAGGGGCGGTCCGCGTCGACGGCGACCGCGGCCCGGTACGGGCCCGGCACCGGGACGTCGGCCAGCCAGAGCGGGCCGGGCCCGAGCGGGGCGGCGTCGGCCAGCCGCAGCGGGGAGGGGCCGGCCAGCGGGAGGCCGAGGCCCTGGGCGAGCCGTCCGCCGTGGACCTTGACGCAGGCCTCCCGGCGGCACCACAGCCGGGTGAAGCGGTCGGCGCCGTCGGCGGGGGTCGGCGCCGCCAGGACCAGGGCCGCGTCGGCGGGCGGGAAGTGGCGGCGGGCGATCCGGGCGCCGACGGCGGGCCGGGCGAGCCGCTCGACGTCCGCGCCGACCCGGCGTCCGACGGCGAGGGCCAGCAGCGCGAGCGCCCCCGATCCGGACCAGTTGACCCGGATCGGCTCGGCGGACGCCGGGAGGACGGGGGCGGGCTTGCCGTGCGGGCCGTACCGCCACGCCAGGTCGGCGGGGGCGGTGCCGAGCCGGGCGGCGACCAGCAGCCGGACGGCGCCCCGGGCCACCGCGAACCGCTCGCCCTGGCGCGGGTCGCGGGCCCGGTCGGCCCGCTCCCGCTCCTCGGCGCCGAGCAGGCCGTACAGCCGGTGGACCACGTCCGGGGGCTGGTCGGTGGGGATGCTCCAGACCTCGACGACGTCGACGGCGGCCGCGGCGTCCCGTGCCGCGCCGTCCCGTGCCGCGCCGTCCCGTGCCGCGGCGTCCCGTGCCGCGCCGTCCCGTGCCGCGCCGTCCCGTGCCGCGCTGCTCACGGCAGGGTCAGGGTGCTGAGCCGGCCCAGGCGCCGGTCGTGGTCGGCGACCAGCAGTGGGCCGGGACCGGCGAGGCGGTCGGCCAGCAGGGTCCAGACGCCGGTGAAGGGCTGCCCGGGGCGGGCCGCCTCGGCGCCCTCGGTGTCCTCGGCGCTGCCGTGCGAGGCCAGGTCGGCGGCGAGCAGCAGCCCGGCGCCCGGCCCGAGCCGGCGGTGCCGGTCGAGGACGGAGCGCAGGGCGTCGGCGCCGTCCGGCTGGTCCTGTCCGCGGACCCGCAGGCCCTCCCCCGGCGCCTCCTCGCAGACCAGGACGACGGCGCGGTGCTCGGCGGGCAGTTCGACGGGTTCGGCGGGCCGGTGGTGCAGGGCGCTCTGCTCGGCGAGCACGATCACGGCCCGTCGGCAGCCGCCGGTGCGGTGGTGGGCGGCGGCGATCCGCAGCGCGGTGAAGGCGGTGGCGCTGCCCTGGTCGCAGACGGCGAAGGCGGTCGGCTGCCCGGGGCAGTGGCGGCTGAGCTGGAGCGAGGCGGGCGCGGCGGGCCGGACGTCCGGGGAGGAGAAGGCGAGGATCAGCAGATCCGCGGGTTCGCCCCCGGGCAGGGCCCGGGCCAGCAGTCCGGCGCCCATCTCGGCGTAGTCGTGCCCGGCGCCCTCGGTCAGCAGGTCCTCGCGCAGCGGCAGGGCGTACGGGCGGACCAGGTCGGCGGTGAAGGTGCGCAGGTCGGGGTGGAGCGCGGCCGCGGCGCGGCCGTCGAATCCGGCGGCGACCGCCCTGGTCACCCGCAGGCCGCGGGTCTCGGCGGGCACCGGGTCAGTCCTCGTCGGCGTGGTGCCCGACGACGTAGTCGGTGAGGCTGTCGAGGGTGCGGACGTCGTCGACGACGAGGTGCTCGACGTCGACCTGGATGGCGAGCGTCTCCTCGATGTCGAGGACCAGTTCGACGATGCCGGAGGAGGTGAGGCCGTAGTCGTCGAAGAAGCAGGCGTTCTCGGGGATGTCGGCGAGTTCGACGCCCAGGACGCGCGGCAGGACCTGCTCGATGCCGCGCCGGATGCGCTCGCGCACCTCGGGGTCGGCCGGCGCGGTCGCGGGCAGGGCGGCGGTGGGCGGGGCGGATTCTGACATGGGTGGACCGTTCGGTGGGTGGGTGGCGGGGAGGAACGAGGGGTGCGGCGGCGGTGCGTCAGTGCTGCAGGACCATGGCCGCGAAGGTGGCGCCGATGCCGGCGGCGGCGATCAGGTAGTGGTCGCCGGGCCGCAGCGCCCCGCCGGTGGTGGCGGTGCGGAGGTTGACGAAGGCGTCCGCGGCGAAGCTGTGGCCGACCGCGGGGACGTTGTCCAGGACCACCCGCTCGACGGGGTAGTCGAGTTGGCGGCAGGTCATCCGCCAGGAGGCCTGGTTGACGTTGTGCGGGATCAGCAGCGCGATGTCGGCGAGCTCCAGGCCCGCCCGGTCGAGCGCGGCCCCGATGGTCTCGACCAGGACGGGCTGGTACTCGCGCTGGTAGCGGACCATCAGCTCCGGGTCCTCGGCGGGTCGGCCGTAGAACTCGGGGCGCTGGCGGACCGCGTAGGAGAGCACCCGGTTCCGGTCGCCGCCGGGGCTG